>NZ_CAKKMF010000023.1 GCF_918697925.1 Arthrobacter sp. Bi26
GCGGGGGCGTCGGGGAAAGCGTTGCGCAGTTTCCGCACAACGGGAGCCTCGATAGTTGACGAGGCGGAGCGAACGAATTCGCCCAGTTCCTGCAGTTTGGTTACTGCATCTTTGGAAGTAATACCGAGCTCTTTAGCAAGCTCATGTACGCGGACCTTGGCCACATTTCTCCTGTCTCGGTCCGCACCGAGCCAGGCACGAACCGTCTACTTCTTACTGCGGGCCTCCGCCGCGAATGCAGCTGAAAGGCCCATTGCAGAGCGCAACAAAGTTGTCATCGTTGCGCACTCATCGCTGGGAACTCATCGGGTTTCCATCAGTTTTCTGACCCGCTTTCAGGTTGGACGGTTGTTGCTGCGGCCACCGGGGTGCCCACGGCTTCCGTGCCGGCAGTGATCCGGCGTTCCACATCAGCTGTACCGGCTGCGCCCTTGAGGGCGCGACCGAACGCTCGACGTTTGACCGCCAGTGCCAGGCACTTTTCGCTGGGGTGCAGCCATGCTCCCCGGCCAGCCATCCGGCGTCGTTCATCCACCACGACGGCGGACGAACCACCGGCGCCGGCGACGAGCCGGAGTAACTCCGACCGCGACCCTTTTTGTCGGCATCCGATACAAGTGCGCTGCGGCTGATTCCCGAGGTGTTGCACATGTGCCACGTTCGAGTATCTTCCTGCCAGTTTAACTGCTTGGTGAATCACCGCGTCCCGGGAATCTGGGAAAACCCAGACGCGCCAAAGACACACGGATACCGGCCGTTAGGCGCGGTCATCTTCTATTCTAGCCCCTCCGGCGCCCGGGTCCCGAACCCAGGCGTGCCGGTCAGCTTGGAAATCACGGCTGACCCGTGAGAGTGCACACGCTCACCGGGCCACGACGGCGGCCCGGCGCCTGTGTTCGTGCGCTGCGCGCTTGCGAGCTATTTGCCGGTGTTGACGGCGGCGTCGGAGACGATGTCGATTCGCCATCCCGTGAGCTTGGCGGCGAGACGGGCGTTCTGGCCCTCCTTGCCGATGGCCAGGGAGAGCTGGTAGTCGGGAACGACCACCCGTGCAGAACGGGTCGCCTCGTCGGTGATCGTGACCGAGTTCACGCGCGACGGCGAGAGGGCGCTGGCGATGAAGGTCGCCGGATCGTCGTTGTAGTCAACGATGTCGATCTTTTCGTCGTTCAGTTCCGTCATGACCGCCCGGACACGAGAACCCATTTCGCCGATGCAGGCACCCTTGGCATTGACGCCGGGGGTGTTTGCCTTGACGGCGATCTTGGTGCGGTGGCCGGCCTCGCGGGCAAGCGCCACGATCTCGACCGAACGGTCCGCGATCTCGGGAACTTCGAGTTCGAAGAGCTTCCGGACGAGCCCGGGGTGGGAGCGGGACAGCGTGATGGACGGGCCCTTGGTGCCGCGGTGGACGTCGATCACGAAGGCGCGCAGCCGGTTGCCGTGGATGTACTTCTCGCCGGGAACCTGCTCGGGCGGCGGCAGCAGTGCCTCCACCGTGCCCAGGTTGACCTGGATCATGTGCGGGTTGTTGCCCTGCTGGATGGTGCCGGCCACGAGCTCACCTTCTCGGCCCTTGAACTGGCCCAGCACGTTGTCGTCCTCAGCGTCCCGGAGGCGCTGCAGGATGATCTGCCGCGCGGTGCTCGCCGCGATGCGTCCGAAGCCCGCGGGGGTGTCCTCGAATTCGCCGATCGGGGCGCCGTCGTCGTCGATCTCGGTGGCCCAGATGGTCACGTGGCCGCTCTTGCGGTCGAGCTCGGCACGGGCCTTTTCGAAGGCGCCGGGGGTCTTGTGGTAGGCCACCAGCAGGGCCTGCTCGATCGTCGGAATCAGGAGATCCAGCGGGATTTCACGCTCACGCTCCAGAAGTCTCAGCGCGCTCATGTCAATATCCATCAGGCCTCCTCAGAAGGTCCATTGTTTGCTTTTTCCAGACCGGCCTCTTCGAGGTGGCTGAACTCTATCTCGACTTTTCCGCTGCGGATCCTGTCGAAAGGAAGCTTGACGGGTTCACCCTGTTTGGGTTTCATGCCCTTCTTGACGGCAATTTCCGGGACGAGGGTGACTCCCCCATCATCCACGGACTGGACCCTGCCGGTGACGTTGTCACCCTGGATCACGTTCACGTTGACCATCCGTCCGCGGGCGCGGTGCCAGTGCCGCTCCTCCGTCAGTGGACGTCCGACGCCGGGTGAGGAGACCTCGAGCTCATAGGGGCGCGCGTCCATGCTGGGGTCGTTGTCCAGGGTGTCGGAGAGGGTCTTGGAAATCTCCGCGATGACGTCGAGCCCGACGCCGCCGGTCTCCTCCTGGGGCAGGTCCACCACTACGTGGACCACCCGGTTGGCGCCGGCGACATGGATGGATACGTCCTCCAGATACAGCCGGTTCGCCAGCACTGCGGGTTCCAGGAGTGCGTGAAGGCGCTCGGCCTCGACATTTTGAACGGGTGCGGCTTCAGCCTTCCCCGTCCCGGTCCGGTCTGTTGAAGTCGTGGCTTCTGCGTTCGTCATGATGCCGGCCGCCTCCCGCTAGATAATGTTGTGTGTACTAGCCTAGCGATTTTCCGGGCGGTGTGGTGCACGTGTTCCGGGCCGGCATGACAACATGGTCTGTTGTGAACGACGACACCAGGGAAAAGCGATGGCAGGATCCCTTTCCCCGGTCGCTCCCCCGCTACGTGCTGCTGTTGTGCCTCGCCCTGGTGGTGGTGAGCCTGGGGGTGGTCCTGATGCCGGCCCGGCCGCCGGAACCTGCGGATCCGCCCTTTTCCGAACAGGCGCGCGCCGCTGCACTGGCAGACACCGTGCGGTTGAAGGACGCTGGCAGCCAGCTTGGCACCGCGAAGCAAGACGGTTCAAAAGACAGCCCGGCGGGCAGCGCGGACGGCCCTTCGGCCGGTGCCGGGAACCCCGCCGTCGAACGGACTGTGACCTTGCTGACAACCCAGGCGCAGGCCCTGCTGGCACCGGGGGAAAGTCCTGCGGACGCAGCCAGCGCAGCGGCCGCTGACTCCGGCCGGGCAACGCCCCCGGCCCCGGCAACTTCCTCCGCCTCAACGGCTCCGTCCGTTTCCGGCCAGACCAGTGCCGGCCAGACCAGTGCCGGCCAGTCCAGTGCCGGCCAGTCCAGTGCCGGAGCGACCGCCGCACCCCTGCCTTCGACCGCCGCCGGGCTCGTGGCGGCTCTCGCGGACAGCGGGAACCAGCGCCTCGCAGACGCTGCCGTGGCCGACGGCGGCATTGCACGGCTGTTGGCTGCAGTCGGCACCGCCCAGCTGCTGCAGGCTACCGCCCTCGCCGCCGGCACCGGGACGGCGGCGCCGGCCGTCGACGTGGCCGCACCGCGGCTGTCCGGCACATGCCCGTCCCCGTCCGCGACTCCGCAATCCGGTGCCGCCGAGTCCTCCGCCGGGCAGCCCGGTCCCGGGCAGTCCTCGGCAGGGCAGTCCGCGGCCGCGGCCGGCCTCGGCGGTGCCCTGGCGGCGGTGGTCCGGACCGAAGCGCAGACCATCTACGGCTACCAGGTGGCGCTGCCCCGGCTCGGCGGCGCCGCGGCGAAATCCGCGGCCGAGGAACTGGCCCGCCATGACGCGCTCCTCGGCGGCGCGGAATTGCTGAGCCGGCTGCACTGCTCCACTGTTCCGCCGCGGGAGGCCGGCTACACGCTGGGTCAGTCCTTCCTGGCCTCCCCAGCCGCCGGCCTCGGCAGCCTGGAGGCCGCCGCGCTGCCCGCGTACGGCGACCTCGTGGCCCTGAGCGAAGGTGAGACCCGGCAGTGGGCCATCGCGGCCCTGCTCGGTGCCGGGAAGCGGGCCGTGCTGTGGGGCACGGATCCCGGCGCCCTGCCGGGCCTTGACCCCGCCACGCTGCCGGGCCTGGAACCCACCACGCCGCCGTCACAGCCGGCAAACTGAGCACGCGACCAAGCCTCGGCTTATTTTGGTTAGCCTCGGAATACTGGCATGCCTTTGGCCCGGGTGATTTGCTGTAGTCATGGACACGACCGGCGCCGCAACCCTGCACGAGAACGAGCCGCACCACAACGACATCGCGCACCGCCTCAACTGGCTCCGCGCGGGCGTCCTGGGGGCCAATGACGGCATCGTCTCGGTCGCCGCGATCGTCGTCGGTGTCGCCAGCGCCACGACGGACACCGGGCCGATCCTGGTCGCGGGCGTCGCAGGCGTCGTGGGCGGCGCCATCTCGATGGCCCTCGGCGAATACGTCTCCGTCAGCAGCCAGAAGGACAGCCAGCACGCCTTGATCGAGAAGGAGCGCCGGGAACTGGCGGAACAACCCGAGGAGGAGCTCGAGGAACTCGCCGCGATCTACCAGGGCAAAGGACTGAGCCCCGCGACGGCACGGACGGTGGCCAAGGAGCTCACGGCACACGATGCCCTCGGCGCGCACCTCTCAGCCGAACTCCACATTGACGAAACCGACATCGTGAGTCCGTGGCACGCGGCGTTCGCTTCTGCCATCGCTTTCCTCATTGGCGCGATCCTACCCATGCTGGCCATCCTGCTCCCGCCGGAAAACATCAGGATCCCGCTGACCTTCGTGGCCGTGCTCGTAGCATTGGCGGCCACCGGCGCCGTCGGCGCGTGGATAGGCGGCGGCTCGAAGCTCAGGGCAGCCATCCGCGTGGTGATTGGCGGCGCCGCAGCGCTGGTGGCCACGTTCGCGATCGGCAACGCGCTCGGCGCGAGCGGCATCGTCTAGGGCCGCGGCGCCAACCTGGCACCTGCCAAGCCGGCAGCATGCACTCCGGCGCCTACGATAGGTCCCGTGAGCCCCATCCCAGACGTCCCCATCCCGCCCGATCTTTCCCGCCGCTACTCCCGCACGCCTGACGGACGTGCCTGGCTGGCATCACTTCCTGGCCTGATCGGACAATTCCTCGAGCAGTGGGAGCTTCTGCCGGATCTGGAGCCGGGCGCCCTTCCGTGGAACGGTCACGGCGGCGTCGTCATCCCCGTCCGGCGCCGGGACGGGGACGGATCCGGCGGCAACGGCAGCCTGGCTGTGCTGAAGGTGGCCTTCCCGCATGAGGAGGCCACCCGCGAACACCACGCCCTCGCCCTGTGGGGAGGCCATGGCGCCGTCAGGCTCCTGGCCGCCGACGCCGGATCCTGCGCCCTGCTCCTGGAGCGCCTGGATGCCTGCCGCTCCCTCCTGGATGTCCCTTTGGAAACGGCGGTGACGGTGTGGGGCGGCGTGGTCCGCCAGCTCAGCGTGGTCCCCGATGACCGGCCCGGGTGGCAGGAAATCGACCATGTGGCGGCCCGGGCTGAACAGTGGAGCGATGAACTCCCCGCGACATGGGAGCAGCTGGCGCGGCCATTTCCCCGGTGGTTGCTCGAGGCAGCGCTTGAGGTCTGCCAGACCCGCGGCGCCGTGGGCAGGCGGTCAGGCAAGGACGTCCTGGTCCACGCAGACCTGCACTACTTGAATATCCTCGCCCGGCCCGGCGTGCCGGGACCGGGCACCCGTCAGGACGCGCCGGCGGGGCTGGAGCCGTACGCTGCGATCGATCCCCAGCCCATGATCGGCGAGGCCGAATTTGCCGTGGCCCCCGTGCTGTGGAACAGGCTCCGCGAGTTGCCGCAGCAAGATCCCGGACGGGCCCTGCTCGCACGTTGCGGGGATTTCAGTGCGGCCGCCGGTCTGGACGCCGAGACCGCCCGGCAGTGGAGCCTGGTCCGCGAGGTGGAGAACGCCCTGGGGTACGCCTCGCAGCGTCACCACGACGGCGATCTGGCCCGATCGCTGTGGGTGGCGAGCACGCTGGCGGGCCGGACGCTTCCCGGCCTGCCCGCTCCGCAGGAGCTGCCCGGACCGGGCGAGGACCCGGCCCACTGGGCGGAGGATCGACGCTAGGGCCGGCCCGTTCCGGAGGCACTTCACCTTCCGGGGTCTTTAGGCTCTTCCCCGACTGGGGGTCCCGGGGAGAAGGCTGGATGCATGCACGATTCCCCTGGCGGGCGCTCAGCCGCCGACCCCGGTGGGCAGGAGTACCGGAACTATGACGATCCGTTCCTCCGGTATGCGGCCCGCTTCGGGCGGCCGATCGGGGACGTCAGGACCATGCTCCGCACCCCGGACGCTGCTCCTGCCGCGATTGCCCGCGCGCTCGGGCTCCCCGCGGCAGCGGCCGAGGGACCGGCCTCGTTTTTCGCCGATTTCTCCGCACCGCGCGGAACCCGGCACGTCCGGGTCTGCGGCGCAGCCGCCTGCTTCGCGGCGTCCGGAGGCAGGCACATGGCGGACGTGGAGGCTGCCCTGGGAGTGGAGGCGGGGAGCCGAAGTTCGGACGGCGCCTTATCACTCCAGGAAGTGCGTTGCCTCGGCTACTGCTTCTGCGGACCGGCAGCCCTCGACGGCGAGAACGCGTGTGCCGGGGCCGACCTGCCGGCTCAATTGCTGGGAACGTCACCGCAGAAAGCCCCGCCCATCCCGGTGTACCGGGACAGTACGTTCCCCGTAGTGACCGCCGGACTGCTCGGAGCGTCGACACCTTGGTCGGTCTGGCCCGCCGTCGTGGCCTCAGGAACACCCGAAGCTGTCCTCAGCCAGGTCGAATCCGCCCGGCTGAAGGGACGGGGAGGGGCCGGCTTCCGCGTCGCCGCGAAATGGCGGGCCGCACTGGAGCACCCTGCACCGCGGGTGGTCGTGGCAAACGGCGATGAGGGCGACCCCGGTTCCTTTGCGGACCGCTTGCTCATGGAACGGGACCCGCACCGTGTGCTCGAAGGTCTTGCCCTTGCCTGCTTCGCCGTCGGTGCAGCCACCGGCGTCGTGTTTGTCCGCTCAGAGTATCCCGACGCGGTCGCCCGCCTGCAGGAAGCGCTGCTCGAGGCACGCACTGCCGGGCAGTTCGGCCCGGACGTGGGAGGCAGCGGATTCAGCCTGGAGGTCCACGTAGCTGTTGGCGCAGGGTCGTACGTCTCCGGTGAGGAAACGGCCCTGCTGAACGGGCTCGAAGGTCTGCGCGGCGTCGTGCGGCCCCGTCCGCCGTTTCCCACCGCGCGCGGACTCCACGGCTGGCCCACGGTGGTCAACAACGTGGAAACCCTCAGCGCGGTGCCGTGGATAGTGCAGCACGGCGGACCAGCGTACGCGGCGATGGGGACCGCGGATGAAGCCGGCACAGTGGTCGCTTGCCTGTCCGAACGGTTCCTCCGGCCCGGCGCCTACGAGGTGGAGATCGGCACGCCGGTGAGGCGGATCGTGGAGGATCTCGGCGGCGGCCTTCGGGACGGTGCAACACTGCGCGCCCTTCAAATCGGCGGACCCCTAGGCGGCTTCGTCGGCCCCGAGGACATGGATGTGCCGCTGAGTGATGCCGCGCTGACCAGGCACGGAGCAGCCCTCGGCCACGCAGGAATCGTCGCCTTCGATGACAGGCTGTCCGGCAGCCAAGTGCTGCGGAACCTGTGGGACTTTGCCGCCGCGGAGAGCTGCGGCCAATGCTCGCCCTGCCGGGTGGGGGCATGGCGCGGCCGGGCCTTGTCGGAGCGGCCGGATGACCAGGACATTCGCCGCGAACGCAGCGAAGTGCTGCGCACAATGGCGGCGGGCAGCCTGTGCGCTTTCGGCCGCCGGGTGCCGGCCGCGGTGCGAAGCCTCGCCCGCGTCTACGGACTGGATGGATGGCGGTCGTGAAACTCCTGGTCGACGGCCGTCAGGTCGAGGTTGCCGCCGGTGCTACGGTGCTCGACGCGGTGCGGGCGGCCGGCCTGGCCCTCCCGACGCTGTGCCACGATGACCGGCTCACAACGGTGGCCTCGTGCCGGCGGCCGCCTGCAGCACCCCGGCCGAGGACGGACTGCGCATCACTGTCGAGGCGTCCCGGGCGATGCGGCGTGAGGCCCTGCGGGCCATCGTCGCGGGGCTGCCCGCCCGGGCGCTGGATGTCCCCGCCGACCGCAGCGAACTGGTCCGGCAATGCGCCGATTACGGGGTGACTGCCCCGGCCGGTTCGGTCGTGCCACCGGAGCGCGGAGTTGACCACTCCCACCCGTACGTCAAGCTTGACCGCGACCTCTGCATCGCCTGCGGGCGGTGCGTCCGCGCGTGCGCAGAGATCCAGGGCACGTTCGCCCTGACCCTCGTGGGCCGCGGAGCCGCCACGGTGGTGGCGCCGGGAACCGGGGGTCCCTGGGCGGAGTCCGATTGTGTCTCGTGCGGGGCGTGCGTGGACACCTGCCCCACCGGCGCGCTCTCCGAGCCCGGGCTGCTCAATCTGCTGCCGATCGAACGGCAGACGCGCACAACCTGCGGGTACTGCGGGGTCGGCTGCAACCTGGAGGTCGCCACCCGTGACAACGTGATCATGACCGTCCGGCCCGCTGCTGACGGCTCGGTGAATCGCGGCCACGCGTGTGTCAAAGGACGGTTCGCCCATGGGTTCCTCGGTTCCGCGGACCGTCTGACCACCCCGCTGATCCGCAGGGACGGAACCCTGACGCCAGCGTCCTGGGAGGAGGCGACGACTTACGTGGCCGCCAGGCTGTCCGAAATTCGGGATGCGGACCCGGACGGATTCGCCCTCATCTCCTCGGCCCGGGCCACGAACGAGGAGAACTACCTGGCCCAGAAGTTCGCCCGGGCCCTCATGGGGACCAACAACGTGGACAACTGCGCCCGGCTCTGCCACGCCCCCTCGGCGGCCGGCCTGGCCGCCACGTTTGGCCTGGGCGGCGGGACGAACCCGTTCGATGACCTCGACCGGTGCGACGCGGTCCTCCTGGCAGGCGCCAATCCCACGGCGGCGCACCCGGTCGTCGGTTCCCGGATTTTCCAGCGGGTCATGGACGGCGTCCGCTTGGTGGTGGTGGATCCCCGGCGCACCTCTTTGGCCCGGCACGCCGACATCCACCTTCGGCCCCGGCCGGGTACCAACGTGGCCGTGTTTAATGGCCTCGCACACGTCCTGGCCCGCGAGGGACTCGTGGACACCGACTTCCTTGACGCGCACACAAGCGGCTACGAGGAGCTGCTGGCGTTGCTAGGCGACTATCCGCCGGAGCGTGTCGCAGGCATCTCCGGTGTCCCGGCGGAGGACCTGGTGCGGGCGGCTGTGATGTACGGCCAGGCGGCGGCTCCGGCAATCTTCTACGGACTCGGAGTGACCGAACATCGGCACGGCACGGACGGTGTCCGGACTCTGTCCAATCTGGCCCTCCTGCGCGGCGCCGTGGGGCCCGGTGCCGGCGCAGGGGTGAACCCGCTGCGCGGGCAGAACAATGTCCAGGGCGCGTCGGACATGGGGGCCCTGCCCGACCTGCTGCCCGGCTACCAGAAGGTCCTGGACCCCGCAGCGCGGGACCGGTGCGCCGTGGCATGGCAGGCCGATGTGCCGCCGCGACCCGGGCTTCGGATCCCGCAGATGTTCGAGGCCGCCCGGAACGGGGCGTTGAAAGCGCTGTGGGTGATCGGGGAGGACGTGCTCGCCACGGACCCTGACAGCACGTCGGTGCGGGCGGCCTTGACTGCCTGCCCGCTGGTGATCTGCAACGATCTGTTCCTCTCCCCCACGGCAGCAGCGGCGGACGTCGTCTTCCCGGTGGCCGCCTGGCTTGAGAAGGACGGCACCTTCGTCAATTTCGACCGGCGCTTCCAGCGGGTCCGGGAAGCCGTGGCGCCCCCGGCCGGCGTCCGCACGGACTTCGCCGTGTTGCACGCCGTCGCTGCCCGCATGGGGGCGGACCTCGGTTGCGCCACACCGGCGGAGGCCATGGCGGAATGTGCCACAGTGGCGCCGCTGTTCGGTGGAATCTCGCACCCACGCCTGGACCGGGACGGCCCGCTGCATTGGCCGTGCGGGTCTGCCGATTCCCCCGGAACACCACGGCTCTATCAGGACCGGTTCGCCACGCCGGACGGCCTGGCGCACCTGGCCGCCCGGCCCTATCTGCCGCCGGGCGAGGAATGCGACGCGGAGTTCCCGTTCCTGCTGATCACCGGGCGCAGAGGAGAGCACTACAACTCCGGCAGCATGACCCGTCGGACGCACAACCTGCGCCTGCTCGCAGAAGAGACGGTCGACGTCGAACCCGGGGACGCGGCGGCACTGGGCGTCCGCGACGGTGATCTTGTCCGGCTGGGCAGCCGGCATGGAACGGCGGTCCTGCGGGTCAGGATCACGGACGATATGGAACCGGGCCAGGTGTTCGCGGGCTTCCACTTCCCCGGGGCAACGGTGAACAGCCTGACATCTTCCGTGGAGGATGAAGTTACGGGGTGCCCTGAATACAAGGTGACCGCCGTCCACATCTTTCGGATCCGCGTAACCGGATAATCCCCGCGGTTAGCCCCGTACGGCCGCCAATGCGTCGCGGACGGCGTCGACGGCGACTCTGACGTCGGCGTCGTCCGTGCTCCAGTTGCTTACCGAGATTCGCAGGATATCGCGGTCCTGCCAGTGTGAACCGGACATCCAGACCCGGCCGTCGCCGATGATCCGCTCCGTCACGGCGCGCGTCACGGCGTCGTCCCCGAACGCCAGGGACACCTGGGTGTAATCGACGTCGTTGAGCACCTCGACGCCGTCCAGCGCCGCGAGCTGTTCGGCCAACTGCGCGGCCCGCTGCACGAGCGTGCGGACCTGGCTGGCGACGCCGTCGCGGCCCAGGGATTTCAGCGCCGCCCACACCGGGACGCCGCGCGCGCGGCGGGAGAGTTCAGGCACGGACTCGAACGGGTCCCCGACACCGTCCGAGGCCTGGATCAGGTAGCTGGTGCGCAGACCCATCGCCGACCGCAAGGCCTGGGCGTCGCGCACGATCGCGATCCCGCAGTCGTAGGGGACATTGAGGGTCTTGTGCGCATCCGTCCCCCACGAATCGGCCAGGCCGATTCCCGCAGTCAGGGCGGACAGCTCGGGCACGGCGGCCGCCCAGAGTCCGAACGCCCCGTCCACGTGCACCCAGGCGCCATGCGCCTTCGCGACGGCGATGGCCTCGGCGAAGGGGTCGAAGGCGCCCGAATGCAGGTTGCCGGCCTGCAGGCACACCAGGGCAGGGACCGGGCGGCCGTCCTCCCCCGCGCCGAGCGCAAGGTCCAGGGCGCAATCCAGCTCGGCCGGGATGATGCGCCCCTGACGGTCGGAGGGCACCACAATGGGACGCCCGAGGCCCAGGTAGCGCAGGCCGAGGTCGATGGTGTCGTGACGTTCCTGCCCCACGAAGCAGCGGATCCGGGGCGCACCGGCGAGACCGTCGCCGTCGAGATCCCAGCCGGCATCGGCCATGAGCCGCCAGCGGGCGGCGGCGAGTGAAGTGAAGTTGGCCATGGTGGCGCCGGTGGCAAAGCCGACGCCGGACTCTTCGGGTAGATCCAGCAGCTCAAGAATCCATTTGCCGGCGGCTTCCTCGATCGCGGCGGTGGCGGGCGTGGCGAAGCGCAGCCCCGCATTCTGGTCCCAGGCGCTGAGCAGCCAGTCGGCCGCCAGGGCAGCCGGCAGTGTGCCGCCGATGACCCAGCCGAAGAACCGTCCGGACGGCATGGCCATCAGCCCGGGTTCGGCCTTGGCCGCGAGATAGTCCACGACTTCCGCGGCCGGCATGCCCGCTTTGGGCAGCGGTCCGCCGAAGTCGGCCGCGAGCTCGGCCGCCGTGACCTGTGGCCCGATGTGGCGTGTTCCCTGGCTCTCGAGCCACTGGCGTGCGTGCCCGGCCGCGGCCTCCAGGGCATCCCGGTAGCGTTCCTCACCTGCTGACATAGCTGCATGCTACGCCCGGGGCCAGCGGACCGGGAGTCCCTTTACCAGCCTGCCCGAGCCGCTGGAGCTGCCGGCCTAAGCGAAGTTATCTTGCCAAACGTCGGAGCCGAGCTTGATGATCAGCGCACCCACGACCACCAGGAACACGATCCGGATGAACCTGCTCCCCTGCCGGACCGCAGTCCGGGCACCGAGGTAGCCGCCGGCCATGTTCGCCAGGCCCAGCAGCAGCCCCAGCCCCCACAGCACGGCACCGTGCGGAATGAAGAACAGCAGGGCTCCGGCGTTGGTGGCCATGTTCACGATCTTGGCCTTGGCGCTGGCTTCCAGGAAGGCGTAGCCCATGGCCGAGACGAGGGCGATGATCAGGAACGAGCCCGTGCCGGGGCCAATCATGCCGTCATAGAAGCCGATCACGCCGCCGATCACGCAAGCCACCATGTAGTGCCGGTGCCCCTCGTGGCGCAGCTTGGTCAGCTCACCGACGCCGGGCTGGAAGGCCGTGAAAAGGGCGACGGCGATCAGCGCCACCACGATGATCGGCTTGAACACGCTCGCGGGCAGGTTGGCGGCCAGCGCCGCCCCGCCGAAACTGCCCGCCATCGCGATCCCCGCCATGGGCAGGGCGGTGCGCAGATCGGGCCGGACACGGCCGTAATACGTGACCGCACTCGTGGTAGTGCCGAAGATGGAGCCCATCTTGTTGGTCGCCAGCGCCTGGACCGGGCTGATGCCCGGCACCAGGAGCATCGCCGGGAGCTGGATGAGCCCGCCGCCACCGACGACGGCGTCGACCCAGCCCGCCGCCAGGCCCGCCACGACGATCAGGATGACAGTTCCGAGCTGGATCGACTCGAGTCCGGAGACCACTACTTAGTACGGCTTAGGACGGAGCAGCATCAGCTGTTGCGCACGGCGTTGACCACGTAGTCAACAGCCTTGTCAACGGCTACGTTCTCGGCATCGCCGCTGCGGCGGTCCTTGATCTCCACGACGCCGTCCACGAGTCCGCGCCCGACGGCGAGGATGGTGGGGACGCCGACGAGTTCGGCGTCGCCGAACTTCACGCCGGGGGAAACCTTGGGGCGGTCGTCATAGATGACGTCGAGGCCGGCAGCTTCAAGCTCCAGGGACAGTTTTTCGGCGGCAGCGAAGATTTCCTCACCGCGGCCCACGGCCACAACGTGGACGTCGGCCGGGGCGACGGCGCGCGGCCAGACGAGGCCCTTGTCATCGTGGTTGGACTCGGCCAGGGCTGCCACGGCGCGGGTGACGCCGACGCCGTAGGAACCCATGGTCACCACCACCTGCTTGCCGTTCTGGTCCAGGACCTTCAGATCCAGTGCCGCGGCATACTTCCGGCCCAGCTGGAAGATGTGGCCCATTTCGATGCCGCGGGCGGTTTCGAGCGGACCGGAACCGTCCGGGGCCTCGTCGCCGGCGCGCACGTCGGTGCACTCGATGACGCCGTCCCAGCCGAAGTCGCGTCCGGCGACGAGGCCGAAGACGTGCTTGCCGGCCTCGTTCGCGCCGGTGACCCAGGCGGAGCCGCTGACGACGCGGGGATCCACGAGGTAGAGCATCTTGGCGGCGCCCTCGGTGCCCAGCAGCGGCGCATCCAGGGACATGCCGGGGCCGAGGTACCCCTTCACGATCAGGGGCTGCTTCTTGAGGTCGTCGTCGTTGGCGGCTTCGAGCGTGATCTCGCCGGCAATCGGCAGGAACGAGCCAATGTTCGCTTCGACGCGCTTGAGGTCGACGCCGCGGTCGCCGGGGAGGCCGATGACGACGAGCTGGCGTTCGCCGGTCGGCAGCGTCACGGCGAGCACGACGTTCTTGAGCGTGTCGGCGGCGGTCCAGGGGCCGCCGTCGGCCTCTGCGCGCGGAACGAGGACGTTGGCGGCGTCGACGAGCGTTTCGATGGTGGGCGTGTCCGGGGTGTCCCGGATTTCGGCGGCCGGGGCGTTGCTGAAGTCGATGTCCGCCGGGACCACCGTGGTGACGGCCTCGACGTTGGCCGCGTAGCCGCCGGCCGAGCGCACGAACGTGTCCTCGCCGATCTCGGTGGGGTGCAGGAATTCCTCGCTCTTGGACCCGCCCATGGCGCCGGCGGTGGCAGCAACCGGAATCACCTCGAGGCCGAGGCGCTCGAAGATCTTCAGGTACGCGCCGCGGTGGGCGGCGTAGCTGGCATCCAGTCCGGCGTCGTCGACGTCGAAGGAGTAGGAATCCTTCATGATGAATTCGCGGCCGCGCAGCAGGCCGGCCCGGGGACGTGCCTCATCGCGGTACTTGTTCTGGATCTGGTAGATGCTCAGCGGCAGGTCCTTGTACGAGGAGTACAGGTCCTTGACCAGCAGGGTGAACATTTCCTCGTGCGTGGGGGCCAGGAGGTAGTCGTTGCCCTTGCGGTCCTTGAGCCGGAAGATGCCCTCGCCATATTCGGTCCAGCGGTTCGTGGCCTCGTAGGGTTCCTTGGGCAGCAGCGCCGGGAAGTGGACTTCCTGGGCTCCGATGGCGGTCATTTCCTCGCGGATGACCTGCTCCACCTTGCGCAGCACGCTCAGCCCCAGCGGCAGCCAGGTGTAGATGCCCGGCGCGGCCCGCCGGATGTAGCCGGCCCGGACCAGGAGCCGGTGGCTGGCTACCTCGGCGTCGGCGGGATCTTCGCGCAGGGTGCGCAGGAACAGCTTGGAGAGTCGAAGGACCACAGGTGGGATATCCGTTTCTGGGGAAAGTGCGGGCAAAACCGGGAAAAGCATCTAGGTACTAATCTACCGTCCGGAGCGCACCCCTTTGCCGCGGCGGCCCTGCGGCGGACGCGCTGGGGCAGTGCGCAGGACGTGGAAGAGCCACGCCATAACTGTGGAAGCCCCTGGCCGTTTCCGGCTGGTCATCCCGTCATGGCGTGGCTCCCGTGGCCCCAGCACCCCCAGATCTCAGGCTGCGAGCTACTTGGTGTCGCCTCCAGACGTCGCCTTCCCCGAAAAAATGCGCTGGGGAACGCTCGCGCCTGTGCGACACGGCTAGGTAGAACCTATGTGACACGCGGCCGGGAATCAATAGTCTGCAACCGCATAATTCCTTCGTGTCCGTACAAGTCCGTTGCGGGGTGCCCAGCAGATGACGGCCGGCGGCGCCGGCTAAAAGAGCACCGTGGCGAACGTCCCGACCTGGTGGAAGCCCACCCGGTCGTAGGTGGCGCGCGCCTTTGAATTGAAGTCGTTGACGTACAGGCTGGTGACCGGCGCGAGGGTCTGCGCGAGGACGACGACGGCGGCCATGTAGCCCGCGCTCAGTCCCAGTCCGCGGAACTCGGGATTCATCCAAACGCCCTGGACCTGGGTCACTTCCTGCGTGACGGCACCGAGTTCGGCCTTGAAGACAACCTGGCCGTCCGCGTTCACGTGCACAAGGGAATGCCCCTGGCGGACGAGGCTTCTGACGCGGCGGCTGTAATACTCCCTGCCGCCCAGGTAGGGCGAATAGCCCACTTCCTCCTCGAACATGGCCGCGCACGCGGGCAGGATCTTGTCGAAGTCAGCCAGCTGGCCAAAGTCGAGTGCGGGCTCGGGCCGGACAGCGGGCGGGCCCGAGATCGTCAGCAGGGGCTGGTGGTCGCGGACTTCATGGGCCACCTGGCCGAGCTGTTCCAGGGCCACGTAGATGGCCAGGACAGTTTCGGCGGGGCCAAAGATCGAGGCGTAGCGGCGCCCGGAGCGGTGCGCGGCCATGGCAACGAGGCCCGCGAGGTCGGGGGCCAGCTCGATCGGCACCAGATTGGCGCCGGCCCAGCAGGCGCCGAGGAGGATGTCGCCGTCGAACACGCCAAGAATGCTGGCGCCCCCGGCCGTGGGGGACGCCGTGCCGGCGGCCTCCAGGTGCGAGAGGATGAAGACATTGGCGACGGCGTCCCGGTGTGCCAGCGCCAGCAGGGCTCCGGTGTCGGCGCCTCCAAGGACGCGGACAACGACGCCGGGAGCGGCGTCGTCCCTACGAGACGCTAACCACGGGGCTACCCTTGACAGCATCTTCGCCATCGGCGTCCCCCATCTCTTCCGCGATACGCATGGCTTCTTCGATCAGTGTCTCAACAATCTGATCCTCCGGGACAGTCTTGATGACTTCGCCCCTGACAAAGATCTGGCCCTTGCCGTTACCCGAGGCAACGCCGAGATCGGCCTCGCGGGCCTCGCCGGGACCATTCACTACGCATCCCATGACCGCCACGCGCAGCGGGACCTCCATGCCTTCGAGGCCGGCCGTGACCTGCTCGGCGAGCGTGTAGACATCCACCTGGGCGCGGCCGCAGGACGGGCAGGAGACGATTTCCAGCTTGCGGGGGCGCAGGTTGAGCGACTGCAGGATCTGGTTGCCCACCTTGATTTCCTCGACCGGCGGGGCCGAGAGGGAGACGCGGATCGTGTCGCCGATTCCGCGGGAGAGCAGCGCGCCAAACGCCGTCGCGGACTTGATGGTGCCCTGGAATGCCGGTCCGGCCTCGGTGACGCCGAGGTGCAAGGGCCAGTCGCCCTTTTCGGCCAGCATCTCGTAGGCGGCAACCATGATGACCGGGTCATTGTGCTTGACGGAGATCTTGAAGTCGTGGAAACCGTGTTCTTCGAAGAGCGAGGCTTCCCAGACGGCGGATTCCACGAGGGCTTCCGGGGTGGCCTTGCCGTATTTCTTCATGATGCCGGGTTCCAGGGAGCCGGCGTTGACGCCGATCCGGATCGAGGTGCCGTGGTCCTTGGCGGCCCGGGCGATTTCCTTGACCTGGTCATCGAACTTGCGGATGTTGCCCGGGTTCACGCGCACGGCGGCGCAGCCGGCCTCAATCGCGGCGAAGACGTACTTCGGCTGGAAGTGGATGTCCGCGATCACCGGGATCTGGGACTTCTTGGCGATGATCGGCAACGCCTCGGCGTCATCGGCGGACGGGCAGGCGACGCGCACGATGTCGCAGCCGGAAGCCGTGAGCTCCGCGATCTGCTGCAGGGTGGCGTTGATGTCGGTGGTCGGCGTCGTGGTCATGGACTGGACACTGATGGGCGAATCGGAGCCGACGCCCACGGATCCCACCTTGATCTGGCGCGTCTTCCGGCGCGGGGCGAGAACGGGGGGCGGTGCTGACGGCATTCCCAGGCTGACCGAGGTCACATGGACTCCCTTTTAGTTTCGATGAAGCGAAGGTGTGGGCGGGACGGGCTAGGCGTGCTCGGCCAGAAGACCGGTCACCGGTGCCCACACGGTGGTGCGCGTGCCCGAGATGGCACCGGCGGCTGCGAAGGGGTCCTGCCGCAGGAGGTCATTCAAGGCCGTCTCGTCGGACGCCTTGAAGATGAGCAGCGCGCCCGCACCGTCGCCGTAGGGGCCGCTGGCCAGCAGGGCGCCCTCGCGGGCCAGCCCTGCCGTCCATTCGCGGTGCGCCGGGCGGCTGGCATCGCGGACATCGGAAGATTCGGCGTCGTACACGTACTCCACAGCAAAAACAGTCATATGGATACACTATCGCCCTGTTTGCCCGGTTCCCATCCGGGGGGCTCCGGGGCGCGCGGTCAGCCGAGGAAGAGGACCTTGGTCAGGGCGGCAACGCCGGCTGCCCAGAGCATGGAGGTGAGGGTTCCGATGATGAACCGCTCGGCGGCAACCGGTGTGGCTTTCAACTCGGCAAACCGGCCAAGGCCCTTGATCGCCACGACATAGGCGATGGCGACTGGCTGGCCGGCGAGGATTGCCATGCACACGGCGAACCGCTCCAGGATGCCAATGATGGCGCCGCCGCGCAGGATGCGCACGCTGCTGACGGTGTCGGCGGGCGGGGCCGCGTCCGGCGCTGCGGCCGCCGCGGCGGCTGGCGCGGCGTCCGGGGCGGCATCAGGGGTCGGCTGGATTTCGGGGTCTGTGGTGGAGTCGGCGGAGGGATCCTCGGCCGCGTCCCCTCCGGGAGTACCCGCCGCGCCGGCCGTGCTGCCGGCGTCGGTCCCGTCATCTAAAGTCCGGTCATCTATGGTTCGGGCGAGACGGAACACCCAGGCGGTGACCGGCCAGCCGGCGAAGCCTGCGGTGAGCAGGGCCAGCGTGATCCAGAGGGCGTTCACTTTTCTCCTTCTACGGTGTCGTGGGCGAGGGCCAGCAACATTTCTGCCGCCGGCCTCGCCGCCCATTCTTCCTGCCAGCCCGAGCGGAGGACTGCGCGGCTCACCGACTGCTCCGTGATTCCGAGTTGCTGCGCCGCAACTTTTTGGGTGCCGTGGGTACCGTGGGTGTCGTGCCGCACCGAGCGCAGCACGTCCACGACTTTCCATTGCGCCGCGGTCCGGTCCTGGACCAGGCGACCAATCAGTCGAAGCACCGCCTCGGCATTGGCGCAGGCCTTGGCCCCCCGGGACCCGTTGGCGCCGTCCGCGGCCGCTGCTGCGCCTACCGATGCACTTGCCCGACGCCGGCCGCGGCCGGCGACCACGGCGAGCGGCACATGGGCGGCCGCCCCTTTGGCCCGGTCAACGGCGGCCCGGGCCGCCACGAAGGCGGGACCGGAGCCTTCCCGCGGGCTGGCGGGCAGCGGCAGGTCCACCTCCCCCACCCCGATTCCGACGTACCAGCGGCCGCTGCGCAGGGCATGCAGGGCGATCTCCACAACCTCGTCGGCCCGCTCCACGACGCCCTGGACCTCGTCGCCCACCGAACGTTCAAAGCGCCCTGCAGTGGAAAGTGCGCTGACTTCCTTGAGGAGGCCGGGGACGCGGTCGACGTCGCCGGTGCTGCCGCGCTGGTCGATTGTCATGACGTACATGACCTCAGCCTAGGGAGGTGATCCTGAATAATCAATCACTTACAACTGATTATTTAAAATCAGCTGAAATAAGCTTATAAGTGAAAGTCAGCGGCATTTGGCTGGAACGGCCGGTGCGGCTCCCCTTATCCGAAGAGATTGACCGGCTTGACGATGTCCGCGTAGATCAACAAGGCTCCCATGCCCATCAGCAGCACCGCCACCACATAGGTCACCGGGAGCAGCTTGGCGATATCGAAGGCTCCGGGATCCGGGCGGCCGGACAGCTTGGCGATCTGGCGGCGGGCCCCCTCGTACAGCGCGCCCGCCACGTGGCCGCCGTCGAGCGGCAGCAGCGGGATCAGGTTGAAGACGGCCAGGGCGAAGTTGAGTCCGGCCAGCAAACCTATCAGGGCGGCGAAGCGGGACTGCAGCGGGACCTCCTCCATGGCGGCGACCTCGCCAGCCACGCGGCCCACGCCCACCACGCTGATGGGGCCGTTGGGGTCCCTGGGTTCCTCGCTGAAGGCTGCCTTGGCCACGCCGGCCACGCGGGCCGGCAGGTTCACCACAACCCCGGCAACCTGCGCAATGTTCTCCCCCGCCATCGGCAGCACGGACGACGCCGGCTGCTGCACGAGTACCGTCTGGGCGCCGATGCCCAGGAAGCCGACGTCCTGGTACTGGAGGCTTCCGTCAGCGGCCTTGGCCTGACGGCCGTCGGGACCGATCACCGGGCGGGCGGAGAGCACGGGCATGACGGTGGTGGAGACCGTGGCGCCGCCACGCTCCACGGTGATGCTGACCTGTCTGTCCGCCGAGGCCCGGATCCAGCCGGTGAGTTCGTCCCAACCGGTGACGGCCTTGCCGTCGAAGGAGGTGATGGTGTCGTTCGGCAACAGGCCCGCGGCCGCGGCGGGCGTGAGCTTGCAGTCGGCGGAATCCGGGTCCACGGTCTCGCCGGCCTTGACCTGGCACTTGGAGACGTCCGCGATAGTGGTGGTCTGGCTGGCGGTACCGAATCCCATCAGCAGCACCGCGGTCAGCACGACGCCGATCAGCAGGTTCATCGCGGGCCCGCCGAGCATGATGATGATCTTCTTCCAGACCGGCAGCCGGTAGAAGACCCGCTTTTCGTCCCCGGGGCCGATTTCCTCGTGGGCCAGGGAGCGGGCATCGGATGCCAGCGACTGGAACATGCCGGTGCTGGAGGCGCGGACGGTGCCGTCTTCCTTGTTCGGCGGGTACATCCCGATCATGGACACATAGCCGCCCAGCGGGATGGCCTTGAGGCCGTACTCGGTTTCGCCCCGCTTCTTGGACCAGACGGTGGGTCCGAATCCGATCATGTACTTGGTGACGCGGACTTTGAACAGCTTGGCCGGGACCAGGTGCCCGACTTCGTGCAGGGCAATGGACACGGCAATGCCGATCGCCACGAAGACGACACCGAGGATAAAGAGGAGGACGGGGCTCATGTGCGTGATCTGCTGCTTCCTAGACGCTTCTGACGGCTAAACGTTCGTGGGTGCGGGCGCGTGCCCATCTTTCAGCATCCAGCACTGACTCCACCGTCAGCCCGGAGGATCCTGTGTGTTCGCTGAGGACGGCGTCGATGGTGTCCACGATGTCGGTGAACCGGATCTGCCCGGCGTGGAAGGCCATCACCGCCTCCTCGTTCGCGGCATTGAACACGGCCGGGAAGGTGCTGCCCTGCCGGGCGGCAGCCTTCGCGAGGGCGACGGCGGGGAAGGCCGCGGCATCCAGCGGCTCGAACGTCCAGCTGGTGGCCTTGCTCCAATCGCAGGCGCTGGCGGAACCGGGGACGCGGTCCGGCCAGCCGAGACCGAGGGCAATGGGCAGGCGCATGTCCGGCGGCGAGGCCTGGGCGATCGTGGAGCCGTCGACAAACTGGACCATGGAGTGCACCACGGACTGCGGGTGGACCACGACGTCGATCTTCTCCAGCGGGATGTCGAAGAGCAGGTGCGCCTCGATCACTTCCAGGCCCTTGTTGACCAGGCTGGCGGAGTTGGTGGTGACCATGAGGCCCATGTCCCATGTGGGGTGGGCGAGGGCGTCCTGCGGCGAGACGTCATGCAGCTCGGCCCGGGTCTTGCCGCGGAACGGGCCGCCGGAAGCCGTCAGGATCAGCCGGTCCACTTCCGCGGCGGAGCCGGAGCGCAGGCATTGGGCAATGGCCGAATGCT
Source organism: Arthrobacter sp. Bi26 (assembly GCF_918697925.1). GTDB lineage: Bacteria > Actinomycetota > Actinomycetes > Actinomycetales > Micrococcaceae > Arthrobacter. Next base: position 20,716 of record NZ_CAKKMF010000023.1, read on the forward strand.
CCGAATCCACAGGCACGATCTGCCCTTCGCGGGCCGCGGCCTTGACCAGGGCGCCGCCGACGATCAGGGACTCCTTGTTCGCCAGGGCCAGCGTGGCACCGGACTTCAGGGCTGCCAGGGTGGGGGCAAGCCCGATTGAGCCGGTGATGCCGTTGAGGACGACGTCGGCGCTGATTTCCGCGATCCGGGTGGAGGCATCCGGGCCGGTGATGATCTCGGGACGGTAGCCCGTCACTGAAGCCGCGCGGGCGGCGTCGTCGATCATGTCCCGGAGGGCGGAGGCCTCCCCGGAGGCGACTCCGACGGCCCAGGCGCGGGTGTGGACGGCCTGCCGGGCCAGGAGTTCGAGGTTGCCGCCGCCGGCGCTGAGCGCCACGATCTCAAACAGGTGCGGGGCGCCGTCGACGACGTCAATCGCCTGTGTGCCGATGGAACCGGTGGACCCGAGGAGGACGATTTTGCGCGGCTGCATGCTTCAAGTATCCCGCACCGCGTTCCGTGCTCGGGTTGCCCGTTTCCTCGCGCGGCGGGTCGCCGCCACGCGTTGACGCAGCAGGCCGGAGGCGTAACGTGGAAAACGTGGAGTGGACCGCGTGGTTCGACGCGCCGGAGTACGAGTTCGCCCGGCAAGTGCTGCAGCGCAGCACCGCCACCCTCTTCTTCGTGGCGTTCCTCTCCTCGCTCAACCAGTTCCCGGCCCTCCTCGGCGAGCGCGGCCTGTTGCCGGTGCCGGCGTATCTCGAAGGCTTCAACCGCCTGGGCCGGCCCAGCCTGTTCCGCTGGCGCTACTCGGACCGGCTGCTGCGGACGGTCTGCTGGAGCGGCATGGCCATTGCCGCCACGCTCATCGCCGGGCTGCCCCAGCTCGGGCCGCCCTGGGTTCCGCTCATCGCGTTCCTGACCCTGTGGTTGTTGTACATGTCGATCGTGAACGTGGGGCAGACGTTTTACGGCTTCGGCTGGGAGATGCTGTTGCTGGAGGCCGGGTTCACAGTGGCCTTCCTGGGCTCCGACCAGACTCCCCCGCCCAGGCCGATCCTGATCCTGCTGGTCTGGCTGGTGTTCCGGCTGGAGTTCGGCGCCGGCCTGATCAAGATCCGGGGCGGCCCGGAGTGGCGGGACCTGACAGCCCTGTACTACCACCACGAGACCCAGCCGATGCCGGGGCCGCTGAGCCGGCAGGCGCATCTGCTCCCCAAGGCCTGGCACCGGCTGGAGGTCCTGGGCAACCACTTCGCGCAGCTGGTGGTGCCGTTCTTCCTCTTTGCCCCGCAGCCACTGGCCAGCGCCGCCGCCGGGATCATCATCTTCACCCAGCTGTGGCTGGTGGCGAGCGGAAACTTCGCCTGGCTGAACTGGATGGCTATCATCCTGGCCTTCGCGGCGGTCAGCGATCCCGTGGCGCACGCCGTGCTTCCGGCAATCCCGCTTGAGTGGCACGCCGCGTCCGCGTCCGCGTCCGCGTCCGCAGGCGCAGGCGCCGGGGCCGGCAGCCAGGCGCCGGTCGCGTGGCTGGTGGTGGTCCTGGTTGCCACGGTGCTGCTCGTGGTGCTCAGCTACCGGCCGATCGAGAATCTCTTTTCCCACCATCAGCTGATGAACGCATCTTTCAACCGCTGGCAGCTGGTGAACACCTACGGCGCGTTCGGCACGGTCACGAAGCGGCGGATCGAGATCGTGGTGGAGGGGACCCTCGACGCGGAACCCGGGGATGATGCGGACTGGCGGGAGTATGGGTTCAAGGGCAAACCGGGAGACCTCCGGCGCATCCCGCGCCAGTTCGCCCCATACCACCTGAGGCTTGACTGGCTGATGTGGTTCCTGCCGCTGCGTACCGTGCACGAGGAATGGTTCTACGCGTTCCTGGCCAGGCTGCTGGCGGCGGACCGGCCCACGCTGCGGCTGCTGCGCCATGACCCGTTCGACGGCGAACGGCCCCACTGGGTGCGTGCCAGCAGCTACCTCTACCGTTTCTCCACCCGGGCCGAGTTCCATGCGAGCGGCCAGCGTTGGATCCGGACTCCGTTGTATGTCGTCATCCCGCCCTCGCGCCTGCCGCCGGACGCCTGAGGCCCGTGTTCCGGGCGGCCCAGCGCCGGCCGGTGCGTTCTCGTGCGGCCGTTTGCCACAAATGGCCGGAACGAGGGTCGTCATTCCGGCCATCTGCGGCAATCGGGAACGCCCGCGCCTAGACGGACACCTGCTCCTGCGCCGGCGCGGCCTCCACCGCTGCCTGGCGGCGGCGGAGCCACCACGAGGCAACGAAGATCAGCGCCATGGAGACGTACACCACCAAGGCGAACGGCGAGGAGAACAGGGCCGTGGGGTCGTTCTGCGAGAGCTGCAGCGAGCGCCGCAGCTGCACCTCGAACATCGGTCCCAGGATCATTGCCACCACCATGGGCGCTACAGGATAGCCGTAGCGGCGCATGAAGTAGCCCAGGATGCCCACCACCAGCAGGATGCCGACGTCGCTTGGCGAGAAGTTCACCGAGAAGGCGCCCAGGGCGGCGAAGACCAGGATGCCGGCGTAGAGGTAGGGCCGCGGGATCTGCAGGATCTTCACCCACAGGCCCACCAGCGGCAGGTTCAGGACCAGCAGCATGAGGTTGCCGACATACAGCGACGCGATCAGGGTCCAGACAAGCGCCCCCTGGTTTTCGAACAGGAGCGGGCCGGGCTGGATCTGGTAGCGCTGGAACGCCGTGAGCATCATGGCCGCGGTCGCCGTCGTCGGGATGCCGAGGGTCAGCAACGGCACCAGGACACCGGCGGCCGCGGCGTTGTTGGCCGCTTCCGGCCCGGCGACGCCTTCGATCGCGCCCTTGCCGAACTGGGCCTTGTTGGCGCCCTTGGCCAGCTTCCGCTCGGCGGCGTAGGACAGGAACGTGGAGACGTCCGCGCCGCCTGCCGGGACGGTGCCGATCGGGAACCCGATGAAGGTTCCGCGCAGCCACGGTTTCCAGGACCGCTTCCAGTCCTCCTTGGACAGCCAGGCGTTCTTGCCCTTGCTGACCGGGATGAGCTCCACGGGGCCGTGCCGCAGCTTGGAAGCGACGTAGAGTGCCTCGCCGAGGGCAAAGAGGCCCACGGCCACCAGGACCATGTCGATGCCGTCCACCAGGGTGGGGTTCTCGAACGTGAAGCGCTGCTGGGCCGTGCTGTCATCGATGCCGATCAGGCCGATGAACAGCCCGAGGGCAAGGGAGGCTAGGCCGCGCAGGACGGAGGCGCCCAACAGCGCGCCGACGGTCAGGAAGGCCACCACCATGAGGGCCACGTAGTCCACGGGGCCGAGGCCGACGGCGAAGTCGGCCACGACGGGCGCCAGGAAGGTCAGCAGGACCGTGGCGATGGTCCCGGCAATGAAGGATCCGATCGCCGCCGTCGCCAGGGCCGCCGCTCCCCTGCCGGCCTTGGCCATCTTGTTTCCTTCGAGCGCCGTGACGATCGAGGAGGATTCGCCCGGCGTGTTCAGCAGGATGGAGGTGGTGGAACCGCCGTACATGCCGCCATAGTAGATCCCGGCGAACACGATCAGCGCCGCGGCCGGTTCCAGGGCATAGGTGATGGGCATGAGCAGGGCCACGGTCATGGCGGGGCCAATGCCGGGGAGCACGCCGACGGCGGTGCCGACGAAGACCCCGCCCAGGGCGTAGAGCAGGTAGACAGGCTGCAGCGCGGTGGCGAATCCTTCGAGCAGGAGCATGAAGCTATCCATGGAAGAAGGCCACCCCCTCGAGCAGCGGCCCCGGCGGCAGGGATACGCCCAGCAGCCCGCCGAAGACGTACTGCAGCACCAGCGCCAGGATCACGGACACGGTGATCGCCTTCCAGAGGGGTTTGGCGTCCAGGGACCAGGCGGCACCGCTGAAGAGCACGGCGGCGGCCACCGGCCAGCCTGCCGGCTCGATCAGGAAGATGTGCAGCACCACGAAGCCCACCAGTTTGGCGAGGGCCACCCAGTCGGTCTTGGCGGTCACGTCCAGGTCTTCGCTGTCCTCGGCCTGGCCAACCTTGCCGCGGAGGACCTGCAGGACCACCCCGGCGCCGCACAGCACCAGCATGCCGCACACGATGTAGGGGAAGGCGCGCGGGCCGATGCCGGTCTCCGACGGCGGGATCGGAATGGATCCCGCCGTCGCCAGGCCCGCGACGCCCACGCTGACGAACACGAGGGCGAACAGGATCTCCCCCGTCGGGCGTTTGGCGGGCGTTGTTGCGAGAGAAGACATTCTTACTTGACCAGGCCGATCTGGGTCAGCGTGGTCTTGACCTTGGCGATGTCCTCGGTCAGGAAGGTCGTGAAGCCGTCACCGGCCAGGAAGGCGTCGTCCCAGTTGTTCTTGGACAGGGTGGATTTCCAGGCCGCGGAGGCGTGCAGCTTGGTGACGACGTCGGTCAGCTTCGCGCGCTGGGCGTCGTCGATGGAGCCGGGGGCCACCACGCCGCGCCAGTTGGTCAGCACGACGTCGATCCCCTGGTCCTTGAGCGGCTTGACGCCGGGAAGCGCCGGGGCCTCGGCCTTCCCGGAGACGGCGAGCGCCCGGACCTTGCCGGCCTTGACCTGTTCGGCGTACTCGCCCACGCCGGAGATGCCGGCCTGGACCTTGTTGCCGAGCAGCGCCGCGATGGATTCGCCGCCGCCGGAGTAGCCGATGTAGTTCAGCTTGTCCGCCTCCACGCCCTGGGATTTCAGGATCTGCCCGGCCAGGATGTGGTCCGCGCCGCCGGCCGAGCCGCCGGTGATGGACACGCCCTTGCCGTTGGCCTTGATGTCCGCCACGAGGTCGGCGACGGACTGGTATTTCGACGACGCCGGCACCACGAGGACCAGGGGTTCTTCGGTGAGCCGCGCGATCGGGGTGGTGTCTTCGAGCCGCGTCTTGGCTCCGTTGGTCTCGACTGCGCCCACCATGACGTAGCCCATCACCATAAGGGTGTTGACGTCCTTCTCCGTGGCCAGCTTGGCCAGCCCGTTGGTCCCGCCGCCGCCGCCGATGTTGGTGACCTGGGCGGAGGAGACGAGCTTGTTGGACTGCAGGTCCTGCTGCATGGCGCGTCCGGTCTGGTCCCAGCCGCCGCCCGGGTTGGCGGGGACGATGATGCTGAGCTTCTTGATCGGGTCGGCGCCCCCGGACGCGCCGGCAGCCGCGCCGGTTCCGCTTCCTGCGCAGGCGGACAGGGCCAGGACGACTCCGGCGGCTCCGGCAATGAGGGCACCGCGGCGGGTGTGGGTGGGCCGCGTGAAAAAGTTCTGCGAAGTCATGGTTTCTCCCTGAGCGAATGTGATGCACATCATCGGAATCACGTCACTGACCCTAGGAGCGCCCAGCGAAGGGCAACAGAATTTGGCCTTAGAGGTAGTAGTGGTCATATTGGTCACGGCCGCGGCCGTCTTTTTGGCGGGCGGCCGGCGCTCCCAATGCGAAACTTGTGACATGTTTCACAGAATTCCCCTACGGTTCCAGCTGGTCGCATTGCAGCTGGGCATCGTGCTGGCTGTCCTCACGGCGGTAGGGGCGGTGACCATCCGGATGCAGGAACAACAGCTCCGGGACGCCTACAAGGGCCGCCTGATCGGCGTGGCCGAAAGTGTTGCCCAGCTGCCGTCCGTCATCAACGCGTTCGGAACGCCCTCGCCGGCCCAGACCATCCAGCCGATCGCGGAAGTCATCCGGCAGGCATCCAATGTCACGTACGTGGTGGTGACAGACCGGCACGGTGTCCGCCAGTCGCACCCCAATCCGGCGGAAATCGGGCGGCCGGTCTCCACCGATCCCTCTGTGCCCCTGTCCGGGGAGATCTATGTGGGCACCCAGACGGGCACGCTCGGTGAATCCTGGCGGGTGAAGGTTCCCATCTTCGATGCGGCCGGCACGGTGATCGGCTCCGCTTCCGTGGGAGTGTTGGAGAGCACCCTGGCCGCCGACCTCCATGAGGATATGCCGCAGCTGTTCGGCTGGCTGCTCGGGGCGGCGCTGCTGAGTTCCCTTGGCGCGATGTACGTCTCGAAACTGGTCTGGCGGCGGATCTACAAGCTTGAGCCCGAGGACATCGCGGCCCTGCTTGAAACGCGCGACGCCATGCTCCACGGCCTGGGCGAAGGGCTCGTGGCGGTGGACGTGGACGGCAGGATCGCGCTGGTCAATGATGAGGCCCGCCGCCTGCTCGCGCTGGCCGGGGATATCACCGGGACGCCCGCCGCGGCGAGCCTGGAACCGGCGGTCCTCCGCTTGCTCTCGGCCGGGTCCGCCACGGAGGAACTGGTGCTCTCGGGCGAGCGGATCCTGCTGGGCAAGGTCAATGCGGCCACCGTCGACGGCCGCGAAGTCGGCAAGGTGCTGATCCTGCGGGACCGCACTGAACTGCACACCGTCCTGCGTGACCGCGACGGCGCCGTGGACGTGACGCAGGCCCTCCGCGCCCAGGCGCACGAATTCGCCAACAAGCTGCACGTCATTTCCGGACTGCTGGAGCTCGGAAAGCAGGACAAGGCCATCGAATACCTGGGCCGCAGCCACAACGACGCCGTTTTCGCGAACCGGCCGCAGGCGGCCGGAATCACCGATCACGGGGTCCAGGCCCTGCTGATCGCCAAGTCCACAGTCTGCGCCGAGCGCGGCATCGAGATCATCGTCAGCCCTGAGTCGCTGTGCTCCGCCGATGACTCGGGCGACGTTATTACGGTTCTGGGCAACCTGATCGACAATGCTGTGGACGCTGCCGGCTACGACAGCACTGTTGCCGTCCGGCTGGGCGAGAGCGCCGACGGCGGGCGGACCATCGTGGTGGAGGACGACGGGCCGGGCGTCCCGGTTGCGGAACGCGCTAAAGTGTTCGAGCCCGGCGTGACCAGCAAGGAAGCCGAGGGAATCAACAGCCGCGGGTTTGGGCTTGCCCTGGTCCAGCGGGTTGCCCTCCGGCGCGGAGGCCGGGCGGCGGTCTCCTCATCGGCATTGGGCGGAGCCTGCTTCTCGGTAGTGCTCAGGACAAAAGAGGCGGAACTACAAAAGCAATGAGCGCCATACGTACCCTCATCATTGACGATGACGTAGCAGTGGCCGGGATCCATCACGGGTTCCTGCTGGCACGCGGCGGATTCGACGTCGTGGCCATGGCCCACACCGGGCAACAGGGCCTCGATCTGGCCGCGGAGTTGGGGCCGGAGCTGGTGTTGCTGGACATTCACCTGCCGGACATGTCCGGCCTGGACGTCCTGCAGCGGCTGCGCGGGCGCCGGCGGCCGGTGGATGTCCTCGTGATAACTGCGTCCCGGGAGCTCGACACGGTCCGGGGCGCGATGGCCGGCGGGGTGCTGCACTATCTGGTCAAGCCCTTCTCCTCGCAGGCATTGATCGAACGGCTGGACGAGTACGTCATGCTGCGGGAGGAGCTGGCCTCCGGAGCCGCCGGGCCGCTGGACCAGGCAAGCATCGACCGCCTGGTGGCTCCCTCCCGCCGGCCCGCGGCGGCGGAAACCCCTGCGGGACAGTCTGCCGAGCCGCTGGCCAGGCTGCCGAAGGGACTGTCCCGGCCCACGCTGGACGCCGTCATCGAGGCGCTGAGGGCCAGTCCCGAGGACGTCTCGGCGGCCGGCCTGGCGGTCGAGCTCGGACTGTCGCGCGTCAGCGCCCGGCGTTATCTCGAATATCTGGTCATCCACGGCTTCGCAAGGCTCACGCCCCGTTATGGTGCGGCTGGGCGGCCGGAGAACCGGTACCTGTGGAAACGCTGAGCATGCCCAGTCTTCGGTACGGAACGCACTGAGCATGTCTACATCTTGGAGGCAGCACTGAGCATGTCCAGTTCTTGGAGGCAGCACTGAGCATGTCCAGTCTTAGGCGCGGACAGCCCGGGACGCCTGGCACAAATGCGGGCCACGGGCCAGGGGTTGCGCGTCACAGGGCACCCATTCGACGCAGGTGGCCGCTATAGGACCCGCCAATCCGGCCATCCGTGGCGAATCGACGACGTCCAGCCGGGGAGGGCCCTACATCGGCACCCACGAAACCGCCCGGCCACCTAGGGACCATGGGCGCAGGCCCTCGGGGACTGTCGAGGATTCAGAGCCACAGGGCGCCCATTCGACGCAGATGGCCACAATAGGACCGCCAATCCGCCCATCCGTGGCGAATCGACGACGTCCAGCCGGGCAGGGCCCTACATCGGCACCCACGAAACCGCCCGGCAACACAGGAAGTGTCGGCACCCACGAAACCGCCCGGCCACCCAGGGACCATGGGCACAGGCCCTCGGGGACGGGTCGAGGATTCAGCGTCACGGGGCAGCCTTTCGACGCAGATGGCCGCAATAGGGCCCGTCAGTCCGGCCATCTGTGGCGAATCGACGAGGTCCAGCCGGGCAGGGCCCTACATCGGCACCCACGAAACCGCCCGGCAACACAGGAGTGTCGGCACCCACGAAACCGCCCAGCCATCCCAGGGACCATGGGCACAGGCCCTCGGGGACGGGCCGAGGATTCAGAGCCACGGGGCACCCATTCGACGCAGATGGCCGCAATAGGACCGTCAATCCGGCCATCTGTGGCGAATCGACGACGTCCAGCCGGGCAGGGCCCTACATCGGCACCCACGAAACCGCCCAGCCACACCCATTCGACGCAGATGGCCGCAATAGGACCGCCAATCCGGCCATCTGTGGCGAATCGACGTTTCACACGGCAGAGCCTCACCTGGGCACACGTCGGTGGGCACACGTCGGTGGGCAGCTGGGCGAGGGGCGGGAACTTCCGGCGGCTACCGGCCCGCGCGGCGCAGCGTGGGCGCGGCGTGCTTGAGGATGGGTCCGTCGATCATCTTGCCCTTGAACTGGAAGACGCCCGTGCCTGCCGCGGAGGCAGCGGCGAGCAGCTCGGCTGCCGCTGAGACGTCTTCTTCTGTTGGCGCGTAAGCTTCGCGGACCACGGCCACCTGGTCCGGGTGGATGCACGCTTTGGACGCAAATCCGGACGCCACGGCGTCACGGGATTCGAGGGCCAGCCCGGCCAGGTCCGGGATGTTGACGTAGACGGCGTCGATTGCGTCCTTGCCGAAGGCGCCGGCGGCCAGGAGCACGCTGGAGCGGGCGTGCAGCGCGACGGCCCGGTAGCCGCCGCTTTCCGTCCTGCTGGAGGTTCCGCCGAGCGAGGCCAGCAGGTCCTCCGCACCCCACATCAAGGCCACCACATTGGGTTCGGCGGCGATGGCGGCGGCATTGAGGACACCTGCGGCCGTCTCACAGAGGGCAACCACGCTGTAGCCCTCGAGCTCCTTCAGCTGGGCGGCGCTCTCGGCCTTGGCCAGCATGACGTGCCGGTAGGGCGTGTGCTTGAGGCAGTGCAGGTCCTTCTCGAACTCGTCCGTGCCGGCCGGGTTGACCCGGATGATCGTGCGGCTCGGATCCAGTTCCGGGACGTCGCCGGTGGCGCCGAGTTGGGCGAGGATGGCGCCGCGGGCCCGCTGCTTGTCGGCGGGGGCGACTGCGTCCTCGAGGTCAACGATCACGGTATCGGAGCGCTCGGCGGCTTTCTGGTACCGCTCGGGGCGGTCGGCGGGGCAGAACAGCAGGGCAGGACCCATCAGGAAACTCATGTTTCTATTGTCCCCTTTTGCGCGGCTTCCAGCTCGGCAGCTGCGTGGGCCTCGCGTGTCCACATCAGGCAGCTGCGGGCAGCGAGCGCCACCACGTCCCCGCGCTGGTTCCGCCCCGTGTGCTGCATGGTCACGATGCCCTGGCCTGGGCGGGACGCGGACAGCCGTTTCCCGGTGACCACCGTCTCCGTGTACAGGGTGTCCCCGTGATACAGCGGGCGCGGAAAGGACACGTCCGTCAGGCCCAGCTGGGCGATGATGGTGCCCTGGGTCAGCTGCGGCACGGACTGGCCCACCACGGTGGCCAGGGTGAACATCGAATTCATCAGCCGCTGGCCGAACGGCTGCCCGGCGCTCCAGGCCGCGTCGAGGTGCAGGGCCTGGGTGTTCATGGTCATGGTGGTGAACAAGACGTTATCCGTCTCCGTGACGGTCCGGCCCGGCCGGTGGGCGTAGACCACGCCCTCCTCCAGCTCGTCGAAATAGAGGCCGCGCTGCTCGATCACCCGGGGGGTGCCGGCAACGGGGCTAGGGGCGGATCGGTCTGCGTCACTCATACGGTCAGTTCCTGGTCTTCCTCAAAGAGTTCGGCTCCGGTGGCCGCCACGACGTCCTCCACGGACACGTTCGGCGCCAGTTCGCGCAGCACCAGCCGGGGCGGCCCGGCGTCGGTCACGACGTCGATCACGGCGAGGTCGGTGATGATGCGGTCCACGCAGCCCTTGCCGGTCAGCGGCAGTGTGCAGGTTTCCACGATTTTCGGCCTCCCGTTGCGGTCCACGTGATCCATCATCACGATCACCTTCTTGGCCCCGAACACGAGGTCCATCGCACCGCCCATGCCCTTGACCATTTTGCCCGGGATCATCCAGTTGGCGAGGTCGCCGTTGGCGGCGACCTCCATGGCGCCGAGCACGGCCACATCGACGTGGCCGCCCCGGATCATGCCGAAGGAGGCGGCCGAATCGAAGAACGCCGCGCCCTTGTTGACCGTGACGGTTTCCTTGCCGGCATTGATCAGGTCCGGATCGATCTGGTCCTCGGCCGGGTAGGGTCCGACGCCCAGGATGCCGTTCTCCGAATGCAGCACCACCTCGACGCCGGCCGGAATGTAATTGGGTATCAGCGTCGGCATGCCGATGCCGAGGTTGACGTACTGGCCGTTGTGCAGTTCCTGCGCCACCCGGGCGGCGAGTTCATTGCGGGTCCAGCCCTTGCTCTCAACACCGGCGGGGTGTTCGAGCGCGGAGCGCCGGTATTCGTGGCGCACGGCCTCGGGACGGGGCGGGGCGTCTTGGGCTTTGTTCGTTTCCACGGCTATGCTCCTGCCTGCTCTGGCGCCTGCTTTGGTGCGCCGGAGGCCCCGGTGGTCACCGCAACCGTCCGCTTCTCAATGCGTTTCTCGCCCTGCGGGGCCAGCACCACGCGCTGGACGAAGATCCCAGGGACGTGGACGTGCTCCGGGTCCAGTTCCCCCGGCTGCACAAGTTCCTCGACCTCGGCGATCGTGATCTTCCCGGCCATGGCGCACAGCGGGTTGAAATTCATGGCGGTGGCGTGGAAGACGAGATTGCCGTGGCGGTCACCCTTCCAGGCGTGAACCAGGCCGAAGTCGGGCGTGAGCGATTCTTCCAGCACGTAGTCGGCGCCGTGGAAGCTGCGCACTTCCTTGGCGGCAGAGGCGATCGCTACGTTGCCGTCGGCGTCGTACTTCTGCGGCAGGCCGCCGTCAGACACCTGGGTTCCGACGCCGGCCGGCGTGTAGAAGGCGGGAATGCCGGCCCCGCCGGCGCGCAGCTTTTCGGCCAGCGTACCCTGCGGGGTGAGGACCACCTCCAGCTCGCCGGCGAGGTATTGCCGGGCGAACTCTTTGTTCTCCCCCACGTAGGAGCTGATGGTGCGCCGGATCCGGCCGTCCTTGAGCAGGATCCCGAGGCCCCAGTCGTCCACGCCGCAGTTGTTGCTGACGGTTTCCAGGTCCGTGGCGCCGCGCTCGTGCAGGGCCTCGATCAAGGTCACGGGGATGCCGCACAGCCCGAACCCGCCGACGGCGAGGGAGGCGCCGTCGTGGATGTCCGCGACAGCCTCGGCTGCGCTGGCAACAACTTTGTTGATCATCGGTGATCCTTCCGGCCGGCTACAGTCCCAGTTCGCGGGCGATCAGCATCAGCTGGACCTCCGTGGTGCCCTCGCCGACTTCAAGGATCTTGGAGTCGCGGTAGTGGCGCGCCACGGTGAATTCGTTGATGAAGCCATAGCCGCCGAACACCTGGGTGGCGTCCCGCGCGTTGTCCATGGCTGCCTCGCCTGCGACCATCTTAGCGATGGCCGCCTGCGTCTTGAACGGCTTGCCGGCAAGCATCCGGGCGGCAGCGTCGTAGTAGGCCAGGCGGGCCGTGTGGGCGCGTGCTTCCATCCGGGCGATCTTGAACGCAATGGCCTGGTACTTGCCGATGTTCTGCCCGAACGCGCTGCGTTCCTTGGCGTATTTCACCGACAGGTCCACGCAGCCCTGGGCCGCGCCGACGGCCAGGGCTGCGATCGCGATCCGGCCCTCGTCCAGGATGGAGAGGAAGTTGGCGTAGCCGCGGCCCTGGGTGCCCAGCAGGTTTTCCTCGGGGACGTGGACGTTGTTGAGCGTCAGCGGGTGGGTGTCCGAGGCGTTCCAGCCGACCTTGTTGTAGGCCTTCTCGGCTTTGAAGCCCGGGGTGTTGGTGGGCACCAGGATGGTGGAGATTTCCTTCTTGATGCTGCCGTCCGGGCGTTCGTCCTGGCCGGTCACCGCGGTGACGGTGACGAGCTTGGTGATGTCGGTGCCGGAGTTGGTGATGAACTCCTTGTTGCCGTTGATGACCCACTCTCCGCCGCCGCGTTTGGCGGTGGTCTTCGTTCCGCCGGCGTCCGAGCCGGCTTCCGGCTCGGTCAGGCCGAAGCCGGCGAGCGCCTTGCCGGAGGCCAGCAGCGGCAGCCACTCCTCCTTTTGGGCGGCGTTGCCGAAGCGGTGGATCGGCATGGCACCGAGGGAGACGCCGGCCTCGAGTGTGATGGCGACGGACTGGTCCACCCGGCCAAGCTGTTCCAGGGCCAGGGCGAGGGCGAAGTAGTCGCCGCCCATGCCGCCGAACTCTTCCGGGAACGGCAGGCCGAACAGGCCCATGTCCGCCATCTGGGCGACGATTTCGTAGGGGAAGCTGTGTTCCTCGTCGTGCTTGGCGGAAACCGGGGCCACCACTTCGTCGGCGAATTCGCGGACGGTGTTGCTGAGGTCCTGGTAATCCTCGCTGAGTTCAAAATCTGCCATGGGAGTGACTCCTGTGTCTGAGGTATTTCTGTGGTCTGTTGAAAGGGGTGTTGGGTCAGCGGCGGGCGTTGCTCCGCGGGCGTCAGTACGGTGCGGTCATTCGGCCGCGCCCATCGCGATGACCGCTTCCTCGATCGTGTCCTCGGCCTTCGAAGGCTCGGCCGGGACGGCGGGGTGGATCGTCGCCAGCACCTGGTCTGCCTTGACGAGGTCGCCTGGCCCGACGCTGATGTGGACGGTTCCGTCGAGGGGCGCCACGAGCTGGTGCTCCATCTTCATAGCCTCCACGGAGAGCAGCACTTGGCCGGCTTCCACGGCGTCACCGTTGCTGACGGACACGGACACCACGGTGCCGGGCATCGGCGAGCGCACCGCCGGGTCAGCGGCGCCTTCCTCGCGTTCGATCGCGGCCAGCACCCGGGCGAGCCGGGTCTCCCGGGTGAGCACCTCCAGGCGGCAGGACCAGCCCTCGTTGCCGAGGAAAAGTTCCGTGGGCGTCGTGTTGTTGTCCCGGTCTGGGCGGATCGGTCCCTGAGACACGGCCACGAGCGAGTACACCCGGGCTTCGCCGCCCAGGGTCAGCTCTGCGTGGTTGCGGTTGGGGAAGCGAAGCGAAGCCGTGCGCTGCGGCCCGCCGTCGACGGTCACTGCCGCCGTGCCCTGCCCCACGGCGCCGGACACCTCAACCGTCGCGACACCGCCGTCGGGAGTGCCAAGGCTGATCCGCCGTGGGGCGGGGGCACCAAGCCTCCAACCGTCGCGAAGGTCCCACGGGCCTTTCCCGGCGGCCTGCGCATCGTGCTCCTGCGTGGCAGCTGCGTAGAGCGCCGCGGCAGCGATCTCGAAGTCGCCCGGGCGGCGGAAGGAGAACTCCGGCATTTTGCGCTCTATCAGACCGGTGTCGAGGCGCCCGGCCCGGACGTCGGCGTCGTTGATCAGGAGCCGCAAGTACTCAACGTTGGTGTCGATGCCAAGTGCCGTGTAGCCGGCGAGGGCCCGGTCCAGGGTGTCGAGGGCCTCGGTGCGGTCCTGACCCCACGCGATGACCTTGGAAATCATCGGGTCATAGCTGGAAGAGATCTCCAGGTCCTCCAGCAGGGCAGAATCGACCCGGACTTGGCCATCTGCGTCACCGGGCAGTTCGTCCAGCACGAGGACCCTGCCCGTCGAGGGCAGGAAGTTCTTCTCCGGAACCTCCGCGTACACGCGGGCCTCGACCGAGTGGCCGTTGAGCACGACGTCGTCCTGCCGGACGGTGAGTTCCCCGCCGGCGGCGATCCGGACCTGCCATTCAACGAGGTCGATGCCGGTGACCATCTCGGTGACGGGGTGTTCGACCTGCAAACGGGTGTTCATCTCCATGAAGAAGAACTCGTCCGGGGCGTTGTCCGAGACCAGGAATTCGACAGTGCCGGCGCCGGAGTAGTTGACGCTGCGCGCGGCGTTGCAGGCGGCCTCGCCGAGACGGGCCCGGATGTCCGCGCCGTCGGGCAGGGATTCCAGCAGCGGGGACGGCGCCTCCTCGATGACTTTCTGGTGGCGGCGCTGCAGGGAGCACTCGCGCTCCCCGAGGTGGATGACGTTGCCGTGGTTGTCGGCAAGGACCTGCACCTCGATGTGGCGCGGGGTGAGCACGAGCCGTTCCAGGAACAGGGTGTCATCGCCGAAGGCACTCGCCGCGACCCGCCGGGCGGTGGCCAGGGTGGCTTCGAGGTCCTCGGGCCGTTCCACGATGTGCATGCCCTTCCCGCCGCCACCGGCGGAGGGCTTGATCAGCAGCGGGAAGCCGACGCCGGCCGCGGCCTCGATCAGTTGCGCGTCCGTCATGTCCGGTTCGGCGATGCCCGGGACCACCGGGACGCCGTAGCCGGTGACGTGGTTTTTGGAGCGGATCTTGTCGCCCATGACGTTCAGGGATTCGACGCCGGGGCCGATGAACGTGATCCCGGCGTCCGCCAGGGCACGGGCGAAGTCGACGTTCTCGCTCAGGAAGCCGTAGCCCGGGTGCACGGCCTCGGCGCCGGTGTCGCGGCAGGCCTTCAGGATGGCCTCGATCTTCAGGTAGCTCTCGGTGGCGGCGGCCGGGCCGATCCTGACCGCGACGTCGGCCTCCCGCACGTGCCGCGCGCCGGCATCGGCGTCGGAATAGACGGCCACCGAACGGATCCCCAGGGCGCGCAGGGTCCGGATGACGCGGCAGGCGATCTCGCCGCGGTTGGCGACGAGCACGGTGCCGAACAGGGGCTTCTGGGGTGTCAAAGGTGCAGTCGACAAAGAAATAGTCACAGCTGGCTCACATCCGGAACAGGCCGAAGGAGGTCTCCGGCAGCGGGGTGCGGGAGACGACGTCGAGCGCCAGTCCCAGGACGGTGCGGGTGTCCGCGGGGTCGATCACGCCGTCATCCCAGAGGCGGGCGGTGGAGTAGTAGGGGCTGCCCTGGTCCTCGTACTGGGCCTTGATCGGGGCCTTGAACGCTTCCTCGTCCGCGGCGGACCATTCCTCGCCGCGGGCCTCGTACTGGTCCCGCTTCACGGTGGCCAGCACGCTGGAGGCCTGGTTCCCGCCCATCACGGAAATCCGGGACGCCGGCCACATCCACAGGAAGCGCGGCGAATAGGCCCGACCGCACATGGAGTAGTTCCCCGCGCCGAAGGACCCGCCGATCACCACGGTCAGTTTGGGGACGCGGGCGGTGGCGACGGCGGTGACCATCTTGGCGCCGTTCTTGGCGATGCCGCCCTGCTCGTAGTCCTTGCCGACCATGAAGCCGGAGAGGTTCTGCAGGAAGATCAGCGGGATGCCGCGCTGATCGCAGAGTTCGATGAAGTGCGCGCCCTTGAGTGAGGACTCGCTGAACAGCACCCCGTTGTTCGCCACGATCCCCACCGGGTGGCCGTGCAGCTTGGCGAAGCCCGTGACCAAGGTGGTGCCGTAGTTCTTCTTGAACTCGTGGAACCTGCTGCCGTCCACAAGCCGGGCAATGACCTCACGCACGTCATACTGGGCGTTGACGTCCGTGGGAACGGCGCCGTAGAGCTCCTCCGGGTCGGCGACGGGTTCGACGACGGTATCCACGTCCCAGACGGGGGCGGCGGGCCGGGGCAGGGTGGAGACGATGTCGCGGACGATCTGGAGGGCATGCTCATCGTTCTCGGCCAGGTGGTCCGTGACTCCGGAGATCTTCGAGTGCACGTCGCCGCCGCCGAGTTCCTCGGCCGTGACGATCTCGCCGATCGCGGCCTTCACCAGCGGCGGGCCGCCCAGGAAGATGGTGCCCTGGTTGCGGACAATCACGGTCTCGTCGCTCATCGCCGGGACATAGGCGCCGCCGGCGGTGCAGGAGCCCATGACGGAGGCGATCTGCGGGATCTTCGCCGCGGACATCCTTGCCTGGTTGAAGAAGATCCGGCCGAAGTGTTCCTTGTCCGGGAAGACCTCGTCCTGCTTAGGCAGGAACGCGCCGCCGGAATCCACGAGATAGATGCAGGGCAGCCGGTTCTCCAGGGCGATTTCCTGCGCCCGGAGATGCTTCTTGACCGTCATCGGGTAGTAGGTGCCGCCCTTGACCGTGGCGTCGTTGGAAATGACCAGCACCTGCCGGCCGTGCACCAGGCCGATCCCGGCTATGACGCCGGCACCGGGCGAGTCGCCGTCGTACATCCCGTCCGCCGCCAGCGGGGCGATCTCCAGGAAGGGGCTGCCGTCGTCCAGCAGCCGGTCGATGCGCTCGCGCGGCAGGAGCTTGCCGCGCGCAACGTGGCGTTCCCGGGACTTTGCCGGCCCGCCCAGCGCTGCAGCGGCGAGCCGTTCCCTCAACTCGCCGGCCAGCCCCAGCTGGGCCTCCCGGTTCGCGGCATAGGCTGTGCTCATCGCATCCACCCGGCTGGCGATTGTCTCCATTGACTGATTCCGTTCCCTGACCTGCGCGCCGGACCGGCGACTCACGCCGCCCGGCCGTTTCGGTTAGTACCGCATAACTGAGATTTAGGTTAGTCTCTATTAACTGTGATGTCCAACACAGGGATCATTCGCAACGAGGGGACGCGCCGGTGACCGAGCCCAGCCAGACCGCCCAGCTTCCGTCCGCCCAGGCAGCCTCCACCCCGGCCCCCTCCACGCAGCGCAGCCAGGCCAAGGCGAACAGGCGGCAGGCCCTCTTGTCCGCCGCCGCTGCGCTCTTCGCCCTCGAGGGCTTCAACCGCGTTTCCCTGGAGGATCTGGGGGCCGCGGCCGGCGTCAGCGGGCCGGCGGTCTACCGCCACTTCGCCGGCAAGCAGGCCGTCCTCGGCGCGCTGCTGCTGAGCGTGAGCAAGGACCTGCTCGACGGCGGCCGCAAGGTGGTGGCCGATTCCGACGACGACCTGGCGGCGCTGGGCGGCCTCGTGGCCTTCCACGTCGACTTTGCCCTGAGCAACCCCGACGTCATCCGGGTCCAGGACCAGGACTTCAGCAACCTGGCCGGTGAGGACCAGGCCGAGGTCCGCACGCTCCAGCGCAACTACGTTGAACTCTGGGTGGACGTGCTGGCCGGACTGCACGAGGGCACGGAAGCCGCCGAACTGCGGATGCGGGCACATGCCACCTTCGGCCTGATCAACTCCACCCCGCACTCGGTGCGCAGCCACGGGCGCCGGATCGGCGTCCGCCGCGCCAGGCCGCTGCTGGAAAGCATGGCGCTGGCCGCGCTCATGGCACCGGCCGCGCCCGAGCCGCTCGGCTAGGCAACTCCCCCGCCGCGCAACGCACTCCACGGTTCCGCGTGTCCACGGCGCAGCCCGAGGGCACTTTGGCGCGGACATGCCGTGAACCAGGGCCCCGCCGTCGAACATTGCCCTTAATGTGCCCCCGGCCGGAAACCACCCCGCCCACAAGACACTCCTGCGGACAACAACGCTGCCGGCCACCCTTCCTTGGCGGGAAGGGCAGCCGGCAGTTGTGATCTGGGGTGCCTAGACCATCGCCAGGACCATGCCCGGATCGGCCAGCATGGTCCCGAGGTCCTGCAGGAACCGTGAGCCCTGCTCGCCGTCGACCAGTCTGTGGTCGAAGGAGAGGCTGAGCGTCATGACCTGGCGCAGCGCGACCTCGTCCTGGTACTCCCACGGCATCTTCCGCACCGCGCCGAGGGCCAGGATGGCTGCCTCCCCTGGGTTCAGGATGGGCGTGCCGGCATCGATGCCGAAGACGCCGATGTTCGTGATGGAGATTGTGCCGCCGGAGAGCGCCTCGGTGCCCGTCTTCCCGGCCCGGGCCGTGTCCGTCAGTTCCGTCAGCGCGGTGGAGAGCTCCATGAGGGACATCCGGTCCGCGTCCTTGATATTCGGAACGGTCAGGCCCCTCGGGGTCGCGGCCGCGATGCCCAGGTTCACATAGTTGAACTGGACGATCTCCTGGTTGGCCTCGTCCCACCTGGCGTTGAGCGTCGGGTGGTTGCGTAGCGCGATCAGCACGGCCTTGGACACGAGCGTCAGCGGTGTGAGCTTGTAGCCGGCGAACGCGCGGCTGGCCTTCAGCCGTGCCAGCAGCTCCATCGTGGGGGTGACGTCAACGGTGAGGAACTCCGTGACGTGCGGTGCGGTGAAGGCGCTGGCCACCATGGCGGCGGCCGTGAATTTCCGCACGCCCTTGATCGGCGTGCGGGTCTCCCGTTCGCCCCCGGCCGGGACGCGCCCAACTGACTGCGCCCCAACTGACTGCGCCGGCGCGCCGGCGAGTTCCTGGGCGGCTGCGGTCAGGTCTCCGCCGCCGACGAAATTCAGGACATCCTCACGGGTGATCAGCCCGTGCTCCCCCGTGCCGGTCACGGCCTCGAGGTCGACGCCGAGATCCTTGGCCAGCTTCCGCACCGGCGGCGTGGACCGCGGACGCTCCCCCGGCGCCGTTTCGACAACCTTGGATTCAAGCGGCTCGGCAGCGCGGACCGGCGCGACGGGCTCGGCGGGTGCGACCGGAGAAGCCGCCGCCGGCGCCGCGAAGGTGCGGGTGCGGCGGGCCGGCCGGCCGGAGGCTTCGAGGACGGCGCCGTAGCCCACCAGGTTCGGCTCGCGTTTGGCGGCGGCGACTGCACCGGCACCTACGGCGGTACCGGCACCGCCGCCGGAATCGCCGGCGCCGTCGTCCTCAATCTCGAAGGACACGATCGGCTTGCCGACCTCGACCACGGTGCCCGGCTGCTCGTGCAGCGCGGCGACGACGCCGGCGAACGGCGAAGGCAGCTCGACGACGGCCTTAGCTGTCTCCACCTCGGCGATGATCTGGTTGAGGGTGACGGTGTCCCCTACCGCGACCTTCCAGGCGACGATTTCCGATTCCGTCAGTCCTTCGCCGAGGTCCGGCAGCCTGAATTCCTTGATCATTGTGGCGCTCATCCTTCCAGCCCGCTGAGGGAGTTGGGGCGGCCCAGGGCACGGTCGACGCCGTCGAGAATCCTGTCAAGGCCCGGCAGGTGGTGCATTTCCAGCTTGGAGTACGGGTACGGAACGTCGAAGCCGGTCACGCGGACCGGGGCGGCTTCGAGGTGGTAGAAGCAGCGTTCGGTGATGCTCGCGGCAACTTCGGCGCCGAGCCCGCCGGACTGGCCGGCCTCGTGGGTGATGACCAGCCGGCCGGTCTTGCGGACAGAGGCCTCAAGAGTGGTGAAGTCCAGCGGTGCCAGCGAGCGGAGGTCGATGACCTCGACCGAGACGCCTTCGTCCGCGGCCGCCAGTGCGGCGTCGCGGGCGGTCTTGACCAGCGGGCCGTAGGCCACGAGGGTGACGTCGTTGCCCTCGATGACCACGCGGGCCTTTTCCATGGACAGCGCAGCGCTCAGGTCGACGGTCTCGTCCACCTCGCCCTTGTCGTGGTAGCGCCGCTTGGGCTCGAAGTACAGGACGGGATCATCGGAGGCGATGGCCTGCTGGATCATGGTGTACGCGTCCTGGGGGTTGGACACGCTGACCACGCGCAGCCCCGAGGTGTGGGTGAAGTAGGCCTCTGGCGATTCCGAGTGGTGTTCCGGCGAGCCGATGCCGCCGCCGAACGGGACGCGGATGGTGATGGGCATCTTGACCGCGCCCTGGGTGCGGTAGTGCATCTTGGCAACCTGGCTGACGATCTGGTCGAACGCCGGGTAGATGAAGCCGTCGAACTGGATCTCCACCACCGGGCGGTAGCCGCGGTACGCCAGGCCGACCGCGGTGCCCATGATGCCCGATTCGGCGAGCGGGGTGTCCACGACGCGGTGCTTCCCGAAGTCTTTCTGCAGCCCGTCGGTGACACGGAAGACTCCGCCGAGGGCGCCGATGTCCTCCCCCATCAGGATCACCTTGGGATCGTTTTCGAGGGACTTGCGCAGGCCCGAATTGATGGCTCGGGCAAAGGTCATCTGCGTCATCAGCGTGCACCTTCTTCTGAAGCGGCTTCTGCGGGATCGCCGAAGGAAGCCAGGTAACGGGAGTAATGGTCCTGCTGGCGGTCCAGCCAGGAGTTAGGTGTGCTGTAAACGTGCTTGAAGATATCCAGCGGCTGCGGCTCGGGCATGTTGATGGTGCCGGCCCGGAGTTCCTTGGCCACGGCGTCGGCCTTCGCGGCGACGGCGGCCTCAAGGTCCGCGGTCAGCAGTCCCTTGCGGTCCAGCAGCGATTTCACCCGGGAAATCGGGTCCTTGGCGGCCCAGTCCTCGAGCTCGTTGGCATCCCGGTAGCGGGTGGGGTCATCCGCCGTCGTGTGTGGGCCCATCCGGTAGGTCACGGCCTCGATAAAGGTGGGTCCCCCGCCGTGCCGGGCGCGGTCCAGGGCGATGCGGGTGGCCGCCATGACGGCGAGGACATCGTTGCCATCGACCCTCATGCTGGGGATGCCGAAGCCTGAGGCGCGGTCCGCCAGCTGAATGTGGGACTGCAGCCGGACGGGCTCCGAGATGGCCCAGTGGTTGTTCTGGCAGATGAAGACGACCGGCGCCTGGAAGCTCGCGGCGAAGACCATGGCTTCGTTGACGTCGCCTTCGCTCGTGGCACCGTCGCCGAAATAGGCCACGGCAACGCAGTCGGCGCCGTCGTTCTGGATGCCCATGGCATAGCCCGTGGCGTGCAGGCTCTGCGCACCGATGATGATCTGCTGGGTGGCAACGTTGACGGTGAACGGGTCCCAGCCGGCGGAGGCGTTGCCCCGCCAGGCGCGGACCAGGTCCTCAACCTTCACTCCGCGGCAGTAGGCCACGCCGTTGTCGCGGTAGCTGGGGAAAACAAAGTCGTCGTCGCGCAGCGCGCGGGCCGAGCCGATCTGGGATGCTTCCTGGCCAAGCAGCGGCGGCCAGAGTGCCAGTTCGCCCTGCCGCTGGAGGGCAGTGGCTTCGGCATCGATCCGGCGGATGACCACCATGTCCTCGTAGAGCGAGCCAAGCTGCTCGTCGCTGACGTCCTGGAGCCAGGGATCGAACTCCGGATGGCTGATGCGCTCACCCGCCGGAGTGATGAGCTGGACGAGATCCCCGCCAGTCCGCCTCGTTGAATTTTCACTGTTCCCGGGGCCCCCGGCGGAAATGCCGCCCTTGCCCGCGTCGTCGGTAAACACTG
The DNA here is from genome assembly GCF_918697925.1 of Arthrobacter sp. Bi26. Classification (GTDB taxonomy): domain Bacteria; phylum Actinomycetota; class Actinomycetes; order Actinomycetales; family Micrococcaceae; genus Arthrobacter. The sequence continues at coordinate 42,166 of NZ_CAKKMF010000023.1, forward strand.
TTGTCCGCACCTTCTGACGTCGTCTGACCGGAACTCGCAGGACTCGTGATCCCGCGGCGCGCCAGCCGCCCGGGCGCCGTTGCCCCGGATAATTGTGACCCTACTCACAATGCTCATCGGGTACAACCGCACGTAAAAATGTTGAGCATTATGCACTGTTTGACGCTACCGGACCGTGCTAATCTTGCGCATTATGCAACCCTTGGATGGCACTGACACCCGCCTGCTTTCGGCCATGGCCCGGGACCCCCGGCGGACCGTGGTGGCCCTCGCCCAGAAGCTGGGCCTATCGCGCAATACGGTGCAGGCCAGGATGGCCCAGCTGGAGAAAAAGCATGTGTTCCTCTCCTTCGAGCGACGCATCAATCCGGTGTCCTTGGGGTACCCGCTGATGGCTTTCATCTCCGTCCACGTCCAGCAACAGAAGCTCGGCACCCTGGCGCTCGAGCTCGCCGGGATTCCGGAAATCCTGGAGGGCTACGGCCTGACAGGCTCGGCCGATCTGCTCCTGCGGGTGGTGGCACTCGACGCCGAGGACCTGTTCCGGATCAACGGCAAGATCCTCGCCTGCGACGGCGTGGACCGGACCGATACCGCCCTGGCGATGGGTGAGCTGATCCCGTTCCGGATTCAGCCGCTGCTCGAACGCGGATCCGCCGACAACTGATCGGCTCCTCATCTGTGCCGCGGGCGGCCGCGGCGCTAGGCTGTGTCCGTTGGGTCTTCCTGAGTCCTTGGGTCCGCGCACGCGGCCCTGCGCAACAGGCAGTGGCTGTCTGGACTGCCGGAAAGGCTTGAACCGTGAGCAGTCCCGAGGAACCGCACCGCCCGGTACCGCCGCAGCCCGGGCATGAGCCTGCGTCCGGCCACCCGGCGCCCGGTCAGCCGCCCGTTCCGTACTATGCGGCCCCGCCCGGGGCGCCCGGCAACGGTGCACCACCCAACTACCCGCCGCCCAGCAACCCGCCACCTGCGAACGGCGCACCGCCGTACTACGGCGGACCGGGGCAGCCGCCGCCATACTACGGCGGCCCCGGCCAGCCTCCCCCCAAAAAGAGCCGCAAGGCCTTGTGGATCGTCCTCGGGATCGTCGGCGGGGTCCTGCTGCTGGTAGCGGCCGGCGTCGTCATCCTCATCAGCGTGGTGGGCGGAGCAACCAACCAGGCACGGGGCATCGCGGACGATTTCACGAAGCTGATCATCGCCGGCGAGGCGAGCACCGCCTACGAGAAGTACCTGGACCCCGCCCTCATGCAGAAGATTTCCCCGGAGGAGTTCGCCGCGGGAGTGGAAAGCCTGGAGCTGGACGGCAGCTGTAAACCAAACTTTTCAAGCCTCAACGTCAGCTCCAACAACGGCTCCAACGCCGCCGACGTCGCGGGTTCCATCGACTGCGACACCAAGCGCGTGGAGCTGGCCTACCGCTTCGAGGGCCGCGACGAGCTGAAGATGGTGAACATTCGGCTGCGGCCCCAACGCTGACCTCGGAAAACTCTTGCGCGGCCGGCGCCCATCCAACGGCAGGAGCTCCCGTGCTGCCGCACGGGAGCTCCTGCCGTTGGTATGCCGGTCCTAGTGGTTGGTAGCCTTCTCGGCACCCACCCCGGTCAGGGAACGGACCTCCATTTCGGCCTGCTTCGTGGCGTCTTCCTTCCGCTTGTCCAGGACGGTGCCGAGCCAGCCGAGGAAGAACGCGAGCGGGATGGAGACGATGCCCGGGTTGCTCAGCGGGAAAACAGCGAAGTTGGCGCCTGGGATCATCGACGTCTTGGCCCCCGACACCACCGGGGAGAGCGCAATCAGGATGATGGCCGCGGACAATCCGCCGTACATGCTCCATACGGCTCCCTGGGTGGTGAACCGGCGCCAGAACAGCGAGTAGAGGATGGTCGGAAGGTTGGCGGACGCCGCCACAGCGAAGGCGAGCGCCACGAGGAACGCGACGTTTTGTCCGTTGGCGAAGATGCCGCCGGCGATGGCCAGCAGGCCGATCACCACCACGGTGCGGCGGGCAACCTTGACCTCGGTGTCGGCGTCGGCCTTCCCCTTGGCCAACACGTTGGCGTAGATGTCGTGCGCGAAGGACGCCGCAGCGGTGATGGTCAGGCCGGCCACCACGGCGAGGATCGTGGCGAAGGCCACCGCGGAGATGAAGCCGAGCAACAACGGTCCGCCGAGGTGGAACGCGAGCAGCGGTGCGGCCGAGTTGACGCCGCCCGGAGCGGACTTGATGGTGTCCGCGCCGACGAGTGCCGCTGCGCCGTAGCCGAGCACCAGCGTGAAGAGGTAGAAGATGCCGATCAGCCAGATGGACCACACCACGGACTTGCGGGCTTCCTTGGCCGTGGGCACGGTGTAGAAGCGCATCAGCACGTGCGGCAGGGCAGCGGTGCCGAGCACCAGCGCCAGGCCCAGGGACATGAAGTCGAGCTTGGAGGTATCAGACTTGCCGTACTGCAGGCCAGGGTTCAGGACGGCCGGATTCTTCGCGGTTTCTACTGCACCGCCGAGCAGATCAGAGAGGTTGAACCCGTAGATCGCCAGGACCCAGAAGGTCATGACCGCGGCGCCGGCAATCAGCAGCATGGCCTTGATGATCTGGACCCAGGTGGTGCCCTTCATGCCGCCGATCAGCACGTACATGATCATGAGGACGCCGACGACGATGATCACCAGGGCCTGTCCGCCCCAGTCGCTGATGCCCAGCAGCAGGGAGATGAGGCTGCCGGCACCGGCCATCTGCGCCAGCAGGTAGAAGAAGCAGACGGCCAGGGTGGAGATGGCGGCCGCGATGCGCACGGGGCGCTGCTTGAGCCGGAAGGACAGAACATCGGCCATGGTGAACTTGCCCGTGTTGCGGAGCAGTTCGGCCACGAGCAGCAGGGCAACGAGCCAGGCGACAAGGAAACCGATGGAGTACATGAAGCCGTCGTAGCCGTTGATGGCGATCGCGCCGGTGATGCCCAGGAAGGAAGCCGCGGAGAGGTAATCGCCGGCGATCGCCGTGCCGTTCTGCGAACCCGTGAAGGAGCGTCCGGCGGCGTAGTAGTCGGCCGCGGTCTTGTTGTTGCGGCTGGCGCGGAAGACGATCACCATGGTGACCGCCACGAACAGGGCGAAGATGGCCATGTTCAGCAGGGTGGTGTCTTTGAGTGCGGCGACATTGACCGCGGGGACCATGAGTGTCATTTTGCTGCTCCGCCTACCGGGTTGCCGTGCTTGTCGAATTCGTGCCCTTCGATTCCGTGGCGGATTTCAGAGGCAATGGGGTCGAGCTTGCGGTTCGAGTAGCTGACGTACCAGCCGGTGATGGCAAACGTGGAGACGAACTGCAGCAGGCCCAGGATCAGGCCGATGTTGATGTTGCCCCAGACCTTCGTGGACATGAATTCCACCGCATAGTCGGCCAGCAGGACATACGCGAAGTACCAGAGCAGGAATGCAATGGACATCGGGAAGACAAAGCTGCGGTGACGTTTGCGCAGTTCCTTGAACTGCTCCGTCGACTGGACTTCCTTGAAGTCCACGGCCGCCGCTGCGTCCGTTTCTTGGGCGTCGTGACCCATCGGTTCCTCCTCATTGAGACTGGTGAGCCCACACCGGCTGCCGTGGTCTCGCGGGACACCGCATACAACCCCTCGAGCCAATGTGACTTCAATCACTGTGTACCGTGGCGCGCGTGCGTTCCAGAACCCGCGCTACTTGCGTCGCCCAGCGGTCCCCATGCTGCGCCAAACGGTGCCCCACGACGCCGAAAGGGGCACGCGCCGGCCCCGACGGTAGGCTGGCACCATGCCGGATTCTCCCCTGCTCACCGCCGCCTCAGTCGCGGTGATTGCCCTGGCGATCGCGGCCGTCGTCGCCGTGGGTCTCAAGGTCCTCCACTCCTTCCGGGACCTCGGCACCGATGCGGAGCGGGCCACGTACAAGACGCTGCATGCCGCCTCCCGTGCCGGCCAGTACCTGCGGACGGGCCTGAACCCGGCCGGCGCGGCCAAGGCCAGCAAGCAGTTGCGCAGCCTGCTGGGCTGCGACGCCCTGGCCATCACCGACACAACGGGCGTGCTCGCCTGGGACGGTGCCGGCGAGGAGCTCAAGCCCGCCCTGATGGGGCTCGCGGCCAAAGTGCTCGACGGCGGCCACCTCGCCGTGATTCCCGCGGGCGAACTTCAGCTGCTTGCCGCAGGCGACGGCGGCCGGCCGCTGACGCCGGAGGTGGAGCGCGCCGTCGTGATCGCCCCGATCAGGGCCGGCGCCCGCGTGGTCGGCGTGGTCGCGGCCTTCGCGCCGGCCGCCGGCGCCGGACTGGTCCGTGCCACCGGCGAGGTGGCCGACTGGGTGGCCACACAGGTGGAACTCGCCGAGCTCGATGCCTCCCGCACCCTCTTGATGGAAGCGGAGGTCCGGGCCCTCCGCGCCCAGATCAGCCCGCACTTCATCTACAACTCGCTCAACGCGATCGCCTCCTTCATCAACACGGATCCGGTTCGCGCGCGCGAGCTCGTCGTGGAGTTCGCCGATTTCACCCGCTACTCCTTCCGCCGCCACGGTGACTTCACCACCCTGGCCGAGGAGCTGCGCTGCATCGACCGCTACCTGCTCCTGGAACGGGCCAGGTTCGGGGACCGGGTGCAGGTCAGCCTGCGGATCGCTCCGGAGGTCCTCAGCACGGTGATCCCCTTCCTGAGCCTGCAGCCGCTGGTGGAAAACGCGGTGCGGCACGGTCTGGAGGCCAAGGAGGGACCGGGCCACATCTCCATCACGGCGAACGACTCCGGCGCGTTCGCCGAGGTGACGATCGAGGACGACGGCGTCGGCATGGACCCGGAGCAGCTGCGCTCCGTCCTTGCCGGGCACAGCGACGGCGAGCACGTGGGGCTGCGCAATGTCGACGCCCGCCTGCGGCAGGTTTACGGTGACGACAACGGCCTCGTGATCGAGACGGCACCGGGCGAAGGTACCCTGATCACGATGCGCGTCCCCAAGTCCCAGCCCCGGCACGACGCCTGATCCGGGACGGTTCCGCCGTCCTGTCTTGGTGTCCCCGGCGGCTGCACATGGCTGACGGCCTGAGCCGGTCAAAACGGCTGCGGCAGTAGGCTAGAGCCATGATTAACGTCCTCGTCGCCGACGACGAGCTCCCCGCCGTCGAGGAACTGGCCTTCCTGCTCGGCAAGGATGACCGGATCGGCGCCATCCACCGAGCCTCCTCCGGCGCCGAGGCCCTGCGGGCGCTTGAGGCCGAGGAAGTCGACGCCGTCTTCCTCGACATCCACATGCCGGCGCTCACAGGGCTGGATATTGCCCGGGTCATTTCCCGCAGCGCCCACCCTCCCGCCGTAGTCTTCGTGACCGCGGATGAGGACTGCGCGCTGGAGGCCTTCGAGCTCGCGGCCGTGGACTACCTCCTCAAGCCGGTGCGCGCCGAACGGCTGGCGAAATCGATCGGCCGCATCAGCGAGCTGCTCAAGGACGGTGCCCCGGCACCGGAAATGATCACCGTGGATCTGGGCGGGACCACCAAGATGATCCGGCGCGATGATGTCACGTACGTCCAGGCGCAGGGCGACTACGCCCGGCTGCACACCGCGGAGGCGAGTTACCTCATCAGGGTTCCGCTGGCCGACCTCGAGCAGCAGTGGGCCGACGCCGGGTTCCTCCGCATCCACCGCTCCTACCTGACCGCGCTGAGCCACATCAGCCACATGAGGCTTGCCGCGGCGCGGCCCAGCGTCACCGTGGCAGGGGCCGAACTGCCTATCAGCCGCAGGCACCTGCCGGCGGTCCGGGAAAAGCTCGAAGCAAACCGTATCCGGCCGCAGGCATGACGCGGGTCCGGGTCACAGCGCCCCGCAGCCTCACCTCGGGCAGCCCCACGCCAGACGGCGCCGCCCTGGCCGGCGGGCGCCCCGCGGCGGCCGCGCATGAGGCGGCAGAGGAATCCGACGCCGGCCAGTTGTTCGTCCGCTCACTCATCCGGTCCCAGCTCCGCCTGGGCCTCGTGGTGGGCCTGGGCTTCCTGCTGATCCTGCTCGCCTTCCCGCTCATGCTCGGGCTGGTCCCGGGCCTGGCGGACTCCACCATTGCCGGCCTGCCTTTCGACTGGGTCCTGCTGGGTGCCGGAATCTATCCCGTGATCGGTCTCAGCGCCTGGCTCTACGTGCGGACCGCCACCAGGAACGAGGCCCGCTACCGGGACCTCGCCGGCGACAAGTGAGGGACATGGCCGGGCAGCTGACGTCCCGGGTGAGCGGAACGTGAACCCCGTCGTCGGGCTGGCGGCGTTCGCCGCGGTCTCGCTCGCCACGGCCGTCATCGGTTTCTACGGGTTGCGGGTCTCACGCACCACCGGGGACTTCTACGTGGCTTCCCGGACGGTCAAGCCGTGGTGGAATGCCTCGGCGATCGGCGGCGAGTACCTCTCCGCCGCGAGTTTCCTTGGTGTGGCCGGACTGATCCTGCTCTCCGGCACTGATGCTCTGTGGTACCCGGTGGGTTACACGGCCGGCTACCTCATGCTGCTCCTGTTCGTCGCCGCTCCCTTGCGCCGCTCCGGCGCCTATACGATTCCGGATTTCACCGAGGCACGCCTGGATTCGCGTGCCGTCCGCCGCGTGACAAGCCTGGTGGTGGTCCTGGTCGGCTGGCTCTACATCGTCCCGCAGCTCCACGGCGCCGCCCTGGCAATCCGGATCACCACGGGCCTGCCGGCCTGGGTGGGCCCGGTGGCGGTGGTCGGCGTCGTCTGCATCACTGTGGTGGTGGGCGGGATGCGCTCCATCACGTTCGTCCAGGCGTTCCAGTACTGGCTCAAGCTGACCGCGCTGGCGGTGCCAATAGTGTTCCTGCTGTTTGCGCTGGGCGGCGGCGAATCCGCCGCGGCGGCCCCCGCCGCCAATCCGACGGCGTTGGCCCCCGCGGGCCCGTATCAGATCATTTCGCTGCTCGTGGCCCTGCTCTTTGGAACACTCGGGCTCCCGCACGTGCTGGTCCGTTTCTATACGAATCCGGACGGGCAGTCCGCCCGGCGGACCACCCTGATTGTCCTGGGCCTGCTGTCGGCCTTCTACCTGTTCCCGACGGCGTACGGCATGCTCGGGCGCATGTTCGCGCCGGACCTTGCCCAGAGCGGCCAGGCCGATGCGCTGGTGCTGCTGCTGCCGGGCCGGATGATCGGCGGGATGGCCGGCGACCTGCTGACGGCGCTCGTGGTGGCCGGTGCGTTCGCGGCGTTCCTGTCGACGACGTCCGGCCTGGTGGTCTCCCTGGCAGGCGTGATCAGCCAGGACGTGTTCGGCGGCAGTGTCCGGGGCTTCCGGCTGGCGGCATTGATCTCGGCCATTGTCCCGCTGGGGATCGCGTCGATGACCGAATCGCTGGCCCTGGCCGGCAGCGTGGGGCTCGTGTTTGCCTTTACGGCGTCCACTATCTGCCCGGTGCTGCTGCTGGGCATCTGGTGGCGGGGTCTGACGGACGCCGGGGCAATCGCCGGCATGGCGACCGGCGGTGTGCTCTGCGGCAGCGCGATGGTGGCCGGTTCGGTGCTGGGTGCTGCCCAGTCGCCGTCGTGGCTGGCGCAGCCCGCCGCCTGGACGGTCCCGGCGGCGTTCGCCGTCACGGTGCTGGTCTCCCGGGCCACGCGGGGCCGGGTGCCGCGGACCATGACGCGGGTCATGACCCGGCTGCACACCCCGGAACGGCCGCTCGCGACGGAGCGGTGACTGGACAACGCTGACCCGGCGTCGGCAATCCGGCGTGGGGCGGCCCCGGCAGGTGGGCACCGGGTTGGGGCGCCGGCGTGGGGCGTGGTTAGTCGATGGCCGCCATGAGCTCGACGGCGCGCTCCAGGAACGCGTCGACCTGGCTTTCCTCGTAGCCCTCCCGGCCCACGGCGGGGCGGAACACGGCACGCCGGACGTTGTCCACGCTCAGCGGCTGGTCCTCCTCCAGGTAGCCGATCAGCTCGTGGCACAAATCGTCGACGTCGGTGGTGTTGTAGCTGCGGGTCTTGGGCTTGGACGGGCGCCGGAAGCGCTGGCCGTCCGGGCGGTGCAGGCGTCCGCGCAGGACGCCCGCGAGCCGGCCGATTTCTCGCAGCCAGGCTTCCTCGCCGCGTTCGGCAACCAGCTCATCGCGTTCCCGCCGGGCCAGGGCGTCTTCGAGCCGGTCCAGCGCGGCGTCCACGCCGGCAGCCACGTAGCCACCCTTCACGGGGTCGAAGGACACGGCGCGGACGTCCGAGCTCTTGATGGCGCGGGAGGCGGAGGACGGAGCTTCAAATGACACCCGTGCGCGCTGCAGGAAATCGTCGACCTGCCTGGCGTTGTAGCCATACTGGTTCCGCTGCACACGGTCAAAAGACGCAGGAATCTGCCGTTGAATGTCCACTGTTACTTTGTTCCTTTGATGCCGTTCGGCTGGTTTGCTCGGCACCATTCTAGGCGCCGGAAGTGCTGGACCGGTGCTTCTAGGCGCCAGCGAGGGCCGAGAACAGGATGAACGCCACCGGCGACGCGAAGACAATCGAGTCCAGGCGGTCCATGACGCCTCCATGACCGGGGAGGATGCTGCTCATGTCCTTGATGCCGAGCTCGCGTTTGACCATCGATTCGGCGAGGTCGCCGGCGGTGGCGGCTGCCACCATGCCCACAGCGAGCACGACGCCGAACCACCACGGCTCACCCAGCACGAAGACCATGGCGAGCACGCCCACGATGACGGCCCCCGCGATCGAACCGGCGAAGCCTTCCCAGGTCTTCTTGGGGCTGATCTTGGGGGCCATCGGATGCTTGCCCAGGGATGCGCCCACGAGGTAGCCGAAGGTGTCGTTGGCCACCACCAGGAGCAGCAGGGTCGCGATTTGCCACGCTCCCGGCGGAATCACCCCGTCAGGCCACAGGCCCACCGGCGTCTCGCCGTCGGCGGTGTGCAGCAGCAGCGTCGCGAAGCTGATCAGGAACGGCACCCAGGACAGGGTGAAGACCCCCGCGAAGATGCTCCGCGCCGAACCCGCGGCGCCTTCCAGGGTCCGCCACAACAGCACCGCCACGCTGCTGACGAGCATGGCAAAGAGCAGGCTTTCGAGGCCGCCGAAGTAGGCGGCGATCGGCATGGCGACCGTGCCGACCATCACCGGGACGATCGGCAGGCGGGTGCCTGCGGCCTCCAGCGCACGGAAGATCTCCCAGACACCGAAGATCGCGAAGGTAGCCGTCACCAGGACGAAGCCGAGCGGGAGGAACAGCAGGCCGCCGAGGACGCACACGAGCATGCCAACGCCCGAGCCGATGGCGGCGGGCAGGTTCCGGCCCGCTTTGGGCGTCGGGTTTTCGCGTTGCTTCCCCCGCCTCCGGGCGCGCGGCCCGGAGGCCCCCTGTACCTGATCCATCAGACCTCGAGCAGCTCAGCTTCCTTGCGCTTGAGCAGCTCGTCAATCCCGTCCACGTGCGCCTTGGTCATGGCGTCGAGTTCCTTCTCGCCGCGTGCGCCTTCGTCTTCGCCGGCGTCGCCGTCCTTGACGAGCTTGTCCAGCGTTTCCTTGGCCTTGCGGCGGATGTTGCGGATGGACACCTTCGCGTCCTCACCCTTGGACTTGACGATCTTGACGTATTCCTTGCGCCGTTCGGACGTCAGCTCGGGAATGGTGATCCGGATGACGTTGCCGTCGTTGGAGGGGTTGGCGCCCACCTCGGAGTCGCTGAGGGCGCGTTCGATGTCGCGGAGGGCCGTCTTGTCGTACGGGGTGACGAGGATGGTGCGGGCATCCGGGACCGCGAAGGAGGCCAGCTGCTGCAGCGGCGTCGGCGTGCCGTAGTACTCCACGATGACCTTGTTGTACAGGCCAGGTGTCGCGCGGCCGGTCCGGATCGAGGCGAAGTCTTCCTTGGCTACCTCAACTGCCTTGTCCATCTTGTCCCCGGCTTCGAGCAAGGTTTCTTCGATCACGGTCTCTCCTCAGAAATTGGTGCGTCCCGGGGGCCGGGGCGCGGCACGTCTTCTTGTGCGCCTGTGTCTTCCGCCTGGCAGCGGAAAGGTCCTGAAAACATCCTAGCCGTTGCTACGGGGTGACGACGGTGCCCAGGTCTTCACCCCGGATGGCGCGGGTGACGTTGCCCTCGCCTTCCATGCCGAAGACCACCATCGTGAGGTTGTTGTCCTTACACATGGTCATCGCGGTCTGGTCCATCACGCGGATGTCGCGGCGGAGCGCGTCGTCGTAGCTGAGGCGGTGCAGCTTCTCCGCCGTCGGGTCCTTCTTCGGGTCCGCGGTGTAGACGCCATCGACGCCGCTCTTGGCCATCAGGACGACGTCGGCGTGGACCTCCATGGCGCGCTGGGCAGCGACGGTGTCCGTGGAGAAGTATGGCAGGCCGGCGCCGGCGCCGAAGATGACAACCCGGCCCTTTTCCATGTGGCGGATGGCGCGGCGGGGAATGTACGCCTCGGCGACCTGGCCCATGGTAATGGCGCTCTGCACGCGTGTTTCCACCCCGGCCTGCTCCAGGAAGTCCTGGAGGGCCAGGCAGTTCATGACGGTTCCGAGCATGCCCATGTAGTCGGCGCGGGAGCGGTCCATGCCGCTCTGGGACAGTTCGGCGCCGCGGAAGAAATTGCCTCCGCCGACGACGATTGCGACCTCGACGTCGGGGACTGCGGCGGCGATCTGTTTGGCCACGCCGCGGACGGTATCCGGGTCAACGCCAAGTTTCCCGCCGCCGAAGACCTCGCCGGAGAGCTTCAAGAGGACGCGGCGCCTGTTCTTCTTTGGCTGGGCTGAAGTGGTGACGGTTTCCATGGTGCCTTCCCGTTGGTGAACTCTGAGTTAGGTTATCGTGCTGGGCGCCCAAGGCGGCATTCCGGCCGTGGCCGGAACCGGTGCCTCGCGCGTGCATGCAAAAGGGGTGGCCACCGTGGTGACCACCCCCTTAGCGTGCCTGGCTATTGCCTGACTGGTGTCTGGCTAGTCTCTGACTAGGAACCGACGCGGAAGCGCGTGAAAGCGGTTCCCTTGACGCCGGCCTCTTCGAGGACCTGGGCGACAGACTTCTTGGCATCCTTGGCGAATGCCTGGTCGAGGAGAACCTCGCCCTTGTAGAAGCCGGTGACGCGGCCTTCGACGATTTTGGTCATCGCGGCTTCGGGCTTGCCCTCGGCCTTGGCGGTTTCCTCGGCGATGCGGCGCTCGGACTCGACGAGCTCGGCCGGAACATCCTCGCGGGCGAGGTAGTTCGGGGACATCGCGGCGATGTGAACGGCGACGTCGTGGGCTGCGGTAGCAGCTGCTTCGCCTTCGCCGTCAACAGCAAACAGCACGCCGACCTGGGCCGGGAGATCCTTGGAGGTCTTGTGCAGGTAAGCGTCGACCGTTGCGCCCTCGATGCGGGAGATGCGGCGGACAACAACCTTCTCGCCCAGAACGGCGCCCTCTTCGATGACAACCTCGGACAGCGGCTTGCCGTCGACGTCGGTGGCCAGCAGGGTCTCGAGGTCGGCAGCGCCGGACTCGACGGCCACGGCCAGGACCTTGTCAGCCAGCTGGATGAACTTGTCGGCCTTGGCCACAAAGTCGGTCTCGCAGTTGACTTCGATCATCACGCCGACGCCGTTGGCGACCTTGGCAGCAACCAGGCCTTCAGCGGTGGAGCGGCCTTCGCGCTTGGTGGCGCCTTTCAGGCCCTTGATGCGGATGATTTCGATGGCCTTCTCGGCGTCACCGTTGGCTTCGTCAAGAGCCTTTTTGACATCCATCATGCCGGCGCCGGTGCGCTCGCGCAGAGCCTTGATATCAGCGGCAGTGTAGTTCGCCATGTGAACCCCTCTGTCTAGAAATTTATGTGGTGTACGGACCGACAGGACGGCTGCTCACCGAGTGAGCGGCCATCCTGTCGGTACCCCCTATGCAGCTGAGCGCATGTGGGGAGATCCAGATTTACTTGTCTGACTACTTGGCTTCGTCGGCGGCCGGTGCTTCTTCAGCAGCCGGTGCTTCCTCAGCAGCCGGAGCAGCTTCAGCGGCGGGTGCTTCCTCAGCAGCCGGAGCAGCCTCAGCGGCGGGCGCTGCAGCAGCTTCAGCCTTGTTGCCTTCGAGGAGCTCGCGCTCCCACTCGGCCAGCGGCTCTTCCGGAGCTTCCGTGGTGCCGGTGGCGCGCTGGTTGCGGGCGATGAGGCCCTCAGCAACGGCGTCGGCGACAACGCGGGTCAGCAGGTTGACGGAGCGGATGGCGTCGTCGTTACCCGGGATCGGGAAGTCAACTTCGTCGGGATCGCAGTTGGTGTCCAGGATGGCCACAACCGGGATGTTCAGCTTCTTGGCTTCATCGACAGCAAGGTGTTCCTTCTTGGTGTCAACGATCCACAGCGCGGACGGCGCCTTCGTCAGGTTGCGGATACCACCGAGGTTGGTTTCCAGCTTGGTGAGTTCGCGGCGAAGGAGCAGCAGTTCCTTCTTGGTGTAAGCCGAACCGGCGACGTCGTCGAAGTCGATCTCTTCGAGTTCCTTCATGCGCTGGATGCGCTTGGAGACCGTCTGGAAGTTGGTCAGCATACCGCCGAGCCAACGCTGGTTGACGTACGGCTGGCCAACGCGGGTGGCCTGCTCGGCGATGGATTCCTGCGCCTGCTTCTTGGTGCCGACGAAGAGAACGGTGCCGCCGTGTGCAACGGTGGCCTTCACGAACTCGTAGGCACGGTCGATGTAGGACAGCGACTGCTGCAAGTCAATGATGTAGATACCGTTGCGCTCCGTGAAGATGAAGCGCTTCATCTTCGGGTTCCAACGGCGGGTCTGGTGTCCAAAGTGGACGCCGCTGTCAAGCAGCTGGCGCATAGTTACGACGGGCATGCCGACGCTCCTTCCGGCAGGTCATTCATGAGAGAGCCCATGGCTCTCTTACCCTGCCAATAGTTGACGGTTGTTTAGCATTCGCCCGGGGCGGGCGTTGCTCCTGGCATCCACTGCGCTTCCCATCCGTGCCCAAAGGAACGGACCGCAGGAGGCGCAGTCCTCCGCATCGGAAGTTTCAGGCTTCTTTTGAGGAGGGCTGGATACGCGTAGTCAGCTGCTGCTCCCCCGCACCCCTGAATGAGGCGTGCCGGCTTCGGCAACCACGAATTATCGCGACTAACAAGCGTGAGGGCACAGCAAACTGCTGCACCAAGTGTACTACAGCGCCCCCGCCCCGAAGGACGGTTTTCGCGGTGCAACGGGGCGGCGTTCCGGGCCTGTGGCGGGGGTGGTTGAGCACCTTCCGCGGCGCCTTGAAGCGAAGCCGGGCGGCATGCGTCGTGGCCGGTGACCGTCGCGGCCAGCGCGCGTCGCGGCGGCATCCGTACCGGGGCGGTTGCGCCCGTTGTGGCGGCGTGCCGGTCGTGGCGGGTGCGCCCGTCGCGGCGGCGTGCCGGTCGTGGCGGCATCCGTACCGGGGCGGTTGCGCCCGTTGTGGCGGCGTGCCAGTCGTGGCGGGTGCGCCCGTCGCGGCGGCATGCCTCGTCACGTCGTCGGAGGCCGGGGCGCCGGTCGTGGCGGGTGCGCCCGTCGCGGCGGCATGCCTCGTCACGTCGTCGGAGGCCGGGGCGCCGGCGCCTAGCGACCGCGCCGGAAGCTTTTCCACATAGCCGTCGTGGGAGATTCCGCCCAGTACGCTGCCCCGGCAGGCTGGGGACATGAAGTTCTCCCCCGGCCTTGCAGCATTGCTCCTGGCGCTGTCCCCCATCCCCGCAGATTCCGTCGCCGCGGCCTCCCAGGTTTCGGTTTCCACTCCGGCTTCGGCTTCGGCTTCGGCTTCGGATTCCACTCCGGTTCCGGCTTCCACCGGCCGGGGCACCCCCAGGGCAGGACCAGTCCCGGCACTTGACTGGAGCTGGCCGCTCAGCCCGCGCCCTGCGGTTCTGCGCGCCTTCGACCCCCCGGCCAGGCCGTGGCTCAGCGGTCACCGCGGTGTCGATATTGCGGCGGCACATGATCGTGCCCCGCTCATCTCGCCGGCCGCCGGAACGGTGAGCTTTGTCGGGACGGTGGTGGACCGGCCGGTCATCACAATCGATCACGGCAACGGGCTGCGCAGCAGTTTCGAGCCGGTGGCGAGTTCGTTGACGGCGGGGTCCGCCGTGGCAGAGGGCGACGTCCTGGGGCAGGTACAGGCCGGCCACTGCGGCCCGGGGCCGCCCTGCCTCCATTGGGGCGTCCGCCGGGGCGAAGACTACGTCAACCCGCTGGCGTTCGTGATGGACCTGAGACCTTCTGTCCTGCTCCAGCCCCTGGATGCCGGCCCCTGACGATCGGCCCGCCCATGCACGGACCCCAGGCTGTCGCGGCGGCTATTGGGCGCGCATTAGACGATCGCGGAAATTCCCGTGATCGCCCGGCCGGTGACCAGGGTGTTGATCTCGTGCGTGCCCTCGTAGGAATAGATGGCTTCGGCGTCCGCGAAGACCTTGGCCATCTCGAAGTCCGTCACGATTCCGTTGCCGCCAAGGATGCTCCGGCCCAGGGCCACACTCTCGCGCATGCGCGCGGTCGTGAACGCCTTGGCCAGGGCGGACTGCTCGTCCTTCGCCTCCCCCGCGTCCTCCAACTGGGAAAGCCTCACCATCATGCCCATCGAGCTGACCGCGTTACCGAGGATCTGCACGAGCTGGTGCTGGACCAACTGGAAGGAGGCAATCGGGCGGCCGAACTGGCTGCGCTCCACGGCGTAGCGCCGGGCGACGTCAAAGGCCGCGAGCTGCTGGCCCACCGCCTGCCAGGCCACCGCGAGGCGGGTGACCTTCAGGACCTTGTTGGTGTCGCGGAAGCTGTTGGCGTTGGCGAGCTTGAAGAAGTCCGGCACCACCACGTCATCGAGCGTGATGTCGGCGTTCTGGACCGTGCGCAGCGAGATCTTGTTCTCGATCTTCACGGCGCTGTACCCCTCGGTCTTGGTGTCGACGAGGAAACCCTTGACCTGGTTGTCATCGACGTCGCGGGCGTAAATGACCACCCAGTCGGAGAAAGTGGCGTTGCCGATCCAGCGCTTGGCTCCGTTGAGGATCCAGTTCCCGCCGTCGCGCCGTGCTGTGGTGCGCGTGCCGCCGGCGACGTCGGAGCCGCCAAGGGGCTCCGTGAGGCCGAAGGCTCCGATCTTCTTGAGCGAGTAGATATCGGGAAGCCACGCGTCCTGCTGCTCCTTGGAGGCAAGGGCTTCGATGGAGCCGGTGAAGAGCCCGTCATGGACGCCCATGAACGTCGCGATCGACGTGTCCGCGCGGGTGGCTTCGGCGTGCAGGATTCCGGCGAAGAGGTTCGAGTAGCCCTGCCTCCTGACTGGGCTGACCAGGTCAATTTCGGCAAGCTTCGGGATCAGCTCCATGGGGAACTCAGCGCGATTCCAGCAATCGACGGCGATCGGCCTGACTTCACGGGTGAGGAACTCGCGGACCTCGGCCAGCCGGTCCTGCTCCTTGGCGCTGAGCAACTGCTCGAACGCGAAGAAGTCGCCGTCAGCGTAGGGCAGGTTATGAATGTCGATTGCAGCCTTGGGCATGGTGTTCCTTCACTCGTGATCAGCGGCGACCAAAAGGACGCGGGTTTCGCGCCTGAGATATGTTACTCACGAGTAACATATCTCAGTCTGGTGCCTCCTGCAAGCGACGGCCCGACAAAAAAGAGCCGCGGCCGACGTCGAACGTCAGCCACGGCTCCCGTGGTGCGGACCCCGGGTGAGGAGGATTCGCAAAAATGTAGGGCTACTCGGACTTGAACCGAGGACCTTAGGATTATGAGACCTTGGATAATTCCGCGCCACTAGAGGGAACTTCAGGGGATGACTATCCTCCGACTATCCACCACGTTAGAAATTGAGCTTGACATCAAGCCGTGCGGCGCTCTCGTGAAGGTCTTCATCGAACAACCCCGCGTAGGTATCCAGCGTGAGAAGGGCTGTGGCATGGCCAGCTATCCGCTGCACAACTTTCACGTTTGAGCCTACGCGGATATGCAGACTGAACCTCTTCAAGCGCCGCTGGCTGGCTGCCATGAGCGCCACCCCGGACTTACTGCCGGGGATTTGCGCGTAGCCGAGTGGCTGGCCGCCAATCTGGACGGCACCACCACTGTGCACCGCACGTGGCAACAGCTTCGCAACGAACTGCGCCTGCCGAATCATGCGGCGGGCGTTCACCTGACGACGCTGGCCCGGTTGGGATTTGTCGGAGAACGCATCAGGACGGGACCCCAGGCCGGATTACCGCTGGAGCTGCCAGTGCCCAAGCTGCCCGCGGAACGCACCGTCAGCAACTACGAAACACGCGCCGCCGTCGAAGCCAGGAATTCGCGCCGCGCCGCCGGCAAGCGGGCCGCTGACTTGCGGGCGGATGCCAAGTGGGGCGTGCGCGCCTAGTGTGGAGCGTCGCTACTGAGGACGCCGCTGCCTACTCACTGCGGCAAGTGCGGGAGGCGGCAGCCCGGCATGCACTCCCCTACTTCCAAAAGGACTCCTACCTGAGCGCCATAGCCGGAGCACCACTACTACCGGCAGAGAAGCGCACTAGGTGTAATTCCCACGGACGTTGTGAACGCGCTGGATGGGTGAGTGGCCTTTGATGCCGCTGTGCGGTCGATGGTGATTGTAGTAGTGGACCCAGTCCTCAGCGTCTTAGCGCCATGCAACCGGCTCGGTCGTCGCGTTAGCGGCCGGACAGCGGTGGCCTGGTTCTAGGATTTCCCGCATGCACTTTGATGGAATCCGATGGTAGGGCCGCCACCCCCGGGCATTTGGCCGGCCCGGGCCAGTCGAGGAATAGAGCGCTGCGGAAGGGGTGGTGCGGGCGTGACTGTCCGTAACCCGCCGCGCCTGTGTAATGGCTGGTGCGATTATCTGCCAGGAGCCGGCCACGGAAACATGCAGGTCAGGCGCCTACTTTTATACTGTGGCACAGCAGTCCGGTTAGGGGCACGCCACGGCGTCATTTCTCCCTAGGAGTGACGATTAGCACCCCAGAGACCGGCTCCATCGTCCCTTGAAGATGGAGCCGGTCTGAGCGGCCTGCGCCGAGACGCAACCATCACAGGATTCAGAAAAGCCCCCGCGCTCGATCCCCGAGGAGAGCGCGGGCGCCTTCACTGAGGCTTCCATCCGCTACTGGGGGGACATGGAGGAACCTGCCAAACACAGTTGGCTCGAAAGCGCAAGTCAAACGCACGGATTGAGGCGTCAAGTCGTCGCTCGTCCCGAATATACTGATCAGTGCTGCAGCGGTGAGCAGTGAGACTTTCAAGGAAGTTTCCCCGGTTCGTTGAACAGATGGTGTGTTGCAGCGGGGTCAGCCATCAGGACCGGCACCGCCCGTGACAGGCCGGCTGGAGCAGGCCGCGGGAGGTGAATGGCTCCGCCCCGTTCCACCGGGTGCTACCCGGCGACTTTGGTGCCGGTGGAGGTTTCGGAGGCGGTGTTGTAGCCGCTCTTGGAACCGGTGACCTTTACCGTGATGGTCCGTCCCCGGTCACCGGAGCGGACCTTGTACGTGGCGGAGCTGGCATCGCTGATCAGAATGTTCGAGCGGTACCACTTGTAGGTCAGTGTCACCGGCGGCGGGCCCCACGCCCCGGGGACAGCCGTGAGGGTGGACCCGGCCGCCGCGGTGCCAGTGATCGTGGGCGTGGGTGCGGTGAGCGTGCCCTTGGCGATCGCTGAGGTCCCTGCGGACGTCCTGGAGGCCGTCGTGTAGCCGGTCTTGG
This sequence comes from Arthrobacter sp. Bi26, assembly GCF_918697925.1. Taxonomy (GTDB): domain Bacteria; phylum Actinomycetota; class Actinomycetes; order Actinomycetales; family Micrococcaceae; genus Arthrobacter. Next base: position 59,879 of record NZ_CAKKMF010000023.1, read on the forward strand.
AACCGGTGACCTTCACGGTGATGGACCGGCCCGCATCGCCGGAGCGCAGCTTGTAGCTGGTTCCGTAGGTATCTCTGATCTCGTTGCCCGATCGGTACCACCGGTAGGCCAAGTTCACCGGCGCCGGTCCCCAGGTCCCTGGCACCGCGGACAGCGTGGACCCGACCTTCCGGATCCCGCGGATTGTCGGAACCGGACCGTAAGTGATCTTGGCTGCGTGCCAGTAGCCGGAAAGGTACGTTTTCCCCAGGTATTGGACGCCGGCCCGGTTGAAGTGGATCAGGTCGCCCTCATTCACGGCTCCGGACTTGGAGGGTGCAAAACCCGTGGAGGAGACGCGCGCCGGCGTTTCCCGGTGGCTCCTGTCGATGTTGACCCTGCCCGGCGTGGCTTCGATGCCCTCCGGCGTCATCTGCCCCACCACAAAGGGGAGCTTCGACGCGGCCAACCGGGACCGGAAGAACGCAATGAGTTTATCCAACTTCGCGCTGTACGCGGAGGTCGTCATCGACGAGTTATTCTCGCCCTGGTGCCAGAGAACGCCTTTGAGATCCACCGTGCGGCCGGTCGCCCTCGCCGCCGCGATGCCCTCATGCGTCTGCCTCACCGCCAACTCCGGGAGGTCACGCGCGGACGATGTAGCCGCGCCGACAGACCATGTGAGTGAGGACGAGTCGCTCGTGAACCCGGTGCCGCCGTGCGCCGCCGGGATGATGAGAACCCCAACGTTGGCGGGCTGGGTTTTCAAATACTCACGGGCAAACGTCGTGGCAGGCGAAATCCCGCTCGCAGTGTCGTGCATGTCTAGGGGCACCGTGGCCGTCCGGAACCTGCGGTCCTTGGCGCCGTACTGGAAGATCCGCGGATCCACCGGATCATCGGTGGTGCCGCCTGGCAGACCCCGCCCGGACATGTTCGACTGCCCCGCCGCCAGGAACACATGCAGTACGGTGACCGCCTCCGCCGCCTGC
>NZ_CAKKMF010000024.1 GCF_918697925.1 Arthrobacter sp. Bi26
CTTCGTGGGGGCGTGCGGACGGAGTGGGGCCGGATGCGGAGGTTGTAGCCATTCTGCCAATCTAGCCGCTACAGCACGGTCAGGACTGGCGGGAATCGGTCACGTCTAGCCGAGATCCTGCCAACCTGCCGGACGGCCGGCCGCCAAGGTGCCGGACGGCCTCAGCGGAGCACGCGCGCCGCCGCCCGGACGGCGTCCGCGACGTCGGTCAGCGCCGCCGAGCCGCGCCGCCACTGCTGCCAGTAGAGGGCGACGTCCACGTGCGCGCGGGGGGAGAGCGTCTCGAGCCTGCCGGTCTCCAGATCTTCGCCAATTTCGATCTCGGGCATCATGCCCCAGCCCATGCCCCAGCGGATGGCATCGCCAAACTCCTGGGCGGCCGGCACGTAGTGGCGCGGCGGCTGAAGGGGTGCGTGGCTGAGCCGGCGCAGCCAGCGGTCCTGCAGATCGTCCCTGCGGTCGAAGACCACAACGGGAGCCGCGGCCACCGTCGCGGCGCTCACCCCTGCCCCAAACCAGCGGCGGGTGAAGTCCGGAGCGCACACCGGAAAATAGCGCATGATGCCCAGCTTGCTGGACGAGCAGCCGGGCACGGGCTTGGCTGTCTCAGTGATGGCGGCGGCGGCGGCGCCGGCGCGCAGCAGGTCCAACGAGTGCTCCTGGTCTTCGCGCAGGATCTCCAGCTGGACGTTTTCACTGGCCGCCGCGAGGCCGGCCAACGCCCAGGTGTGCAAGGAATCGCTGTTGATCACCAGCGTCAGGCGCGTTCCTGCGCGGGGCTGCTCAGGCTGCAGTTCCTCGGCCAGGTCCGCGGAGAGCAGTTCCAGCTGCCGGGCGAACCGCACTACGGCCTCGCCGGACTCGGTAAGCCCGGGCGGCCGCGCTCGGGTCAGGACGGGCCGGCCGACGGCGGCCTCGAGGGCCCGTACACGCTGGCTGACGGCCGAAGGCGTCACGGACAGATGGGCTGCGGCGGCGTCGAAGCTCCCGTACGTGAGGATTGCGGCCAGCGTCCGGGCCTGCTCGGGGGAAATTTCCATCATTAGACCATCTTATGTATCAGCAGAATCTTTAACTGGCTTCATCTTCGGCGGACCCCTACCGTGGAATGGTGATCCTTCCACTGTTTTCCGGCCTCTCCGCCGGACTGTCCCTCATCGTTGCCATCGGCGCGCAGAACGCATTTGTCCTCCGCCAGGGCATCCAGCGCTCCCACGTCGTCATGGTGGTGGCAGTCTGCGCGGTTTCGGACCTCGTGCTGATCCTGCTGGGCGTCGCGGGCATCGGTGTCCTCCTGGACCGGGCGCCCGCTGCCATCGTGGTGATCCGGTGGGTCGGGGCCGCGTTCCTCCTCGTCTACGGGGCGCTCGCGGCCCGGCGCGCGGTCCGGGGGTCGCAACTGGAGAATCCCGGCGACAAGCCGGCCGGTGGCCGGGCCGCCGTGCTGGGCACCTGCCTGGCCTTCACGTGGCTGAACCCGCACGTCTATTTGGATACGGTGTTGCTGCTCGGGTCCCTCGCCGCCGCTCAAGGCGAAGCCGGGCGCTGGTGGTTCGCCGCCGGGGCCGGCCTGGGGAGCATTGCCTGGTTCACCGCCCTCGGCGCGGGGGCGCGTTTCCTGACGTCGCTCTTCCGGCGCCGGGCGGCCTGGCGGGTGCTCGACGCCGGAATCGCCGTCGTGATGATCACCCTTGCCGTGCTGCTGCTCGCCTGAGCACCGCGTCTGCCTCCCGTTCCTGAGCACCGCGCAAGGAGTGGAAAACCCATGCCGGTCCGGAGCCGGCCCTCAGGTCTGGGGTCGGTAGGCCCTTGTCCGCTCAATGTGGCGGGGTCACGATTGCTGGTATGACAGCATCCCCAGTGTCGGCCGGCGAAAGGAAGCGCGCAGCCATCGGTACGGCCGTCTTCGCGGTTGCCCCCGCAACGGCCGCCGGCCTGGTGCCGTGGCTTCTGACCCGCTGGGAAGTGGCCTCCCCGGTCCCCGGCGGGGTGCCTGCGCAGATCACCGGCGCCCTGCTGATCGGTGCGGGCGCGGCGGTGATCGCGAACTCTTTTGTGCATTTCGCCGTGGAGGGCATCGGGACCCCCGCGCCATTTGCCCCTCCCAAGAAGCTGGTGGTTGGTGGGCTCTACCGATACGTGCGGAATCCGATGTATGTCTCCGTCGCGGCGGCCGTCGCCGGGCAGGGACTCCTGCTAGGCGCGCCGAAGCTCTTCGTGGCCCTGGGCATCGGCGCCGTCCCGGTTGTGGCCTTCGTCCGGCTGTACGAGGAGCCGGTACTGACCCGGAAGTTCGGTGCGGCCTACGAAGAGTATCGCCGTAACGTCCCGCGCTGGCTGCCCAGGCTCACGCCGTGGCGGCCCGAGGGTCCGGAACCGTCCCGGGGCTAGTGCCGGGGCTAGGGCCAAACCCACGGCCGGTACCGGGCTGGGGCGAGACCTAAGGCATGGGTGCGGCCGCTACTTTCCGCGCCCGGACCACTCCAGCAGCCGATCCAGCGGCCAGGTGGTGACGATCCGCTCGGCGGGCACGCCGTTCGAGGCCGCGCGCTCGGCGCCGTACTGCAGGAAATCCAGCTGGCCCGGCGCGTGGGCGTCACTGTCGATACTGAAGAGGCAGCCGGCGTCCAGGGCCAGTCGGATCAGCTCGTCCGGCGGATCCTGCCGTTCGGGACGGGAATTGATTTCGACGGCCACGTTATTCTCGGCGCAGGCCGCGAATACGCGCTCGGCGTCGAATTCGGACTGCGGTCGGGTTCCCCTCGATCCCTGCAACAGCCGCCCGGTGCAGTGGCCGAGGACGTTCGTGTGCGGATCGTTGATGGCGCCCAGCATCCTCTCGGTCATGGTGCGCCGGTCGGAGCGGAGCTTTGAGTGGACGCTCGCCATCACGATGTCCAGCTGGTCCAGCAGGTCCGGGGACTGGTCCAGGGTGCCGTCCTCCAGGATGTCCACCTCGATCCCGGCCAGAAGGCTGAAGTCCCCGCCGTCCCCGTTGATGTCCGCAACAACGTCGAGCTGCTCCCGAAGGCGTTCCGCGCTCAGGCCGTTGGCGATCTTGAGGCTAGGGGAGTGGTCCGTCAAGGCGAGGTACTCCCGGCCCAACGTCCGGGCGGCGTCAGCCATGAGTCCGATCGGGGACCCGCCGTCGGACCAGTCGCTGTGGCTGTGCAGGTCGCCCCGGAGGGCGGAGCTCAGTTCTGCGCCGCCGGTCGCGAGCGGCTGCTGCCCGCGTTGCCGCAGGCCCTCAAGGTAGTCGGGTACGCCGCCGTCGACCGCCTGCCTGATGACTTCGAAGGTTCTGTCCCCGATCCCCTTCATGCTCTTCAGCCTGCCGCTGCGTGCCCGCGCCGCGACCTCGTCCGGCTCCAAGGCGCCGACAATCCCAGCTGCCTTTCGGAACGCCTGAATCTTGAAGGTGGGGGCGAGCTCGCGTTCCAGCCAGAACGCAATCTCATTGAGGGCATCAACGGCATCCATCCGTCCATCTTGCACCCACCTTGCGCCCAACTTGCACCGGCGGATGGACCGATTTTGGATAATCAGGGGGTCTGCCCTTATAGTTTTATAGTCCAGTTCGGAGGAACCCGAAAGGACAAAAACGACAGGCTTCGGCCCTTAATTTTTGCCCCGACAAGTTCAACCGGATGGCGTCCTGGCCCCCATCGTCTAGCGGCCTAGGACACCGCCCTTTCACGGCGGCGGCACGGGTTCGAATCCCGTTGGGGGTACGCAAGGAACTGGTCAAACCGGATGGAAAAGTCTGGTAGGCTAAAGGCCTTGAAAATTTGCGGTAGCGATACCGCAGACAGCAGGAAACATGCAGTACAAGCAATAAACAAGCAAGGCCCTGTAGCGCAGTTGGTTAGCGCGCCGCCCTGTCACGGCGGAGGTCGCGGGTTCAAGTCCCGTCAGGGTCGCTCTGATTGCCGGAAGAAATTCCGGCCATCAAGGTGACATGTCACCTAGGCTCTGTAGCTCAGTTGGTAGAGCGTTCGACTGAAAATCGAAAGGTCACCGGATCGACGCCGGTCGGAGCCACCAGCTAGAACCCCGCAGTTCCCAGTGTTTACACGGGAGCGGCGGGGTTTTTTCGTTGCTGCGTGAAGCCCAGGATTCAGCCTGTGTCAGCCGGAATCAGCCAAATTCTGGGACGGACCTCTGGTATCCCCTTGGTACATCGACCTGTTTCGAGAACTATTTGTGAGAACCGGGGGCCGGACGCCACTTCTCCTTTGCAGGGCTGGTTTTCTGCGGCAGGTGTGACTGTTCGATGGGGATGGCGGTTTTTTCACAGCTCGGTTTGGCAGTTATAGAGAGTGGCGAGATCGTTTCGGACGCGATTCTTCGCTGGGGGTTTGGCGGTATGGCCGGCATGCGGCCGTTTGTAGACTCGCAGGCCTTCATCTTGCAGGAACATGAGTCGGCCTTTTCCTTCGTCCTGGTGAAGCCACAGAACGCTGCCGTCGAGGGCAAGCATGTCTATATTTCCTTGTGCGATGATCTCGCCCTGACGGTAGATTTCCACGTAGTCGTATCGTGAGAGTTTGTACCAGTTGCTGATGGGTTCCGGTTTTTGGGGTGTTTCCTGCTTTGGCCCGGGCGCGTGTGGGTAGGTTGTCAAGCTCTTGTCCTTGGGTAGCCGGTTGCGGCGGATGTGAGTTGGAGGTGGCAGGGTGGCATTCCAGCCACCCTGCCTCCTTCGCGTTGGCTCTATCCCGCCCCGTCTTTCGGGTTGCCTGTTGCGGTGGCATGCAGGATTAGGGTTCACGCATGCCGGAATTGGATCCGGCGGTCGGTGGAGTCTCTGGCCCTGATGACGCGGATTCTGCGCGCTGTCTGGCGGGCTAAACGTTCGACGAGACGCGTCGCGCGGGCTTGACGGCCCGGCGCGTGCAGGTGTCGGTGGCTTGCTTTAGCGGCGGGAACCGGTCAGTGGGTGTTGCAGTGCTGTCTCTCGAAGAAGCTGCAGGCGCAGGGTACGGGCTGTTTCCATGTGTTGCCGGGCGATCTTTCCCGCTTCATCGGCGTCCTGCTGCTCGATGGCGTGTATCAGGGCCTCGTGCTCGTCCAGTGCCGCCTCCCAGCGGTTAGCGGTGGAGAGTGTGGAACGCGGTGCGTGGATGAGGTGAGTTGACAACCTATCCAGCAGGTCCTGGAGGACCGGGTTGTGGGCACAGTTCCACACGGCGGCGTGGAACTCCAGGTTGGTGGTGATCCTGGTGTGGTCATCCGGTTCCTGGAGTTCCCGGTCCCGCTGCAGCAACGCCTCAAGCCGCATCAGGTCGGGGAACTGCCTGGCACGGGCTGCCTGGCGCGCGGCCTCCTCTTCGAGGAGAATCCGCATGTCATAGATTTGGATGACCTGCTGGGGGTCCACTTGGGGAACCTGGAGGCCCCTGGCCACGCGCTCGAGGAGCCGTTCCTGCTGCAGGCGCGAGAGCGCCTCCCGGACAGGTGTCCGGGAGACGCCGAAACGCGTGGCAAGCGATGTTTCCCGAACGGCGGTGCCAGGCTGATGGACTCCGGACAGGATTTCGCTGCGCAGGGTCTGGAAGATGCTCTCTCCATCAATACGTGGAGTTGCTGTGTCCGTCACGTGGCTGGTCCTTGAGGCGTTGGAGTGGTCATCGCAGAGTGCTTGTTCGAAAGGAACTTTACGCCAGAACGCCTGCGCGCCGTCCGAAGACGCAGCCTGCAGCAAGTCCGGTGCCGCCGGGGTAGTTGGTGCTGAAGAGTCCGCCGAGCATTTCGCCGGCCACGAAGAGGCCGTCGATGTGCTTTCCGTCTGCGTCCAGGACGCGGCCGTGGGTGTCGGACTTGATGCCACCGAACGTGAACGTAATCCCGCACGTGACGCCGTAGGCGTAGAACGGTCCGGTTTCGATGGGGGCGGCCCAGTTGCTTTTGACCGGTTCGGTGGTGGCCTTCCGGCCGTCCTTGATGGTGGGGTCGAACGGGACGGAGCGGTCGATCGAGTTGTTGAAGTCCGTGATGGTCTTGGACAGGCTCTCTGGGTTCAGGCCGATTTTGGCGGCCAGGTCCTCGATGGTGTCCGCGATCTCGACGGAGATGCCGGGCATGTCGTATTCCTCGCCGCGCAGCATCGGTCGCAGGGTTGCGTCGAAGATCTGGTAGGCCACTGACCCGGGCTGCTTGAGGATTTCCTTGCCGTATTTGGCGTAGGTGTAGTTCCTGAAGTCCGCGCCTTCGTCCAGGAATCGTTTGCCGTCGGTGTTTACGATGATGCCAAACGGGTAGCTCTGCCGGGTCAGCCGGTTGGTGAGCTCGCGGTTGCTCTCGTTGGTGGCCGTGAAGGCATCCCACTGGACACTGTGGCAGGTGCCCCAGTCGCCGCCCTTGGTCGCGCCGATCGCCAGGGCCGCGGCAATCATGTCACCGGTGTTGTACGGGGTTCCGCGGACCTTGGCGTTTTCCCAGCCTTCGCCCAAGTGCTCCTGGCGCCACTGGGGGTCCGCCTCGAAGCCGCCGGCGGTGAGGATGACGGACTCTGCCGTCAGGCGCAGTTCGCCTTCGGCGGTTTTGACTACGACGCCGGCAACGCGGCCGTTTTCGACGACGAGGCTTTGTGCCTCGTGGCCGTAGCGGACATCGATGCCGAGCTCTGCGGCAAGCCTGGTGTGGTCCTCGATCAGGCCCTCACCGCCGCCCACGTTCCCCACATGCAAGCCGCCCCAGAAAAGGTAGGACCCGTCGGCGCGCTCATAGGCCTGACGCTCGTACATCAGGCGGTACTTCAGACCCAGGCTGTTGAGCCACCGCAGAGTGGACTGGCTCTCCGCGATAAGAACCTCCGTCAGTGCGGGATCGTTCCGGCCCTCCGTGACCTTTTCCAGGTCCGCTGCATATTCTTCAGCGCTGTAGGAAGGAACAACAGTGCGGCCGTGCCGCTCATCCGGTTCCACCAGGCCCTGCAAATCATCCAGACCGTTATGCACTATCCGGGTGGCGCCGGCGGTGTAGAAGCTGTTGCCGCCTGCCATGTCCTTTTCGCCTTTTTCCAGCAGTACAACGCGCCGCCCGCGCTCCGCTGCAGCGTGCGCCGCCGTAAAACCGGCGTTCCCGCCGCCCACCACAATCACGTCAACGCTGTCCGTAATCCGCGGTCCGGCTCCATTACCGATCGACATTGGCTGTCCTTTCACTGGTTGATGAATCCAACTGTATACAAACGTATGCATATGGCGCAAGATCGATATTGCAGATCAAAACTTGCCCGTGACTGCCATCACAGGTATAACTGTATTTCATTGTGTACAACAGTATCCCTGAGTGCTCTGAGAGTCTTGGATCACCGGGATGCGGCTGAGGCCAAGGCCCCAGCAGAGTACTTTCGCACCGCCCAACAACGTCGTTACGGAACGAGAACCATGAAAAATCCCCTACGCAATGCCGTGTTCGGCCTGGTCGTGGCCGTCGTGGCCACGCTGGCGTTCATCAATGCCGGCACGGCCGGTGGAACGAGCACGGCCCGGAACAAGCTCACCCTGATCGCCCCGGCAGCACCTGGTGGCGGCTGGGACGGATTTGCCCGTGAAGGGCAGCAGGCGCTCAAGAGCGGCGGCGTGGTCAATAACGCTCAGGTGGTCAACGTGCCCGGAGCCGGCGGGACCATCGGCCTGAGCCAGTTTGTCCAGATGCCCGGGCGCGAAGACGCCCTCCTGGCGACCGGTGGTGTGATGGTGGGGGCCATCGAACTCGGAGACAACCCGGAGTCCATGGCTGACGTTGTTCCCATCGCCCGGCTGGCCGATGACTACGCGGCGCTGGTGGTCCCGGCTGACTCTGAGTTCAAGACCCTCGACGATTTCCTGGCCGCATGGAAGCAAAACCCCGGCGGAACCTCAATCGGCGGCGGATCCCTGGGCTCGATCGACCATCTTCTGAGCGCCATGGTCGCCAAAACGGTCGGCATCGATCCTCAGGAAGTGAACTACATCGCCTACTCCGGCGGCGGTGAGGCCCTGACCTCGCTCCTGTCCCACACCACGTCCGCCGGCATGTCCGGCTACAACGAAGTCAGCGACCAGATCGAGGCCGGAACACTGCGCGCCCTGGCCATCTCTTCGGAAGAGCGGCTGGAAGGCGTAGACGTTCCCACCTTCAAGGAGCAGGGCGTAGACGCGGCGATGTCCAACTGGCGAGGATTTGTGGCCGCGCCAGGCATCACCGATGAGGCGAAAGCGGAGTTCATCAAGATCGTCACCGAGATGCGCAGCACCGACCACTGGCAGGAAGCGCTGAAGCGCAACGACTGGACGGACACCTTCACCACGGGCGAAGAATTCGAACAGTTCATCAACAACGAAGTTGCAACGGCCCAAGAAATCGTAAAGGACCTCGGCCTATGAGCATCACCCAGAACCAGCCAGAAGCAGGATCCGCCCTGGAGCCGCACGGTAAACCGAAGCGCCGCTTTGGGACAGGCCGCAGCGAATTCGTTGTCGTCGCCGTGCTTTATGCAGTGGCCATCCTCCTCACCATCGGCACCGTGACCATGCATGTGCAGGGCAAATCATCCCCCGGACCGCAGTTCTTCCCCATCATCGTGTGCATCCTGCTGTATCTGGTGGCGACCCTCCTGGCCATCCAGATCCTCCGCTCACCGCAGATCCCTGACAATTCCATCCACCCCGGACACGGACAGTTCTCGGCGGACATGCTGCACGACCTCGGTCACCTGGGGAAGGAAGAAGCCGAAGCGTTTGACGATGCGCCATCCAAAACCCCAGCCAAAACCTGGAAGACGTACTCGGACTGGCGGACGGTCGGCCTGATGCTGGCCGGGGTCGTGGCCTTCGTCGCGCTGCTGGAACCGCTGGGCTGGATCATCAGCGCGACGATACTGTTCTGGGTTGTTGCCTACGCCCTCGGCAGCCACCGACGATTCTTCGACATCGGCGTGGGCCTGCTCTTCTCCTCAATCATTCAACTGGCCTTCGGCGCCGGGCTGGGCCTCAGCCTGCCTTCCGGCTTCATAGGAGGGATCCTCTAATGGAACAACTCGAACTCCTCATGGGTGGCTTCGCCAGCGCCCTGACCCCCATCAACCTCCTCTGGGTGCTAATCGGCGCACTCCTCGGCACCGCCGTCGGCGTCCTGCCGGGGCTCGGCTCCGCCATGGCCGTGGCGCTGCTGCTCCCGGTGACTTTTTCACTGGAACCGACCGCGGCATTCATCATGTTCGCCGGCATCTACTTCGGCGGCCTCTTCGGCGACTCCACCTCAGGAATCCTGCTCAACACCCCCGGCCACTCCTCGGCCATCGCGTCCACGTTCGAGGGACACCGGATGGCCAAAAGCGGACAGGCGGCCAAAGCGCTTGCCACCTGCGCCATCGGAGCCTTCATCGGCGGCCTAATCGCCACCACCCTGGTGGTCTTCTTCGCCCCCACACTGGTCAAAATGGCCACGGTCTTCGGCCCGGCCGAGTACTTCGCCCTGGCAGTGTTCGCCTTCCTCGCCATCTCCGCCGTCGTCTCCGAATCCGTGATCCGCGGCATCGCGGCCCTCGGAATCGGCCTCGCCCTGGCCCTCGTCGGCATTGACGGCCCCAGCGGCACCGCCCGCTTCACCCTCGGCATGCCCCAGCTCTTCGACGGAATCTCCGTCATCGTCATCACCGTCGGGCTCCTGGCACTCGGCGAGGTCTTCCACATCGCATCCCGCATCCACCGCGACCCGATCGCCACCCGGATCGAAACGAAGGGCCGGGCGAGGCTGAACCTCGCAGACTTCAAAAAGGCCCTCCCGGCCTGGCTGCGCGGCACCGCCTTCGGCGCCCCCTTCGGGCTGATCCCCGCCGGCGGCGCAGAAGTCCCCACATTCCTGGCCTACGGAACCGAAAAACAACTGGCCAAGCGCCGGAACGATCCGGATTTCGGCACCACCGGCTCTATCCACGGCCTCGCAGCCCCGGAAGCCGCAGCCAACGCAACGGCCGGCACCGCCATGGGCGCCCTGCTCGCACTGGGGTTGCCAACGTCGGCCACGGCCGCGATCATGCTTGCAGCATTCCAGCAATACGGCATGCAGCCAGGCCCGCTGCTCTTCGAACGAAGCGGTGACCTGGTCTGGGCCCTGCTGGCCTCACTGTTCATCGGCCTGGTCATCCTCGTGATGATCAACATCCCGTTCGCCTCCGTCTGGGCAAAGCTGCTCAGCATCCCCAAGCACTACCTCTACGCCGGCATCACCGTCTTCTCCATGCTCGGCGTATACGCGGTGAGCTCCGCAGTGCTTGATCTGTGGCTACTGATCGCCATAGGGCTCGTCGGATTCCTGATGCGCCGCTACAACATCCCGCTGGCACCCGTTCTGATCGCAGTGATCCTCGGCCCGATGGCCGAGACTGAACTCCGCCGTGCACTGGCAGTCTCCGAGGGCAACCTGGGCATCCTGATCGACAGCCCCATCACCATCACTCTCTACCTGGTCCTGGCCGCCGCCCTCGCTCTCAGCGCCGTCCAGCACCTCCGCCACCGGGCCAGCCGGAAGGTCTAGTCACCTGAGCCGCAAACGAGGCCCCTGGCCTCTCGATTGCCCGCACGGACAATCGAGAAGCCAGGGGCCTGTCATCTTTCGGACTGACAAAACCGCAAGCCGACCATCTGTCCTCAGTTCAAGTAAACCGGGTTCCGGCCGCTTCAAATACGACCGTTTCCGCTACAAACCACCAGGCGCGATTTGCTGCTTCGGTCCGCCGGTATCGTGCTCGAATTTGGGGACATGGACTTCCGGCCGCCGGTGTTCCATGACCTGAGGCCACCGCCGTCAGCCTGTATCTGTCCGTGACCAAGAACGTCAAGCATGTGCAGCGTATTGCCGGTCACAAGGACGGTACGACGACGATCAACACCTACGGCGCACTGTTCGATGACGATTTCTTCAAGGCTGCGGCCGGGCTGGATTCGCTGACCAAATGAATCGAAAGGTCACCGGATCGACGCCGGTCGGAGCCACCACTGGGAAGCATCAGTTCATTGAGAACTGGTGCTTTTCTTCTTTAACACCATCGATCGCTCCGTAACGGCCCTTCTGAAGGGTCAAAAGGGCAGTTACGGAGCAATCGACAGGGAGACGGACGGCCGCATCGACGGGGGCCGACGGCGGCGACCGGTTGGGGGCCGGGCCGCTGGCCGGGCTAGACTCGCACGCTGGGGAAAGAACACCAAGGCCGTCGGAAGCCCGGTCCGGGCAGGCGGCGCAATCTCAACCGAAAAGTGATTCTGCAACGTGATTTCGAAGAATATTGCCCGTCCTCTCACCGCCGCCACCCTCCTCGCAGCCCTCGCCCTCGCCGGCTGCTCGGCACCCCAGGCCGGCAGCGCGCCGTCGTCCGCCGCGGGCCCGTCCACTGCTTCAGCCTCAGGCACGCCGAGCCCCAGCAAGACCTCCGGGCCGTTCGGCGGTTTCGCCAGCGCCGGCGAGGCCTGCACCAAGATCTCGGAGCAGGCCACCGGCGCCACGCTCCTTCCCCTCTCGGCCGCCCAAGGCAAGACGGCGGAGCTGGAACAGTTCAAAGCCGACCTGGCCGAGACGGCCGAGCGCGTTCCTGACAGCCTGAAGGCCGATTTCGCCAACCTCAAGGAAGTGGCCGTCGCGGGCGTCACCGACCAGACCGTCTTCTCCAGCGGCAAGCTCCAGGCCGCCATGGCACCCGTAACAACCTGGATCGCCACCAACTGCAAGTAGGGAGTCAGATCAGGCCACCGCCCGCATCGACTCCCGGCTGACGTCCCGCAGCTGACAAGCGGACGCCAGTCCTGCTCCGCGATGCACTTCGCCGGTTCCCACGGCCCGCACCTGCGCCGGCCGTGGGAACGGGCGCTGCAAGATTCCCCCGCGCGGCCCAAGGCAGGGACTAGGGTTGTGTCAAAGAGAAGGGGGAGTGCGTTATGGAATACCAGAATTCTCAACCCGTTGCCGGTCCCGCGGCCGGTCAGCCCGTTGCCGCGGCCGGTCAGCCCGTTGCCGGTCAGCCCGTTTCGGGTCCCGTTGCCGGGCTGCCCGGTGCAGGTCTGTCCGTGCCGGCGGGCACCGGCCGCACGGTTATATCGGAAGCCGCAATCGCCAAGGTCGCGGGCATCGCCGCCCGATCGGTACCAGGGGTCTACTCGTTGGGATCAGGGCCGTCACGCGCCCTGGGGGCGATCCGCGACGCCGTCGGCAGCGCCGATCACGCAGCGGGCGTCCGCGTGGAAGTCGGCGAAACCCAGGTGGCCGTGGACATCGATCTCGTCGCGGTGTACGGTACCCCCTTGCATGCCCTCGCGGACCAGATCCGCACCGCCGTCTACTCCGCCGTCGAGGAACTGGTGGGGCTCGAGGTGATCGAGGTAAATATCGAGATCAATGACGTTTATGTGCCCGGCCCGGCCAAACCGGCCCCGTCCGCCGAGGCCCGTCCGGTCAGGGAGGCAATCCAATGAGTCTGACGGTAGTGGGAATCGCCATGGGGGCCTTTGTGGCTTTCATGTCCTTCCAGTTCGGCGTCTGGGGCTTCCTCGGTGCCCTGTTCTTCATGGGCATCGGCGCTCTCCTGGGCCGGGCCGCAGACGGGAAGCTGGACCTGCGCAGCGTGTTTGACGCCCTCACGGGCCGGCGTTCCTCCTCATGAACATGACGGCTGAAACGCCGATCCGCGGCGCCGCAATGGCCGGGCATAACCGCATCAGCACACAGGCCCTGACGAGTGTGGCGAGGGCCGCCGCGGGTGAGGCCCTCGGTGTGCCGGCGCACGATGTGCGCGCCGAGTGGTCGGACGATGACGGGCTGCTCGCGCTCTCGCTCGTCATGCCCGTCGCGGTCCCGAATCTCAGGGTGGTTCTCCGGGATCCCGGCCGCGTCGCCGGCTTCGGCGGTTCCATCTGGGAGCGTGCCGTCGCCGCCAAAGCCCAGATCCTGCGACGCGTGACCGAACTGACCGGCGCGCAGCTGAGCCGGGTGGACATCCGCATCAGCGGGGCCACCGTGCGCGGGGGAGGTCGGGTGCGTTGAGCCAGGACACCCAGAACACCGGTATCGGCTCCGGCCCGCACGACGCAGATGCGGTGGCGGGGAGCGACCCCCTGGGCTCCGGTGCCGCGGGCATGGACCGGATTCTGAAACGGGAGACGCACTCATCGCGGGCCGTCGTCTCCGTGCTGGCCGCCGCCCTGGTCATGGCGGTGTGCGGTTACGCGCTGCTTGAAACTGCGGTCCGTGCGGTCGGGCAGCCGCCGTGGCTCGTGGATCCGCAGACCGCGGCCGAGCGGGTGGTCGCGCTCCCGGCCGGAATCGGCCCGCTTCTACTGCTCGTCATAGGCGTCGTGATCGCCATAGCCGGATTGTTTTTCTTCCTCAACGCCGTGCTGCCCGGACGGCGGGCGCGCCACCTGCTCCCGGACCGCCGGGCCGCCGTCGTGGTTGACGATGAGGTGATCGCCGCGGCCCTGGCGCGCCGAGCCCGGCTGGCCGCCAACGTGACTCAGGAACAGGTGATGGTGGTCGTGTCGCGGAACCGGGTCATGGTCAACGTCCGGCCGACCTCCGGTGTGCCGCTGCGCCCGGACGCCGTCCTGGACGCTGTGCGGCGTGAGCTGCAGGAAATGGGCCCCTGGCCCATGCCGGAAGTGCGGATCCAGGTCTCCACGGCAGGGGTGGTGGGGGCATGAACAACACTCCCAGGGTCCTGAACCGCATCCTGATCGGCATCCTTGGCATCAAGCTTCTAGCCATTGGCGTGCTTGTGGTGCTGCTGGCGAGCGTCCCCGCCGTCGGCGTGTGGTGGCATGACTGGGCGGGCGGCGTCCTGAACTTCTGGCTCGATTTGTTCGAACGGACGCAGTTCCCCCGCCGCCAGGAGAGCTGGCTGTGGCTCGTCATCTGCTTTGTGCTGGTGGTGGTGCTTGGCCTGATGGTCGCCTGGATTGCCCAGCAGGGCAAGGGCCGGACCAGCCTGATCGTGGCCGAGGAGGACCCGGGCGACGTGCCGGGCAACGTCGGAATCGGCGGCGGCGTGGCGGAGCAGACGATCCGCGCGGCCCTTGCGGATCGGCCCGACCTGACCGGAGTCTCGGTAACCGCCTACGAGATCAAGGGGGAGCCGGCCCTCAAGATCCGGGTGGAGCCCCGACAGGGCGTCGCCCCGCAGGCGCTTGCCTCCGAGGTTTCTTCATTGGTAGAGGCGCTCGACGCCGTGATCGGCAAGCGCACCCCCGTCCTGATCCACATCGGATCCGGGGCACGGTCGCGGTTTGGCCGTGCCGAGCGGGTCCGCTGAGGCGGCTCCCCGACGGGGCCACGGAATCTCCTTTGCATAAAGGTTTCATGTAAACGCTTGCATTCTGCATGACGTGTTGATTACTGTGATGGTCGGCACACCATCAGTACGGCCGTTTTTCACCGGTACTCAGCGAGGAGCACTCCAGTATGAAAACCCGCAATTTCCTACTTCCCGCCGCCACGGCAGGCATTTTGGCCATCACCCTTTCGGCGTGTGGCGGCGGAGGTGGCGGCACTACCAGCGGCAGCGACGCCGCCTCGCAGGGCCTGGATGGACGCGGCCCCATCACTTACGTCCAGGGCAAGGACAACAGCAACGTGGTCCGCCCGTTGATCGAGAAGTGGAACGCTGCCCACCCGAACGAGAAGGTCACCTTCAAGGAGCAGACCGACCAGGCGGACCAGCAGCACGACGACCTCGTCCAGCACTTCCAGGCCAAGGACCCCGGCTACGACGTTGCGAGCGTCGACGTCGTCTGGACCGCCGAATTTGCCGCCAAGGGCTGGCTGCAGCCGCTCAAGGACAAGATGGCGCTGGATACCTCGGCCATGCTGAAGCCGACCGTCGAGGCCGCCTCCTACAAAGGCACGCTGTACGCGGCACCGGAATCTTCCGACGGCGGCATCCTGTACTACCGCAAGGACCTGGTCCCCACGCCCCCGAAAACCTGGGACGAGATGATGGGCATGTGCTCCATCGCCAAGACCAACAACATCGGCTGCTACTCCGGCCAGTTCAAGAAGTACGAGGGACTGACCGTCAACGCCTCCGAGGCGATTAACTCCGCCGGCGGAGCCGTGCTGGACGAGAATGGCAAGCCCAACCTGCTCACCGCGGAAGCAAAGGCTGGCATGGCCAACCTGACCAAGGCCTACGCAGATGGCGAGATCCCGAAGGAAGCCATCACCTTCCAGGAAGAGGAAAGCCGCCAGGCGTTCCAGGACGGCAAGCTGCTGTTCCTGCGCAACTGGCCCTACGTCTACAACCTGGCCACCACCGAAGGATCCTCCAAGGTCAAGGACGTCCTGGGCATGACCGCCCTCCCCGGCAAGGAAGGCCCGGGCGCCTCGTCCCTGGGCGGCCACAGCGCCGCGATCAGCGTCTACTCGAAGAACAAGGCCACCGCAGTGGACTTCCTGAAGTTCCTCACCACGGAAGAAACCCAGAAGTTCTTCGCCACCCAGGGTTCGCTCGCCCCGGTGCTCGGCAAGCTCTACGATGACCAGGAGCTCGTCGCCAAGCTGCCGTACCTGCCGGTGCTGAAGACCTCGATCGAGAACGCCGTGCCGCGTCCCGTCACCCCGTTCTACCCGGCCGTCACCAAGGCCATCCAGGAAAACGCGTACTCGGCCATCAAGGGCGAGAAGACCGTAGACGCGGCCCTGTCTGACATGCAGAAGTCCATCGAGTCCGCTAGCGCGGGACAGTAGGTCCATCATGGCAACTGAAGTAGGCCCGACGTCGGTCAAGGCACCGGCGTCGGGCGGGGCACCGATCCACCACGCACCCAAGGGTGTTGGGGAGGACAACCGCATCGCGACGCAGGGGCGCTGGGCAGCCTGGCTCCTGGCGCCGACTATCCTCGCATTGTCAGTAGTGATCGTGTACCCGATCATCACCGCCATTGTGATGTCATTCCAGAAGGATGCCGGTCTGGACCCCGCCACGGGGCTCTTCGTCGAGGGCGGCCCGGCCGGCTTCTCGAACTACTACAACTGGATCTTCCAGCAATGCCCGGCTCCGGACGGCGGGACCGTAGACTGCCCGCCGGGAACCCTCGGCGCGCAGTTCTGGTCCGCCACCGGCACCACCTTCTTCTTCACCATCGTCACGGTGGCCCTGGAGACAGTGCTCGGCTTTTGGATGGCCGTCATCATGGCACGGGCCTTCAAGGGCCGCAGCCTGGTCCGTGCAGCCGTCCTGGTGCCGTGGGCCATCCCCACCGCCGTTACGGCCAAGCTGTGGCTGTTCATCTTCGCCTTCGAAGGCATCGGCAACAAACTCTTCAACACCACCGTCCTGTGGACCGGCAGCGAATGGCCTGCCAGGTGGGCCGTGATCATCGCGGACGTCTGGAAGACCACGCCGTTCATGGCGCTGTTGATTCTTGCCGGCCTGCAGATGATTCCCGCGGAAGTGTACGAGGCGGCCAAGGTCGACGGCGCCTCAGCCTGGCAGCGGTTCCGCATGATCACCCTGCCGCTGGTGAAGCCGGCGCTCATGGTGGCCATCTTGTTCCGCACCCTGGACGCACTGCGCATGTTCGACCTCCCGTACATCCTGACGGGCGGGGCGAACAACACCACCACGCTGTCCATCCTGGTGATCAACCAGATCAGGCAGGGCTTCAACGCGGCGGCGGCTTTGTCCACCATCACATTCATCATCATCTTTCTGGTGGCTTTCATCTTCGTACGCTTCCTTGGAGCGAACGTCGTGGAGCAGACCGGCGCAGGTAAGGGGAAGAAATGACCGCCTCGACGAGCGCCGCAACCGAGCTGCGCGCAGAGCAGGACCGGGGGCGGAAGGTCGCGCAGAACCGCGAGAAGTGGGCCCAGGGACGCACCTACATCAGTGCGGTCGTGATCCTCTTCTGGTGCCTCGCTCCGGCTTACTGGATGGTGGTGACGGCGTTCCGCGACGTCGGCTACACCTACGACACTTCGATCCTGCCGACCCACGTGACGCTGGACAACTTCAAGACAGCATTCGATACGTCCTTCGGCAACCACTTCGGCCAGGCGCTGCTCAACAGCTTGTTCATCGGCACCGTGGTCACCCTGGTTTCGCTGGTGATTGGCGTGTTTGCCGCCTATGCCCTGGCCCGCCTGAACTTCAAGTTCAAGTACCTCGTGCTGGGCTTCATCCTGGGGGCTTCCATGTTCCCGGGCGTCGCCCTCATCACGCCGCTGTTCCAGCTGTTCACGAACATCGGCTGGATGGGCACCTACCAGGCACTGATCATCCCGAACATTTCGTTCGTGCTGCCGCTGACGGTCTACACCATGACGTCCTTCTTCCGGGAGATGCCGTGGGAGCTCGAGGAATCGGCGCGCGTGGACGGCTGCACGCAGGGACAGGCGTTCCGGAAGGTGATCATGCCGCTGGCCGCCCCGGCCATCTTCACGACGGCCATCCTGGCGTTCATCTCCTCGTGGAATGAATTCCTGATCGCCAGCCAGCTCTCGTCCGACGCAACGCAGCCGGTCACTGTGGCCATTGCCAGCTTCGCCGGTGCGCAGCCGAACCAGATTCCGTACACCGCGATCATGGCTGCAGGCACCATTGTGACCATTCCCTTGGTCATCCTGGTGCTCGTGTTCCAGCGTAAGATCGTTGCGGGCCTCACCGCCGGCGCGGTTAAGTGACTGCGGCGCCATGACTGACGAGCAGAACCAGGGCCACGTGCCGGCGACGCGTCGAAAGGTGCGTTCCGGCGAGGACTTCGACATCATTATCGGGTTCCTGGGCTTCTGGGCCGTAGTGCTGCTGGTGGTCACCGTCTGGATGGAGGTGACCGCCCAGCCGGCCCTCTTCTGGGCCCTGGGTCTGCTCGCCATGCTGCTGGCCCTCTACGGCATGATCCGGCTGCGCCGGCGCTTGCCGCGCCGGACCGCCAGCCGGCGCGCCTAGGCAGCCCAGGGGCCAGGACTATTTATCCGCCGCGGCGAGGCGGGTGCAACACGTCTGCGGGCAGCCGACCGGCTTCCGCGGACCGTCAACAAGGGGACACAAGTGGCACGGACAGAAAGGGCGCAGCGCGGCGGCCACTCCGGCGTCAGCATTGAGGATGTTGCCGCCGCTGCCGGCGTATCCACGGCCACCGTATCCCGGGCCGTCCGCGGTTTGCCCCGCGTTTCCCCGGCAACGCGGGAGAAGATCCTCGGCATTGCCGAATCCCTGGGCTACGTCGCGTCGTCCTCGGCGTCGGGCCTGGCGACGGGCCGGACCAAGACCATTGGGGTGCTGGCACCGTTCGTCAGCCGCTGGTTCTTCTCCAAGGCCATCGAGGGCGCCGACCGGGAACTGCACTCCCGTCAGTACAACCTTTCCCTCTTCAACCTCGGCGGCCACGGCAGCAACCGTGAGCGGCTCTTCAGCAAGACCATGGTCTACAAGCAGATCGACGCACTGCTGGTCCTCTGTATGGCGCTCACCCACGAGGAAATCGAGCATCTCCAGAAGATCGATATCCCGCTGGTGGTGGTGGGCGGCCATGTCGAGGAGTGTCCCTACATTGGCATTGACGACTACGCCGCGGCCGCGACCGCAGTCCGCCACCTGATCGGGCTGGGCCACACCGACATCGCGCTCCTGCACGGCGATGACGAAACCGACCTCAACTTCGACGTCCCCAGGGTCCGGATCCAGGCCTTCCACGACATCATGCGCGAGGCGCGGCTGCCCGCCCGGGCCGAATGGGACGTGTGGGGGGACTTCACCGTTCGCAGCGGCCAGGAGGCGTTCCGGCGGCTCTGGGCCGCCGACGGGTCCAAGCCCACAGCAATCTTCTGCGCCTCGGATGAGATGGCCATGGGCGTCATCTTCGAGGCGAACAAGGCCGGTGTGCGCGTCCCGGAGGATTTGTCGGTCATCGGCATCGATGACCACGACTTCGCCGAGGCCATGGGGCTCACCACGGTCGGGCAGCGGCCGGACCTGCAAGCCGAACTCGGCACCAAGATGCTGCTGGACGAGCTCGACGGAATTGCCGGGGCCGTTCAGTCCGCCGTGGCGCCGCACCGGCTGATTGTGCGGACAACGACGGCGCCGCCGCTGCGGAAGTCCGCTCGGCTCCGCTAGCGACGGCGTTCGGCGGATCAGCTGTGTCAGCTGTCCCGCGCCCGCCGCAGGGGGTTGCGGTCCGGTGAGGCCTAGGAAGCGCGGGCCAGCTGGCGGATCGGCACCCAGCGTGAGGCCAGCCGGCGGTAGGCCGCGGCGGCGCCGGTCATGTCGCCCTCCGCCAGGCACTCGATGCCGAGGCGCACGTCCAGGGGCGAATCGTCCGGATAGACCTTGTCTGCCACTCCGCCGTAATCGAGTTCCACTGCCGAATCCGGGTGGAAGAGCTCAAGCCATTCCGTGAGCTGGGTCAGGTCCTCGAGCATGTCGAGATCAGGTGCGGCGAGGGCCAGGTGCGCCACCGCGTAGCTCACGCGCTCCAGTGCCTTGCCGATGCCCGCACGGATGCGGACCGTCACGATGTGGCCCTCGGATTCGACGACGTCGGTCGGATCCGATTCCTGGAAGAGGCAGAACCAGCTGAAGGGAATGCCCCACGTGGACGCCCGGGTATGGACCCGGCTCAGGCCATCGTGGGCCCGCACCTCATCAATGCGTTCCTGGTGCTTGTCCCGCTGTTCTTCCGGGATCAGGAGCTGGGCCAGGGGCCCGTGGATGCCTTCCATCAGGGCATTGGCGGCCAGCCCGGCGCGGAGGACCATCTGGCTGGGGCAGTACAGCAGCCGGTCGGCCTGGGGTGCGGCGGAAGTCCCGGGACCGGACTCGGCGTCGTTGTGCGCTGCGCCGGACGGCGCCCGCCGTGCCGGGGCCGGGACGACGCGGACGAGGTCGGTCCGGCCGGTGGGAAACGGGTCCCCGTCGGACCGGGTGATGCGGCCGAGGGACGCCAGGAGCTCGGCGTTCTCCACAGCAGCGCGGGACGCCTGCCCGGCGCCGGCGGCCCGCAGGGTTTCCTGCTGCTTCTCGGGGAACGCCTCGAGGGGCTCATAGATCCGGAGCGCGGAAGAGAACGGCAGTCCGGCCTGTCCATGGTAAATGTTCCCCGTCATTGGATCACGACGCTTCCTGGGCGGCAGCCATTAGTCCGCCAGTTCCGCAAGCACCGGTGCGTGGTCTGAGGCGCCCTTGCCCTTGCGCTCTTCGCGGTCGATCATCGCACCGGTGACCCGTGCCGCCAGGGCCGGGGAGGCAAGAATGAAGTCGATCCGCATTCCTTCCTTTTTCGGGAAGCGGAGCTGCGTGTAATCCCAATAGGTGTAGACGCCAGGTCCCGGGGTGTGCGGGCGGACCACATCCTGGAAGCCGGCCTCCTCAAAGGCGTGGAAGGCGGCCCGCTCGGGCTCGCTGACGTGGGTGAGGCGTTCGGCGCGGAAGTAGTCGATGTCCCAGACGTCGTCATCCTGGGGTGCGATATTGAAATCGCCCATCAGCGCAATCTGCGCCTCGGGGTCCTCCTTGACCCAGGTGCCGGCGTGGGTTTTCAGGATGTCCAGCCAGTTGAGTTTGTAGGGCATGTGTTCGTCGTCGAGGGCGCGGCCGTTGGGGACGTAGAGGCTCCAGACCCGGACACCGCCGCACGTGGCGCCGATGGCGCGGGCCTCCTGCACGGCGTCCTTGCCATTCTTGCCGAACATGGGCTGGTCCAGGAAGGTGCGTTCGACGTCGTCCAGTCCCACGCGGGAGGCGATCGCGACGCCGTTCCACTGGCTCAGGCCGAAGTGTGCCACCTCGTAGCCCATGCTCTCGAAGAGCTCCCAGGGGAAGTTCTCGTCCTTGCACTTGGTTTCCTGGATGGCCAGGACGTCACAGTCCGTGCGCTGAAGCCAGGCCTCCACGCGGTCGGCGCGGGCGCGGAGCGAATTCACATTCCAGGTAGCTATCTTCACAGTCCCTAACTTACCGAACTTGGCCCCCGGACGAAGCCGCCAGCGGATTCTGTCCTCTGGAAATTAGTAGGAAGTCCGAGTATATTCTGCTGCAGAGATGATCTAGGTCACATGCAAAGGAGCATTCGGTCATGGTTCGAGAACTATCCCATTACATTGACGGGCAGCGGGTGGACGGCACCTCCGGCCGGTTCAGCGATGTGTTTGATCCCTGCACCGGCGAGGTCCAGGCCCGGCTGCCGCTGGCAAGCGCAGAGGAAGTGCGCAATGTGATTGCCAGCGCGGAAAAGGGGCAGGTGGAATGGGCCGCGATGAACCCGCAGCGCCGCGGCCGGATCCTGCTCAAGTTCGTGGACCTGGTCAACGAGCACATGGACGAGCTCGCGACCCTGCTGTCCTCCGAGCACGGCAAGACCTTCCTCGATGCCAAGGGTGACATCCAGCGCGGCATCGAAGTGGTCGAGTTTTCCGCCGGTGCCCCGCATCTGCTCAAGGGCGAGTTCTCGGACAGCGCCGGAACCGGCGTCGACGTGCACTCGATGCGCCAGCCCCTCGGCGTCGTTGCCGGCATCACGCCGTTCAACTTCCCGGCCATGATTCCGCTCTGGAAGTCCGGGCCGGCGCTGGCCGCCGGCAACGCCTTCATCCTCAAGCCCTCCGAGCGTGACCCCTCCGTGCCGCTGCGCCTGGCCGAGCTCTTCACCGAGGCGGGCCTCCCCGACGGCGTCTTCAACGTGGTCAACGGGGACAAGGAGGCCGTGGATGCGCTGCTGGAGGATCCCCGGGTCCAGGCCATCGGGTTCGTCGGCTCCACACCCATTGCCCAGTACATCTACGCCACCGCCGCAGCGAACGGCAAGCGCGCCCAGTGCTTCGGCGGCGCCAAGAACCACATGGTGATCATGCCCGACGCGGACCTGGACATGGCAGCGGACGCCCTGATCGGGGCCGGCTTCGGCTCCGCGGGCGAGCGCTGCATGGCGATCTCGGTAGCCGTTCCGGTCGGCCGGAAGACCGCGGATGTCCTCGTGGAGAAGCTGCAGGCGCGGATCGCCGGCCTCAAGGTCGGCCACAGCCTGGCCAAGGATTCCGACTTCGGCCCGGTTGTGGCGGCCTCCGCGAAGGAGCGGATCGAAGGCTACATCGCCTCCGGCGTCGAGGAAGGCGCCAGCCTCGTGACCGACGGCCGCGGCCTGAAGGTGGAAGGCTATGACGGCGGCTTCTGGGTCGGTCCCACGCTGTTCGACAACGTCACGAAGGACATGAAGATCTACAAAGAGGAGATCTTCGGCCCGGTCCTCAGCGTGCTCCGCGCCGAAGATTACGACGAAGCCCTCCGGCTCTGCAGCGAACACGAGTTCGGCAACGGCGTGGCCATCTTCACCCGCGACGGCGACGCCGCCCGCGACTTCGCCAGCCGGGTCCAGGTGGGCATGGTGGGCATCAACGTCCCCATCCCCGTGCCGATCGCGTACTACACCTTCGGCGGCTGGAAGGCCTCCGGATTCGGCGACCTCAACCAGCACGGGGCCGACGCCTTCCGCTTCTACACGAAGACCAAGACGGTCACCAGCCGCTGGCCATCCGGCATCCGCCAGGGCGCCAGCTTCGTCATGCCGGAAGGCAGCTGATGGGGGCGGAGGCTGCGCAGGAAGCGGCCGGCGAGGCCTTGAGCGAGGAAGTCCTGTTTGAACGGCGCGGCCGTCTGGGTGTCGTGACCCTCAACCGGCCCGCGGCCGTCAACGCCCTGACGGCCGCGATGGCCGCCGCGATGCTGGAACAGCTCACGCTCTGGGCCGACGACGACGCGATCGCCGCGGTGCTGGTCCGCGGCGCCGGCGACCGGGGCCTCTGCGCCGGCGGCGACATCGTCGCCATCTACCGGGACATGCTCGACGGCGGGGACGCTACCGCGGACTTCTGGGCCGACGAGTACCGGCTGAACCTGCTCATTTCTGAATACCCCAAGCCGTACGTGGTGTTCATGGACGGGCTGGTCCTGGGTGGCGGCGTGGGGATCTCGGCGCACGGCTCCGTGCGGATCGTCACCGAACGCACGCGCACTGGAATGCCCGAAACGACGATCGGGTTCGTGCCCGACGTCGGCGGCACGCTGCTGCTCTCCGGCTCGCCGGGGGAGGCCGGCACGCATGCGGCCCTGACCGGCGCCCACCTGAGCGGCGCGGACGCGCTGTTCCTGGGTCTCGCCGACTGCTTTGTGCCCTCCGCCGCCCTGGCTGATCTGGCGGTGGCACTCGAGACCGGGGCGGTGGAAGCCGCCGTCGCCCGGTTCGCCGAACCGGCTCCGCAGTCAGTCCTCGCCGGGCAGCAGGATTGGATTGACGCCTGCTACTCCAGCGACGACGCCGAGGAGATCCTGCGCCGGCTGCGGACGGTGGGCGGGGAGGCCGCCGGCGCCGCGGACACTATCGAGGCCAAGTCGCCGACGGCGGTGAAAGTGGCACTGGAGTCCCTGCGCCGCGTCCGCGGACTGAGCCTGGAGCAGGCACTGGAGCAGGAGTACCGTGTGGGCCTGCGCTTCCTCGCCGGGCCGGACTTCCGCGAAGGGATCCGCGCCCAGGTGGTGGACAAGGACCGCAATCCCCGCTGGAAGCCCGCCACTCTCGCGGAGGTCACCCGAGCGGACGTCGCGGCCTACTTCGCCCCGCTGGGCGGGCGCGAACTGAAGCTTTCTCCGAAGGAGAAGAACATGGAGAAGAACAATGTCTGAGGCAGGAGCCTCTGTTACCGGCACCATCGCCTTCCTGGGCTTGGGGCACATGGGCGGCCCGATGGCCGTCAACCTGGTCAAGGCCGGCTATCGGGTGACCGGCTTCGACGTGGTGCCGGCGGCCCTGGACGCCGCACGGGAGCACGGCATTCCAACCGCCGGGACGGCAGCCGAGGCGGCGGCGGGCGCCGCCGTCGTGCTGACCATGCTGCCCAGCGGCAAGCACCTCCTCGATGCCTACCGCGGGACCGGCGGTGCGCCCGGCCTGCTTGAACTGGCCGCCCCGGACACCATGTTCCTGGACTGTTCCACGATCAACGTGGACGAGGCCCGCGAGGCCGCCGAACTCGCGGTCGCGGCCGGACACCGTGCCGTCGACGCCCCCGTATCCGGAGGCGTGGTGGGGGCAGAGGCCGGCACGCTCACGTTCATGGTCGGTGCCCTCCCCGAGGACTTCGAAGCCGTCAAACCTCTGCTGGAAGTCATGGGCAAGCGCGTGGTCCACTGCGGCGCGCACGGTGCCGGCCAGGCGGCCAAGATCTGCAACAACATGATCCTGGGCGTCTCGATGATCGCTGTCAGCGAGGCCTTTGTGCTTGGCGAGAAACTCGGGCTGACCCACCAGGCACTGTTCGACGTCGCCTCCGCCGCCTCGGGACAGTGCTGGGCGCTGACCACCAATTGCCCCGTGCCCGGGCCGGTCCCGACGAGCCCCGCCAACCGGGACTACCAGCCCGGCTTCGCCGGGGCGCTCATGGCCAAGGACCTCAATCTGGCCCTGAACGCGCTCCAGAGCACCGGCGTCGCGGCCCGTCTCGGCCCGCTCGCCGCCGAAATTTACGATACCTTTGCCGCGGAAGGCGGTGCCGGCCGGGACTTCTCCGGCATCATCACCGACATCCGGGACAAATCAGAAGCCGGCACGGCCGGGGATTAGTCCCGGACCGAAGCCACACGCAGAAACAGAACCAGAAACAGCACCAGACGAGCACCACCGAAGGGGACCACTCATGACGGAACAGTACGCGAACATCCTGGTGGAGCGCCGCGGCCGCGTGGGCCTCGTGACGCTCAACCGGCCTGAAGCCCTCAACGCCCTGAACAAGGCAACGATGGACGAGCTGGTGAAGGCCGTCACCGGGATGGACGCGGACCCGGCGGTCGGTGCCGTGGTGGTTACCGGTTCCGCGAAGGCCTTCGCCGCCGGCGCGGACATCAAGGAAATGCAGTCCAAGGGCTACATGGACATGTACGCGGCGGACTGGTTCCGCGGCTGGGAGGACTTCACCCGGCTCCGCATACCCGTCGTGGCAGCCGTGTCCGGCTTCGCGCTGGGCGGGGGCTGCGAGCTGGCGATGATGTGCGATTTCATCATCGCCGGGGACAATGCCAAGTTCGGCCAGCCGGAGATCAACCTCGGCGTGCTCCCCGGCATGGGCGGCTCGCAGCGCCTGACCCGCGCTGTGGGCAAGTCCAAGGCGATGGACATGATCCTGACCGGCCGTTTCATGGACGCCGAGGAGGCCGAACGCGCGGGCCTGGTCTCCCGTGTGGTCCCGGCCGCGGACGTCGTCGAGGAAGCGCTGAAGGCTGCCGAGGTGATCGCCTCCAAATCCAAGCCCGTGGCGATGGTGGCCAAGGAAGCGGTGAACGCGGCGTTTGAGACCGGGCTTGCCCAGGGCGTGCTGTTTGAACGGCGCGTGTTCCACTCGCTGTTCGCCACCGAGGACCAGAAGGAAGGCATGGCAGCCTTCACGGAGAAGCGGCAGCCGGAGTTCAACCACCGCTAGTTAGCTGCCGGCGAGGGCGCGGCGGCGCCAAAAGCCGGTACGTCGGCATCACGTGAAGATGTCGGCCACGTACCTGCCATGCGTGCGTTCAACTTCATCCATCCACGCCTCGGCCTCCTCCTTGGAGGCACCTGTCGCTTCCTGGTAGATGAGGGCGCACGTGTCCCGGACCTGCGGCGCCATGTTCTTGCCGTCGCCGCAGACGTAGACCGTGGCGCCCTGCCGGACCAGCTCGACGACGTCGGCCCGGTCTGCCCAAAGCCGGTCCTGGACATATTTCAGGCCGTCTTCGGGGGCGGTGGAAAAGACCGGCCGCAGATCGAGGTTGGCCTGCTCGGCCCACGACGCAAGTTCCGCGCGGTAGAGGAAGTCGGTGTCCGGGGCCCGGCAGCCGAAGAACAGCAGGGCAGGCGCCGGCGTCGTGTCCTCGGCTTCGGCCCGCAGCGCCCGGTCCTGGACGAATCCGCGGAAGGGTGCCAGCCCGGTCCCTGCACAGACCATGATGAGCGGGACTTCCAGGGACGGTGGCGGGTGGAATGCCGCGTTCGAGGGCCGGACAGTAACCGCCACCCTTGACCCGGGCCTGGCCTGGGCGAGGTAGGTGGAAGAGGCGCCTTCGAAGACGCCGCGGCCCGACCACGCCGGAGCCTCGATGACGGCGAAGGTCAGGGTCGCGTGGTCGGGGCTCCAGAGCGGGGACGAGGAGATGGAGTACCGCCGGGGGGTCAGCTGAGTCAGCAGTTGCAGGAACGAGGTGAACGAGAGCTGGCATGACGGATACGTCTCCAGCAGATCCAGGAGGGAGACCCGCTTGTCGAGAATCTCGGCCGCGTACCGCCCCCGGTCCTGGGCCAGGGCCTCGAGTTCGGCGCGGTGGGCAGGATCCGCCGCGACATCAGCCAGGTCCTCGAGCTGGGTGCGGGTGGCGGGGACCGCGAGTTCCACGTAGCTGCTCAACAGTTCGCCCACGGCCACAGGCGCACTGGTGGGCAGGAAAGTGTCCCCGCGCTCCATGCTCAGCTGGACGTGCGAGTCGTAGTCGAGGTTGAAATGGGCCAGTGCGCGCTGCACGAGGGCGCTGGGGTTCAGCGGCAGCACGGCCAGGTAGTCCCCGGTCCGGTAGCTCATTCCCTCGGGCAGTGCGATCTCGACATGCCGCTTGGACCGGGCGCCGGGCTTGGCCAGATCGACCAGTTCCCGGTTCGCGACGACGGTACCGAGTGCCAGCCCGTTCTGGCGCAGCAGCGGATCCCGGACGTTGCCGATGAACTGGAGTTCCAGCTGGGGCTGCGCGGTCGGCGGGCTGGTCCTCTGCCCCAGGGCGGCGTCCACCGCGGGCCAGAACCCCGCGTACCACTCGTCAAAATCGCCGAAGAAGTCGCCGCGGGCGTTGGCTTCGCCGCGGTCATAGATCCGTGTCGCGCCGGCAGCCTCGAACCGGGCGTCGATGGCCTTGGGCACCTCCTGGTACGTTCGCGCCCAGTCCTTGTTGCCGTTGCCGAAGACCGTGTACCGCACCCCGGCGAGGCTGCCCGGCTGCAGGCCTTCGGTCCAGGCCACGAACTTTCGGGCGTTGTCCGGCGGCTGGCCCTCGTAGGAGGACGTTACGACGGTGACGAGGCCCCCCGTCGGCAGCCCGCCGGCCGCCTCGTCGAGCGGACCGATGGTGGGGCTGTAGCCGCGCCGTCCGGCGTCGTTGGCGATGCGCTGGGCGAAGTCCTTGGACGTGCCTGCGTTGGAACCGTAGAGCACACGAATCGGGACGCCGTTGGGCGCGGCGGCCGCCGCGGCCGCTTCAGCCTGCGCGGCTTGTTGGACGGCGGCCGGGGGTCCGGCTGCGATCGTGACGTCCCGCCTGCGCACGTGGATGAACAGCCCCTCAGGCTTCATCGTCAGCGTGTGCTTGATCTGAAGTTCAT
This sequence comes from Arthrobacter sp. Bi26, assembly GCF_918697925.1. Lineage (GTDB taxonomy): Bacteria > Actinomycetota > Actinomycetes > Actinomycetales > Micrococcaceae > Arthrobacter. The sequence goes on from NZ_CAKKMF010000024.1 coordinate 27,357, forward strand.
AGCCCGGGTCCGCCGCCGTGACCTCGAAGCGCTGCAGGAGCTTGGCCAGGAACAGCATGGCCTCCTGCAGGGCAAATCCCCGGCCGATGCAGGAGCGCTGCCCGTTGCCGAAGGGCTTCCAGGCATTGGCAGGGATTTCTGCGGCCCGAACAGGTGAGAATCGGTCCGGATCGAAGATCCCGGCGTCCTCGCCCCAGGCCGCCTTGTCCCGGTGCAGCTGCGGGATCAGGACCATAATGGGCTGGCCTGCCGGGACCTCGTAGCGGCCGCCAAGCGTGGTGTCCTCAAACGGGGCGACGTTGAAGGCCGGGGCGGTGGGCCACAGCCGGAGCGTCTCCTTGAGGATCTGGTCCAGGTACCCCAGCCGGGGCAGGTGCTCGAACCGGGCGCTCTCGGTGCCGAGGACCTCGTCCACCTGGGCGCGAGCCTTGGCCAGGACATCCGGATGGCGCAGCAGTTCGTAGAGCGCAAAGGACAGCAGGCCGCTGGTGGTCTCATGCCCGGCCACCAGGAAGGTAACCATCTGGTAGCGGACGTTTTCCTCGCTCAACCGCTCGCCGGTCACCGGGTCCGCCGCATTGAGCATGGTGTCCAGGATGTCCTCGCTGCCAGCCGGGCTGGGGTTGCGCCGCCGGTCGCTGATCATCTGGTCGGCGACCTCGAACATCAGGGCATGGTCTTCCTCGAGCTGGTGGCGTTTGCGCAGCATGATCTTGTTCTGGACCGGGAGCCTGCGCGCCCGGTCCCCGGATTCGACCAGGCCGCGGACCATGGCCCCGACGAAGGGATGCATGTCTTCCCGGTAGAGGCTGTTGAAACGGTAGCTGAACGAGCACAGGGCAATGGTGTCCAGGGTCAGCCGGGTGGTGTTGTCCGGTACATCGATCCGGGCCGCGGGGCCGAGTCGCTCCCACTTCAGCAGCAACTGCTCGGCGATGTCGTCCATGCCGTTGAACATCCGCTTCAGCGCCGCCGGCCCGAACGCCGGCATCAGGATCCGGTGCGCTTTTTGCCAGTTTGGTTCTTCTGTTCGTGCGGTGAACAGTCCGTCGCCGATGAAATCCCGCACCTGCCGCAGGGAAACGCCCAGTACCTTGCCGAACCGGGACTCGTCGCAGACTTCGTTGACGAGCTGCTGGGACGAGATGGCGATGATGCTGCGGTTGAAGAACTGGATGCGGACAATGGGGCCGTACCGCTCGGCCACCTCGACTATTCCCAGGATTCCCTTGCTGGAGTCGATGTCGGCCAAATTGCCGACCACCGGCTTCGTGGGAGGCTGCGGTATGGGGATGCTGGGCGAAGTCATGGCCCCTCCTAGGCGATCGCCAATCGACGCTCTGTGAGCACTAATTGCTGCCTGGCCGGACGGCACCGTCCGGCTCCGAACCACGATACTCCCGTCAGATTCCGGGCAAAATAGGCACCCATCAAGGCGGGGCGGGTGATTCTCATGTGACAGGTGGTGCCAATGATTCCCTGCTACTATCCCAACGGTGGGCAGAGGACAACTTCACCGGACTGTAGGTCTGGTCATCGCAGTAATCGCCGGCACCGCGGCGGCGATCCTGTGGGCCGCCGTCGCCGCGGGGGGACGCGCACAAGCCGAAGGGGAGCCGCACGGGTTCATCCTGGGGGTGTGGAACGTGCTCTACAGCACGAACGCGCCCGGAGCCCGGATCCTGGGCGCGGCGGTCGCGCTCGCCGTGCTGCTGGCCGCCGGCGTCGCCCTGCTGGAGCGCCGGATCACCACCCGGTCGCGGCGGTCGGCGAACGTTCGGATCGCTCCGCTGGCACCGAAGATCGTGATGGGAGCCACCCGCGGAGTCTATGCGGGCCCTGTTACCGTCACCGTGCTCATCCCGGCCCACAACGAGGAAGTCTCACTGCCCTCCACGATCGCCTCCCTGCGGGCACAGTCCCACAGCCCCGAACGAATCATCGTGGTGGCGGACAATTGCACCGACAGCACCGTGGAGATCGCCCGCGACGCCGGCGTCGAGCTCTATGAGTCGGTCGACAACACGAAAAAGAAGGCCGGCGCCCTGAACCAGGTGCTCAAGCAAATCCTTCCCAGGCTCGGTGCCAACGACCTAATGATGGTGATGGACGCCGACACCCAGCTCGATGACGGCTTCCTCGGCGCGGCCGTGAACCGCTTCGTGGACGACCGCGCCCTGATGGCGGTGGGCGGCCTGTTCTACGGGGAGGAAGGCCACGGCGTACTCGGCCAGTTCCAGCGCAACGAGTACCTCCGCTACGGCCGGGAAATCAAGCGCCGGCGGGGGAGGGTTTTCGTCCTGACCGGGACCGCGTCGCTTTTTCGCCCGGTCGCCCTGCGCACCATCGCCGAGCAGCGGGGCGATTCGCTTCCCGGGACGAAGGGCGACGTGTACGATACCGCGGCGCTGACTGAGGACAACGAACTGACCATAGCGCTCAAGTCGCTTGGCGCCCTGATGATTTCACCGACGGCATGCACCGTGGTTACCGAACTCATGCCCACTTGGTCCACGCTGTGGGCGCAGCGGCTGCGATGGCAGCGGGGAGCGCTGGAGAACATTGGCGCGTACGGGGTCACGTCCCAGACGATGCGCTACTGGGTGCAGCAGCTCGGCATCGGTTATGGCGTGATTGCCCTCAGCGCCTACCTGCTGCTGATCTTCCTCATGATGTTCTCCCTGGACGTGTGGATCTGGTTCCCGTTCTGGCTGGGACTTGGCGGGGTGTTCATGATCGAACGCGTCGCCACCGTCTGGAAGGGCGGCTGGCGGGCCAGGATTTTGGCCCTCACTCTCTTCCCCGAACTCTTTTTCGACATGTTCCTGAACGTCGTCTACATCAAGGGCATCATCGACATTTCGCTGGGCCGGACCGCGAACTGGAAACACGTCACCCGCACCAACGCCGCCGAGGCCGTCAAGGAGTCCGCATGAGCCTCACCGGCGTGCCCGTCCCCACGGGCGTTCTCTTCCCGCAAGCGCTCCTGAACTCGGAGTGGTTCGCCATCCTGGCGACGTTTGTTGCCATCAATACGGTCATGTACGCGGCCCTGGCGGTGACCAAAGTGCTGCCAAAGGTCCACCGTCCCGGCTGGCTCCGGCCCCCGCATGAACGCGGCGAGACCCGGAGCATCCACCCCGACGCGCCCCGCTGAGGATTTCCACCAGGCGGGCCTGCCGTGAACCTGCCCGGGAAGCCGCGGCATCACCGGGCCAGCGAAGCGGCCAGGGCTGCCGCGCCAGCGATCGACAATGCGCATCGCACGGTGTTGGCCCGGTTCCAGGCCCGCTCGAACGTCCGCCAGGAGTCCGCCGCGCCTGCTCCAGCGGCGTCGATCCGGGTGCCGCGGACAACGAGCGGGTCCTCCTCGAATCCGGTGACATCGCCGTCGTCCGCGGGCCTGACCCCTATCTTCTGGCCGACGACCCCGGACGGGCGGCGACCATCATCATTCATCCCGGTCAGGAATGCACCACGTCTTCCGGCGAGACTGTCCACCTCAGCATGAGCCACGGCGTTCGCACCTGGGGCAATGCGTCGGCAGGGGAAACGGTCGTGCTCGTCGGCACCTACACCACCGAGGCGGAAATCGGTTCCGCGGTAACAGCCGTGCTGCCCCGTGTCGCCATCATCCCCGCCGGCGGCGTTGATGCAGCCTTGGCGCGGTTCCTCGGCGGCGAGATCACCACGAACGCCCCGGCACAAGGAAGCGTGGTCGACCGGATGCTGGATGTGCTGCTGGTCCACGCCGTGCGCGCCTGGGCGGCCGAGCATCCCGGGCGGGCCACCGGCTGGCTGGCGGCAGGCACGGATTCCCTGGTGGCCCCGATGCTGGAGCTTATGCACGATTCCCCCGCCGAAGCCTGGACGCTCGAGACCTTCGCCGCCCGCCTGCACGTCTCCCGCGCCACGCTGGCCAGCCGCTTCCGCGATGTCGTCGGCGAGCCGCCGATGACCTACCTGACGAACTGGCGGATGCTGCTCGCCAGCGAGCTGCTCGCGGACCCGAACCTCACCACCGCCCAGGTCGCCGGCCAGGTCGGGTACGGGGGCCCGTTTGCGCTGAGCGCGGCCTTCAAACGCCGTTTCGGCCTCAGCCCGACGGCCTACCGCCATCTCAAATATGCTCCGCCGACACCACAGGCCGTCTAGGAATGTGTCGGGCAAGACGGCCAGTCAGCCGCTGAAATCCCCGGCGTTCCGGCGGAACGTGCCCAGGATCCGGATCAGCTGGTCCACGTCCTGGTCCCCGAAACCCGATTGGCCGAAGACCTCGGAGTTCAGCACCGCCGTCGCCCGTTTGGCCAGGGCGCGCCCGTCGGGGGTGAGCTCGATCAAGGTGGTGCGGCCGTCCGTGGGATGCGGTGAGCGCATCACCAGCCCGGCGTCCTGGAGCCGGTCCACGGCGTTGGTGACCGATGTGGGGTGGACCTGCAGCAGCGCGCTCGCCTTGTTCATGGGCAGCGCCCCGCTGCGGGCGAAGCTGAGCAAGGCCAGCAGCTCGTACCGGGCAAACGTGAGTCCGAACGGCTTGAGAACGGCCTCGATCCGGCCCAGCAGGATCTGCTGGGTTCGCATGATGGCGGTGATCGCGGCCATCGGGGCGGCGACGTCGGACCAGCCGTGGCGCTCCCAGTTCAGCCGGGCGTCGGCGATCGGATCTCGCGGCAGCGGTGTTCCCACGCTCACCCCTGACTCTTGAGCCCGGGAAAATCGGAGTCGGAGTACTCGACGCCGAAGCCTTCGGGAACAGGCCCGCCGCCGTGGCGCAGCTCCTCGCTGTGCCGCAGCTCCACCCGGCGGATCTTGCCCGAGATCGTTTTGGGGAGTTCGGCAAACTCCAGCCGGCGGATCCGCTTGAACGGGGCCAGGTGGTCCCGGCAGTACCGCAGGATATCCTCGGCCAGCTCCGGGCCGGGCTGGTGCCCGGCCGCCAGGACCACAAACGCCTTCGGCACCGACAGCTTGAGCGGGTCGGGGGAGGGGACGACGGCGGCCTCCGCCACCGCCGGGTGCTCAATGAGCACGCTCTCCAGTTCGAAGGGGGACAGCCGGTAGTCGGAGGACTTGAAGACGTCGTCGCCGCGGCCCACATACGTGATGATGCCCCGTTCGTCCCGGCTCGCCATGTCCCCCGTGTGGTAATAACCGTCCCGGAAAGCCTCCGCCGTCTTGTCCGGGTCGCCGTAGTACGCCTTCATGAGCCCCACGGGGCGGGGGTCGAGGCGCAGGCAGAGCTCGCCGTCGTCGGCCTCCGCACCCGTAGCGGGGTCCACGAGCACGACGTCGTAGCCCGGCAGCGGCTTTCCCATGGCGCCGATCTTGATTGGCTGGCCCGGGGTGTTCGCGATCTGCACCGTCGATTCGGTCTGGCCGAAGCCGTCCCGGATTCTCTGGCCCCAGGCACGGTGGACCTGGTCGATCACCTCGGCGTTGAGCGGTTCGCCGGCGGACACCACCTTGGTGGGCGGGTTCAACAGCCGGGTGAGATCGGCCTGGATCAGCATCCGCCAGACCGTCGGCGGGGCGCAGAAGCTGGTCACGGATTCGCGGTCCATCTGTTCCATGAGGGCCTTGGCGTCGAAGCGTTCGTAGTTGTAGATGAACACGCACGCCTCGGCGATCCACGGGGTGAACACATTAGACCAGGCGTGCTTGGCCCAGCCCGGCGAGGCCACGTTGAGGTGCACGTCGCCCGGTTCCATCCCGATCCAGAACATCGTGGACAGGTGTCCCACCGGGTAGGAGGTGTGCGTGTGTTCGACGAGTTTGGCCTTGGACGTGGTGCCGGAGGTGAAGTACAGCAGGAGGGTCTCGTCGGCAAGGGTGGGGGCGTCCGGGGTGAAGTCCACTCCGGCGTCGGCAGCGTCGGCGTACTGCCGGACATTGTCCGGGGCTGCGGCGGGACTCGCGGGGCTGCCACCGATTTCGATCAGCGTGTAGTCACCGGCGACGTCGGCGAACTTGGCGATGTTGGCACTGCCGACGGCGGCCCAGGATGCGCCGCCGCGCTCCACCCGGTCCTGCAGGTCGGCGGGTCCCATCAGGGTGGTGGTGGGGATCATGACGATGCCCAGCTTGATGCCGGCGAGCATAAGTTCCCAGAGCTCCACCTGGTTGCCGAGCATGATGATCATCCGGTCCCCGCGCCGCACGCCCTGCGCGCGCAGCCAGTTGGCCACCTGGGACGAGCGCCGGGAGAGGTCCGCGAAACTGCGCCGGGTCGCGGACCCGTCCTGTTCGACGATCACCAGCGCCGGTTTGTCCGCCCTGGCCGGGTCTGCCGCGAGCTGGTCGAACCAGTCCAGTGCGAAGTTGAATTCCTCGAAGCGCGGCCACTGGAATTCGCTGCGGGCGCCGTCGTAGTCCCCGCGCAGGGCCAGCAGCCGGTCCCGCGCGGCCCGGAATTCCTCAGTCACGGTCATGGTGCACCTTTCGAAGTACTCTGGCGCTGCCGTTCCGGGCGTGGCGCCGTTGCCTGGGATCCCGCCGGTCCGGCACGGTGCCTGCCTAGTGATCCCCATCACTGTGCAATATACTAGGACATCCAAGGGTTTGGAAGAGCGGCGCTGCTCTGCAGGCGGCGCGCATGAGGAAGGGATACGTGCCCGTGCAGCCACAAGGACGTGCCAGCGGACAGCCGGCGCCAGCCGAAACAAACACGGAATCAAACACGGCGGAGACAGGCGCCGCAGCAGCAGTTGCGCAGCCGCCGTTCCCCGACGCCGACCTGATGTACATCGTGGACCTGCTGCCGCCGGACGAACAGCTCCGCTACCAGGAGGTCCGGGAGTTCCTGCAGTCCCGGATCCGGGCCGCGTCGATCGACTACTGGAACCGCGAGGAGTTCCCCTTCGGCCTGCTCGCGGAACTCGGCAAATACGGTCTGGGCGGGCTGCAAACGGACGGCACGTCCAAGCTCTTCAAGGGGCTCATGTACGTCGAGGTGGCCCGCGCCGACGTCTCCCTCTCGGCGCTCGTAGGCATCCACAACGAGCTGATTGTCGGCATGATCGATGAGCTGGGCTCGGAGGAACAGAAGGCACGCTGGCTCCCCGGCCTCACCGCGTTCACCCAGCTCGGAGCGTTCGCCCTGACGGAGCCGGACCACGGCTCGGACATCGCCGGTGGCCTGGAAACCACCGCGCGGCTGGACGGCGGCGAATGGGTCCTCAACGGCGCCAAGCGATGGATCGGCGCCGGCACCATCGCGGACTTCGCCCTTGTGTGGGCCCGGGACGTTGCTGACCAGCACATCAAGGGCTTCATCGTGGAGACGGACCGTGCCGGCTACACCGCCACGAAGATCGCCAACAAGATCGGCCTGCGCATCATGCAGAACGCCGACATTGTCCTCGACGAGGTCCGCATCCCGGCGGCCAACCTCCTTCCCGGCGCCACCGACTTTTCCAAGGCCAATGAGCTCCTGCGGGATTCACGGGCCTGGGTGGGCTGGCAGGGCGCCGGCATCCAGCTGGCCGCGTTCGACGTCGCACGCGCCTATTCGCTGCAGCGCCGCCAGTTCGGCAAGGAACTGGCCCGCTTTCAGCTCATCCAGCAGCAGCTCGCCGAGATCCTGGGCAACGCGACGGCCTCCCTGGCCCTGATGGCCCAGCTGGCGCGGATCCAGGAAGACGGCAAGCTCGAGATGGTCCAGGCCGCGATGGCCAAATCGACCACGACGCGGCTGGCGCGTGCCTCGGTGGCGATGGGCCGGTCCCTCATGGGCGGCAACGGCATCAGCAGCGACTATGAGATGGGCAAGCTCTTCGGCGACGCCGAAATCCTCTATACCTATGAGGGCAGCTACGAAATTAATTCGCTGATCGTGGCCCGGGCCGTGACGGGGAAGTCCGCCTTCGTCTAGGCCCCGCGCGTGTCCGTGCCGTCCCGCGCCTGGCCGTTCCGAGCCTGGCCGGCCGAAGCGGTCCGGCCCGCCGGGCTGGCGTGACCGTACCGGGACGTGCGGTTGCGGCCGGCGTTCTTGGCCTCGTACAGGGCCCGGTCCGCGCAATCCAGGAGGGAACCGGCCGTGGCGTCGCCCTGCTCGCAGACTCCGGCGGAGATCGTCAGGAAACCGACTTCCCCGAACGGTTCGGAGGCGATGGCCTCGCGGGCCCGTTCGGCCGCGAACAGGGCCTCGGCGCCGTCAGTCTCCGGGAGCAGCCACACGAACTCCTCGCCGCCGAAGCGGGCCACGATCTCGTTGGCGCGGGCGACCGACCGGAGCCTGGCCGCGATCTCCGCGAGGACGACGTCGCCCATCAAGTGACCATGGGTGTCGTTGACTCTCTTGAAGTGGTCGATATCCAGGACGACGGCACTGAGTCTGGTCCCACGTCTCCCGGCCAGCGCCACCTGTTCGTCGAGGTGCTGTTCCAGCGCCCGCCGATTTGGCAGGCCGCTGAGGGCGTCGGTTGTCGCCTGGAGCTCCAGATCGGTCCATGCCTCCGTGTTGCCGATCGCGATCTCGACGAGTTCCGCGAACTGGGCCAGCCGCTCCATCATGGCTTCCGTGACGCCCGTGCGGGATTTCGAGGTCAGGCTCACCACGCCCCAGAGGCTTCCGCGGACGCGGACCGGTGCTGCCGCCGCGGACTGGAACCCGCCGGCGCGCATCTGCTCCGCCGCCGGCCCGCCCTCCGGCCCGTACACAACGAGGGCCGGCTTGCCGGTCACGGCCACCCGGACGGTGGCGGACTCGTCTGTCGGGGCGAAGATGTGCCGGCGGCTCAGCGTCGGCGGGAGGCTCGGGGCCATGGCGACGATTTCCGCCGAGGACGCGCCCGTGAAACGGACCACGGCGGCGGAGTCCACGTTGAACAGCTCGCGGACAATGGCGGCGACCCGCTCGGAAATGTCTGCAGGGGCGGCGTTGCGGGCAACGGCGGTCGCTATCTCGTGCAAGGCCTCCCATACCTGCTGCTGCTGCAAGCGCTCAGTGACGTCAACGGCCACCACCATACCGGCCGCGCCGTCTTCGTCGGAGTAGACCGGTCCGGCCTTGAGCCGGTAGGTGCGGTGGCCGATCTGCCGGCTCCAGGAGACCTCGCGGCCGGCGAGGGCTGCGCGGTAGCGCGGTTCGAGCTCGCTGGCGAGATTGCCCCTGAGTACGTCCTGGATGCGCCGGCCTTCGAGCTCTTCCGTGCGGTAGCCGAAGGTCTCCAGTTCCTGGCCTTCGGCGATCAGATAGCGCAGCTCGGCGTCGAAGAGGAGCACGAAGACGCCGGGGACGCTGCGCGCCAAGGCACGGTACCGGTCCATGTCCCGTTGCCGGCGCCGGTCGGCCAGCACCCGCTCCGTGATGTCGGTGACCACGACAAAGAAGCCCTGCACCGCGCCGTCGCGGGTATCGGGAGTGTACGTGACCTCGGTGTAGCGTGACTCGCCCGCGGCATTCACGAGGGTCCGGTCAAAGTGTTGCGCCTCTCCGGCGAGCACCAGTTCGATGAGCGGCCGGGTCGCTTCGAAGGCCACGTCACCGAGCACGTCCCGGACGTGCATGCCGTTCAACTGCTGCGGCTCGATCCCGAACCACTCGCAGTAGGCATCGTTGGCCAAGCGGCTGCGGAGACCCATGTCCCAGTAACCCACCATGGCCGGGATCCCGTTGAGGACGGCCCGCAGCTGCGCCGGGATCTCCTGCAGCGCCGACGGGCCGGCATCGTCCCTGTTGAGCGGGCTGCGATTAGTCATTGCCCCAGTATCCATTGCCGGCCCGGCATCGGAAACCATCAGGGCATGAACCGGTAGCCGATGCCGGCTTCGGTGAGCAGGTGGCGGGGGTTGGCGGTGTCCGGCTCCAGTTTGCGCCGCAGCTGGGCCATGTAGACCCGGAGGTAGTTGGTCTCCTTGGCGTACGCCGGACCCCAGACTCTGGCGAGCAACTGCTGCTGTGTGATGAGTTTTTCCGGATTCCGGACCAGTTCCTCCAGGATTTTCCATTCAGTCGGGGTCAGCCGGATGTCCTCGCCGTCCCGGGTAACCCGGTGCTTGCCCAGGTCAATGGTGAAAGCCTCGGTCACGACCAGCGATTCGTCCGGTTCGACGCTGCGGCGCCGGAGGGCGCGGAGCCGGGCGAGGAGCTCGTCCAGGCCGAACGGTTTGGTGATGTAGTCGTCCGCGCCGGCGTCGAGCGCCTCAACTTTGTCCTCGGAGCCGTGCCGGGCGGACAGCACCAAGACCGGCACGCTGCTGAAGCCGCGCAGCTCTTTGAGGACGCTGGTCCCGTCAATGTCAGGCAGGCCGAGGTCCAGAATGATGAGTGAGAGCGGGTTCTGGGTGGCCGCCAGCAGCGCTGAGGTCCCGTCTACGGCGGTGGTGACGGCGTAGCCGTGGGCCTGGAGTGTGATCCGGAGGGCCCTGAGCAGATGCGGGTCGTCGTCGACGACGAGGACCGCCGTCATGTTGCGTCCGGTCCGGACGAAAGGGGCATCGCATGAGCGCGGCGCGCCACCAGCGACCGGGGCTCGAACGGGGCCTGGGCGCGGTGTCCGTCATACGGGGTCCCCGTGGACAATGGAAGCCGGATAATCATCGTCAGCCCTCCGCCCGGTGTCGCTTCGGCGCTCAGGCTGCCACCCATGGCATCCGTGAACCCTTTCGCCACCGCAAGCCCGAGTCCGATTCCTGTGGTTTGCGGGGCGTCGTCGAGACGCTGGAATGGCCGGAACATTTCCATGACCCTCTCCGCCGGGATTCCCCGGCCGTGATCGATGACCCGGAGCTCGCCGGCAGGGCGCCCTCCGAGAGTCGCCGGGCTGAGCCCGCCGGCCGCCCCGACCAGGACGATATCCGAATCGGGGGCGTATTTCACGGCGTTCTCGACGATGTTCGCAATCACTCGTTCCAGCATTCCAGGGTCGGCGTCGATCTCGGGCATGTTGGGAGGCAGGTCCACTCGCACCCGCCCCGCGGGGACGGCGCTCAGGGAACCCGGGATGACCTCGTACCACCGCACGGGTTTGAGCAGGGGATTGACGGCATCCGAGGTGATCCGGGACATGTCCAGCAGATTGCCCACCAGCGCGTCCAGCCTGTCCGAGCACTCCTCTATCGTTGCCAGCAGTTCCTGCTCCTCTGCCTGGGTGTAATGGACGTCGTCGTGCCGCAGTCCGCCGACGGCAAGCTTGATCCCGGCCAGAGGGGTGCGCAGGTCGTGCGAGACAGCGCGGAGGATGGAGGTGCGCATCGTGTTGCTCTCGGCCAAGCGGAGCATCTCCCGCCGGCTGGCGACCAGTTGCTGGCGTTCCAGCTGTGCCGCCAGATGAACTCCGAACGCCCCCAGAAGGCGCCGGTCGCTTGCCGGCAAGATCCGTCCGAACAACACGAGGCGTGTGACGGCGTCGATTTCTTCCACGTTGTCGCCGGTGCCATCGTTCCTTGGCGCGCCGGCGGACAGGGCTGGAATTTCTCCCACGGCGGCCTGAAGTTGCCATCGCCGGTCGGGTCCTGCGCCGCTGTCGCCGTCCGCGGGGCCGTAGCCAAGGCTGAAAACGGCAGCACCACGCACCTGGAAGACGCTCAGGGCTTGTTCCAGCAATGCCTGAACCGTGTCCTCCGAGCCGGCGGCACTGCGCGTCAGGTCCCCCAGCGTCGTGGCTTCGGCGCGGGCCCGCGCGGCCTCCTTGGAACGGCGGGCCGATAGGTCGACCACAACGGCAACGGCGGCCGAGACGCCTACAAACACCAGCAGGGCCAGGAAGTTCTGCGGATCACTGATGGTGAGCGTGCCCAGCGGCGGGGTCGAAAAGTAGTTCACCAGGAGGCTGCTCCACAGTGCGGCCAGGATGGCCGGCCACAACCCGCCGATCAGCGCCACCGCCACCGAGCCGGTGAGCTGCACCAGCATGGCCGCAGCGACATTCCGCTCCGGGTTCAGGAGCGAAAGCAGGAGCTGCAGGACCATGGGGAGCAGCACAGCGAGGGCGAACCCGACGGCGACCCGGACGCGGCCAAGGTCCCGGTGCTGGCGCGGCCCGGCGCCGCGGCCGCCCAGGGGATGGGAGACCATGTGGACGTCGATGTCCCCGGAATCGCGGACCACCCGGGTGCCAACCCCACCGCCGAGCAGGTTTCCGATCAGGCCGGCGAGCTTTTTGTGCCGGGAGATGCCGACGACGATCTGGGTGGCGTTGACGCTGCGGGCGAAGTCCAGGAGGGCGGCGGCCGGATCCTCGCCGGTCACGATGTGGTAGCTGCCGCCAAGGTCCAGGATCAGGCGGCGCTGGGCTTCCAGCGCGTGGGGCGACTCCTCGGCGAGGCCATCGGCGGACCGGACGTGGACCGCCAGCAGGTCCCCGCCGTTGACGCGGTTGAGGATCCTGGCCCCGCGGCGGATCAGGACTTCCCCTTCGGGGCTGCCGGTCAGCCCGACGACGATGCGTTCCCGGGCCGGCCAGCTGGCATCGATGCCCTGTTCGGCCCGGTACTTGGCCAGGCCCTCGTCCACCCGGTCGGCCAGCCACAGCAATGCCAGTTCACGCAGTGCCGTGAGGTTGCCCAGGCGGAAATAGTTCGAGAGGGCGGCGTCGATCTTTTCGGCAGCGTAGATCTTGCCGTCGCTCAGGCGCTGGCGGAGCAGCTCGGGGGAGATGTCCACCAGGTGGATCTGGTCCGCCTTCCGGACGACGTCGTCGGGCACCGTCTCCGCCTGATGGACGTCGGTGATGGCGCTGACGACGTCGCCCAGGGACGCCAGATGCTGGACGTTGACGGTGGAGAGGACGTTGATGCCGGCATCAAGGAGCGCATCGACGTCCTGCCAGCGTTTCTCGTTGCGGCTGCCCGGAACGTTGGAGTGGGCGTATTCGTCCACGACCGCGGTCCCCGGGGCCCGCACCAGGACGGCGTCAAGGTCCATTTCCTCGAACTCCGTGCCCCGGTAGGGCAGGCGCTGGGGCGGGATGACCTCAAGTCCCGCCAGGAGCGCCCGCGTCTCGCTGCGTCCGTGGTCCATGGCGAACGCGACCACGACGTCCTCGCCGCGTTCGCCGAGCCGGTGGGCTTCTTCAAGCATCTCGTAGGTCTTGCCCACCCCCGGCGCGGCCCCCAGGAAGATCCGCAGCGTTCCACGTGCCATGCCGTCATTCTCTCACTTGGTTTGAGCCGGCTGCGACGGCCGTGCGGCCGCCGCCACGGCGAGGTTGAGGGCAGTCACGTTGACCGATGGCTGGCCGAGAAACGCGACTACCCCACTGCTCGTGTACTGCTCCACCATGGCGGCGACGGCGTCGGTGCTCAGGCCGTTCGCTGCCGCCACCCGCGCAAGCTGCAGTTTGGCGTACTCGGGTGAAACGTCCGGGTCCAGCCCGGAACCGCTGGCCGTCACGGCGTCGGCCGGAACCGCTGCCGCATCCACGCCTTCAGCCGCGGCGACGGCGGACCGGTTGGCGGCGACCGCGTCGAGCAGTTTCGGGTCGTTGGGCCCCAGGTTGGTGGCCGAGGACGATGCCGGGTCCCACTTCACGGCCGAGGGCCGGGCGTGGAACCAGCGCGGGTCCTGGGCGCCGGAATCGTCGGCCGCGGCCTGGGCGATCAGGGCGGACGCGGCCGGGGCCCCGGAGCTGTCTTTGAGGATGGAGCCGTTGGCCTGGTACGGGGCGATCAGTTGCCCGGTGCCAAAGACTGCCAGGGGGTAGGCCACGCCGAGGACCAGCGTGGCGAAGAGGAGGAACCGCAGGGCGGTGCCCAGCTGACGGAGGTAGCCGGTGAGGATGTTCATGGGGATGTTCCTAGCCGATTCCGGGGATGAGCGAAATCATGAGGTCGATGATTTTGATGCCGATGAATGGTGCGATCAGGCCGCCGAGCCCGTAGATCAGCAGGTTCCGGGCCAGCGCCTGGTTGGCGGAGACGGCACGGTATTTGACGCCGCGGAGCGCCAGCGGCACCAGGGCGATGATGATCAGGGCATTGAAGATCACCGCGGACAGGATGGCCGAAGACGGGGTGGCCAGGCCCATGATGTTCAGCAGTCCGAGCCCCGGGAATGCGGCGGTGAAAAGCGCCGGGACGATCGCGAAGTACTTGGCGACGTCGTTGGCGACCGAGAAGGTGGTCAGGGCGCCGCGGGTGATGAGCAGCTGCTTGCCGATGCCGACGATGTTGATGAGTTTGGTGGGGTCGGAGTCGAGGTCCACCATGTTGGCAGCGTCCTTCGCGGCCGGGGTGCCGGAGTTCATGGCGACGCCGACGTCTGCCGCGGCCAGGGCCGGGGCGTCGTTGGTGCCGTCACCGGTCATGGCCACGAGCCGGCCTGCGGCCTGTTCCTTCTTGATGACCGCGAGCTTGTCTTCCGGGGTTGCTTCCGCCAGGAAATCATCGACGCCGGCCTCGGCGGCGATCGCCTTGGCAGTGATCGGGTTGTCGCCGGTGATCATGACGGTCCGGATGCCCATTTGCCGCAGTTCGGCGAAGCGGGCGTGCATGCCGGGCTTGACGACGTCGGCGAGGTGGATGGTTCCCAGGATGTCCGCCCGGCCGTCCTTGTCCACCTGGGCGACCAGCAGGGGCGTGCCGCCCTGGGCCGAGATTTCCTGTACCCGGTGGTCGACCTCCGCCGGAGTGTGCCCGCCGAATTCGGCAACGAATGCCGCCACCGTGGAGGCAGCCCCTTTTCGGATCTGCAGCCCGTCAAGGTCCAGCCCGCTCATGCGGGTGCCGGCGCTGAAGGGGACCACGGCAAACTTGCCGGAGGTGCGTTCGAGTGTGGTCAGATCGGACCCGGTCACGCCCTTGTCCGCGGCGAGGTCCAGGATGGAGCGTCCCTCGGGGGTTTCGTCGGCCAGGCTGCAGACCCGGGCCGCTTCGATCATCCGGGTCCGCTCCACCTGGTTGGCGGGGAAGAAATTAACAGCGCGGCGGTTGCCATACGTGATGGTTCCGGTCTTGTCCAACAACAGTGTGGTGATGTCCCCGGCGGTCTCCACGGCACGGCCGGAGGTGGCCAGCACGTTGTGCTGGACCAGGCGGTCCATGCCGGCGATGCCGATCGCCGGGACCAGCGCCCCGATCGTCGTGGGGATCAGGCAGACCAGCAGGGCGACCAGCACGATCGGGGAAGGCGTGGCGCCGGCGAGGGCTGCGAACGGTGCCAGCGACATGGTGACGGCCAGGAACACGATGGTCAGTGACACCAGGAGCACGTGGAGGGCGATCTCGTTGGGGGTCTTCTGCCGCACGGCGCCCTCGACCAGCTTGATCATCCGGTCGATGAACGTCTGTCCCGGCTCGGCCGTGATGCGGATGACAATCCGATCCGAGAGCACCCTCGTACCGCCGGTGACGGAGGACCGGTCACCGCCGGATTCGCGGATCACCGGGGCTGATTCGCCGGTGATGGTCGATTCGTCGACGCTCGCCAGGCCTTCGATGATTTCGCCGTCCGAGGGGATGACGTCCCCGGCCTCGCAGATCACCACGTCATTGAGACGCAGCTCCGTGCCGGGGACGTCCTTGGTGGAGCCGTCTGGCTGCCGGAGCCGGGCCTGGACGCCCTTGCGGCTGGCGCGGAGGCTGTCCGCCTGGGCTTTGCCCCGGCCCTCGGCGATGGATTCGGACAAAGTGCCGAAGAGGACCGTGAGCCACAGCCAGACCGTCACGGCGATGCCGAACACCGACGGCCGGTACACCGAGATCGCCGTACACAGGGCGGCCCCCACCAGCACGGTGAACATGACAGGGGAATGGATCATCTGCCGCGGCGAGAGTTTCCGGACCGCAAGTGGCAGGGCGGCGACGACGGACGCGAGCGTGAGTTTTGCCGGGGCCTTGGTGTGGTGCTTATGTTCGCCCGGAGTGCCAAGGGGGTTGCCGTCGGCGTAGGTCTGGGCGTCGGTGTCCGTGGCTAATGCCGTGTGAGACCGGGTCATTTGAGAAGTCCTTCTGCGAGGGGGCCCAGGGCAAGGGCCGGGAAGTAGCTCAGGGCGGTCATGATCACTGTCACGCCCAGCAGCAGCGAGCCAAACAGCGGGCCGTGGGTGGGGACGGTGCCGGCGGAGGCCGGAATCTTGCCCTGACGGGCGAGGGAACCGGCCAGGGCGATCACCAAGACGATCGGTAGGAAGCGGCCCAGCAGCATGCCCAGGCCCAGCATGACCGACAGGAAGGGGCCCGAGGTGGTGATGCCGCCGAACGCGGAGCCGTTGTTGTTGGCCCCGGAGGTGAAAGCGTAGAGCACTTCACTGAACTGGTGTGGACCGGTGGCCGGCGCATTGGCCATGATGTCCGGCAGCAGCACGGTGATGCCGGACAGGGCCAGCACCAGGGTCGGGGTGACCAGGATGTACATGGCGGCGAGCTTCATTTCCGTCGGCCCGATCTTCTTGCCCAGGTACTCCGGGGTGCGCCCGACCATCAGCCCGGCAATGAAGACGGAGATGATAGAGAGGATCAGCAGGCCGTAGAGCCCGGAACCGGTTCCGCCGGGGGCGACCTCGCCGAGCATCATGTTCACCATGGCCACTCCGCCGGCCAGCGGCGGCAGGGAATCGTGGGCGACATTGACGGCGCCGGTGGAGGTCAGCGTGGTGGACGTGGCGAAGATCGCGCTCGGCACAGGGCCGAAGCGCTGCTCAAAACCCTCGCCCAGGCCGCCGGCGGCCGCCGTCGCGGTTCCCTGACCGGACGCCACGGCCCAGCCCATCAGCGAAATCGAAGCCAGCCACAGCGTGCCCATCACGGCGGCTACCGTGTAGCCCTGCTTCTGGTCGCCCACCATCCTGCCGTAAGCGTAGGGCAGCGCGGAGGGGATGAGCAGGAGGAGAAACACCTCGAAAAAGCTGATCAGGGCGTTGGGGTTTTCGAACGGGTGGGCAGAGTTGGCGTTGAAGTAGCCGCCGCCGTTGGTGCCGAGGATCTTGATGGCTTCCTGGGACGCGACCGGGCCACCCGGGATGAGCTGCGAAACGCCGGTGGCCTGGTTCGTGACCTCGGTGAACCAAAAGTTCTGCACCACTCCGCCGAGGACCATCAGCACGGCCGCGACGAACGCGAGCGGCAGTAGGACCCGGAACGACGTCCGGGCCAGGTCCACCCAGAAGTTGCCCAGCCGCTGCGTCCTCGTGCGGGCGATGCCGCGGATGAGCGCGACGACGACGACGATCCCGACGGCGGCGGAGAGGAAGTTCTGCACCGCCAGCAGCGTCATCTGCACGAAGATGCCTACCGTGGTCTCCGGGACGTACGTCTGCCAGTTCGTGTTGGTCACAAAGGAAATGGCCGTATTCATGGCCACCCAAGGGTCCACGCCGGGCAGGGAACCGCTGCCCGGCAGGACGCCCTGCAGCCGCTGGAGGCCGAACACCGCCAGAATGGACACGGCCGAGAACGCCAGGACGCTGCGAAGGTAGACGGACCAGGTCTGCTCGGTGTCGGCATCGACCCCGGCCAGCCGGTAGAACAGACGCTCGGGCCGGCTGGACGTCGTGCCCTCGAAAACCCGGGCCAGGTAGACGCCCAGAGGCTTGTGCAGGGCTGCCAGAACAATGAGCAGCGCCACCACCTGGACAACAAAAGATGCAGAGTTGAAGGTCATGATCCGCTCACCACTTTTCCGGATGAATCAGGACGGCCAGCAAGTAGCCGAAGAGGCACAATCCGGCAATCAGTAGGACGAGCCACATGATCGCGTCGGCGCTCACTTGCCACCCTCCGGCCGGTCATCGGCACCGCCGACCATCCCGGCCAAGACGTGGCCGATCCACATAACGAACCCCATGGCAACCATGAGGATTCCGATAACAGCCAGGTCGGCCATTGCAGGGTTCCTTTCATCTGCGCCCCGTTTGCGGGGCTACTGAAAGTCAACGCCTTCGCAAAGGGAAAAAACCCGGTCCTGATGCTTTCTTAACGCCTTGAGGGCGGATCTTGACGCTGTCTTAACGGGCGCGAAAAGCGCACCTTAACGGGCGCGAAAAGCGCACCTAACGGGTGCGGGAAGCGCAGGCGGTGCCGGGCCGAATTGATTCCGGCGGCGGAGGATCGGTCTCAGTGAGCTGCGGCGGTGGCGGGGATTTCGACGTAGAGGATGGATCCGGCAGCCGGCAGGTACCGGTGTTTACGGTGTCTTGCGGGCCGGTAGATGTGTCCGAAGGGGTCCTTCACACGGGCATGCTCCAGCCGGTCCTGACGTGCGAGCAGGCGGTCGATTTCTTCAATGTTGGACGGGCGTGATGCAAAGCCGTCGATGTCCAGAGACCAGGCGCCCGCGGCCGGTGCTGTCCCGCTTTCCAGGGCGAGGGTTTCGAACAGGTCCGAGACCACTTCGTAACGGGTAGCGGGGTAGAAGCGGCGGAGCCGGTGCCCTTCCGGGTGCGCGCTTTGCGCGTCCATCCAGGCGTGGCGGAGCCACTGGAATTCCACTGGGCCATGGGAGCGCCCGAGGATCAGGTGACGATTCGGATCCAAGGCCAGGCGGTAGGCACTGCCGCTGCGGTCGATGATGCACGCAGCTTCTTCGATGTATTCAAAGGCCCCCATAAAATCCTGTTCCGACCGGTGATACGAAAACTCCCCGCTGTCATCGACGGCGACGAAATCCCGGGTGGGACCGGCTCCGGCGGGAAGACCGGATGTGTCCTGTATCCGCCGGGACGTGGTGTGCATGCTGGTTGACTCCTGCTGGGGATCGGATTGCGGCCACGGTGGCTGCAGCGTTCCTTGTTTCATGACAGCACCGGCGGAGCGTCACCGGAACAGGCCCTAACGCTTTCCATATGGCGGGAGGCCACAAATTTGCGCTATCTTAATGCGCCCCAGATGCAGCCGCCCGGAGATGGGCTCGCATGGGAATCCGTTGGGCGTCGACCCGAGGCAGCAGCATGTCATCGAGTTGGCGAGCGGCCCCCTTTTCCCGTGCAGGCGAGCTTCCGGGGCCCGGCGATCATCTCCTGCGGTGATTCCGAGCGGTCTTCCTCGACGGTTTGGTCCCCGCTACATTAGGCGCAGATCTACAATGTCTCCCCGGTACGCTTCGTTCTCCACCGAACTCGACCGAAAGGCTGGCGCAACCCAATGAAATTGGCCATCGAATACTCGTTTCGGCTCCGGTTCCAGGACGACATTCACCAAGTCGTCGTCCCTGCCGAACGGCTTTTGAATGTTCCTCTCAACATCGAGGCTGTCCGCCAAGTGGTGGAAGGCGATGACACCTTACTGAGCGAGCTCTTCCGGGACTTCGCACATGAATACCGGCAGATGGCCAAGGATCCCGGCTATTGGTCCCAAGAGCTGGAACGAACCAACGAGACGATCAGACTGGTGGAAGTCGTCTGAGAATGAGGCGCGCCAGCCTTAGCAAGAATTTGCTGCGGTACTCGGGGCATCGTGCTGTGTGCGATGTTCAAGCGCCGCAGGTGGCTCTGACTTGCCGCCTGGGGATTTTTTGTCCGGCCGGGACCGGCCGTGATGTAATGGGCAGGATTTTGTAGGGTTTCACCTGAGGGAGAGGACGTGTCGCGTGTACACCGAGCCTCCAAGTACCGGCGCCGGGGACATCTCCTCTCCCGCCTGAACCCCGTGTCCCGGGTTCCACACGTCATCCGAACGTAGCCCACGGCGGGAGAGGCCATCTTGGCCATCTCACCCTGCACTTCCTACGTCTGGACCGCCACCATGAATGCTCGCCGCATTTCCACGCGCCTGTACAAGCTCGCTTCCCGCCCCCGCCCGGACATCGGAGTCCCCGCTGCGGCCCCTGCCGGGACCCGGGACCTGGCAGCCGCGGGCCGGCCCAGCCTTGTCGACAGCGGCATCTATCTGGACGGCAGGCGGGTGTCCTCGCCGATGACGCTGCAGGAGACGTTCCAGGAACTGGGCCGCTTCGAGGGATCCATGGCGTGGATCGGTCTCGTCCGGCCGGAGGCTTCTGAGCTGCAGTCTCTGGCCGCCGAATTCGACCTGCATGAACTCGCCGTGGAAGACGCCGTCGTGGCCCATCAGCGATCCAAGCTCGAACGCTACGGCGACACCCTCTTTGTGGTCCTGCGGGCAGCCCGCTATCTGGATTCGCGCGAAGAGATCGAATTCAGCGAACTCCACGTCTTCGTGGGCCCGAACTTCATCATCACCGTGCGCCACGGCGGGTCGCCGGATCTGGTGCAGGTCCGCCGGCGCCTCGAGCACGACGCAACTTTGCTGCGGCTGGGCCCGGAGGCTGTGCTCTACGCGATCCTGGATGCCGTCGTGGACGACTACGCCCCTGTGGTCTCGGGCCTGGAGAACGATATCGACGAAATCGAAACCGAAGTCTTCGGCGGCGACCCCGCCGTGTCCCGGCGCATCTACGAGCTCTCCCGCGAAGTGATCGAATTCCAACGCTCGACCCACCCGCTGACGCGCATCCTTGAGGCCCTAGCCGGCGGCTTCACGAAATACGGGATCGCCGACGACCTGCAGCAATACTTGCGCGACGTCGCCGACCACACAGCCCAGGTCAACGAACGCATCGACAGCTTCCGGTTCATGCTCAGGGACATCCTTACTGTCAACGCGACCCTCGTCGCACAGAGCCAGAATGAGGAAATGAAACACCTCGCGGAGTCCAGCAACGCCCAGAACGAAGAGGTGAAGAAGATCTCCGCCTGGGCCGCCATACTGTTCGCCCCGACCCTCGTGGGCACTGTGTACGGCATGAACTTCGAGAACATGCCCGAGCTGCACTGGGAGTACGGTTATCCGCTTTCGGTCGCTTCGATGATCGCCGTCAGCACCATCCTGTATCGGATCTTCAGAAAGCGCAGCTGGATCTAAGCTGAATTAGCCTCAGCTGCCGGCGTGCCGTTCATCGCAGCGGCACCTGCTTTTGAAAGCCGTCATCGCGGCTGTTTGCGATCCCCTGGACCCGTGCCGGGGGGCCTTCCGGCCCTAGGCTGCGCGAGGACAACGCCGGGATATTGGATGTACTGGCAAGTTCCCCGAAGGGCATGGAATCGTGCACAGCCGGATCGTGGTTGGTGTCGATAATTCCAAGGCCGGTCACGCCGCATTGGAGTGGGCGGCCAGGCGGGCCGCCCAGTTTCATGTACCCCTGAATCTGGTGCGTGTCGTTCCTGGTCCGTGGTCCTTCCGGCACGCCGACCGGTATCAGGAGGCCATGAACCGGGCCGCTGAGCTGCTGGCTGCGGAAGCCCAGCGGGTGTCGGCGCTGGACCCCGCGGTCCCGGTCAGCACGACTCTCGGGACAGGAGAGACAGCCAGGACCCTTCGGCGGCTCTCTGGGGATTCGGACATGGTCGTGTAGGAACCGACAGGCGCCCGGACAGGCACGGTGAGGGCTTCGGGTCGGTCAGTTTTCAGACGGCCGCCATCAGCAACTGCGTGGTGGCGGTCGTGCCCGCGGCCGGCGATGAAGACCGGTCCGGTGTTGTCGTCGGCACCGACGGGTCCGCGGACGCGGCCGTCGCTGTGGAATGGGCCGCCGCGGAAGCGCTCCGCCTTGGCCAGGACCTGATGGTGGTCCATGTCTGCAACGGTCAGGAAGAACCCGGCGGCGGGCCAGCAGGCTCCGGAGCTGACGGAATGGCCACGGATACCTGCTCGGTTCTGGCTGAAGCCGTCGCCAGTTTGGCCCAGGACCATCCCGGATTGCGGGTTAACCCGGTGCTGGAGAGCGGCAGGTACCCGGCGCCGGCCCTGGTCAGGGCCGGCGCGCATGCCGTGCTCCTCGTCATTGGATGCAAAGGCCGCGGTGGCCTGGACGTCCTGGTGGGTTCGGTCGCCCGGGATGTCCTCATGGATGTTCAATGCCCGACGCTTATCACCCGCCCGGGGCAGCACCAGCGGTCTTCCGGCACCTGAAGGTCCGGGGTGCCGGCCCGGAGCACGTCCGATGACACTTGCAGGGATCTCGCCTGGCAGTTCAGAGCCACTTGCGGTGCTTGAACGAAAGGTACAGGACGACACCCATGGCGAGCATGAGGCCGAGCGCGAACGGGTAGCCCATCGACCAGGCCAGTTCGGGCATGACGTCGAAGTTCATCCCGTATACGGTTCCCACGAGGGTGGGGGCGAAGAGGATGGCCGCCCAAGCAGAGATCTTCTTGACTTCCTCGTTTTGGCTCAGGCCCGCTTCGGAGAGGTGCCGCATCTCCTCGTTCTGGGCCAGGCTCAATTCAGAGAGACGCTGCATCTCCTCGTTCTGTTGCTGGGCTACCAGCGTTGCGTGGACGGTCAGCGCGCTCTGAAGCAGAACACGGAAAGCGTCGACGCGTTCCACGACGCGGATGACGTGGTCATGGACGTCCCTCAGCCTGCGCTGCAGCTCCAGATCAAGATGGTATTTCTCCGCACCGCGTTCAAGAGCCTCCAGCATGGGCCGAATCGGGTGCGTGGCGCGCTGGAACTCGATGACTTCCCGGGAGAGCTCGTAGATCCGGCGGGCCACGTCCGGGCCGGCGCTGAACAGCTCGTCCTCGATCTCGTCGATGTCGTTTTCCAGGCCGGCGACGACGGGTTCATACTGGTCCGCGACTTCGTCCAGGATTGCGTACAGCACGGCCTGCGGGCCCAGCGCCAGCAGCTCCGGGGCGGCCTCCATCCGGCGGCGGACCTTGGCCAGGTTAGGGGACTCCGCATGTCGGACCGTGACCACGAAGTCCGGACCGACAAAGACGTGCAGCTCGCCGAACTCAACCTTCTCTACATCGTCCAGATACCGTGCCGGGCGCAGCACGGTGAACAGCGTGTCCCCGTAGCGTTCAAGTTTGGCCCGCTGGTGACCGTGGAGGGCATCCTCAACGGCAAGCTCGTGCAGGCTGAACTCGTTCGCAACCGATGTCAGTTCATCCAGGCCCGGACGGTACAGCCCGATCCACGCCATCCCCCCGCGTGCCCGCATGACCTCATACGTTTCATCCAGATTCTTGGGGTTGTCCGTCCGCAGACCGTCAACGTAGACGGCGTTGTCGATCATGGTCATGATGTCTGTCCCTCGCTCCTGCATGCAGCCCTGGCCGATCCCACAGCCAAGGCGCCGGCGGGTCCACTGTATCCGGACGCGGGACAACCCCGCAGGATCGCGCGGATGCGCGCACGATTCAGAGTCCAGACAGCTAGTCGCGCAGGGTGCCGGACGCGTTCCGGGTCCGAGTCCCCAACGCCGCCGCTGGACGTCGTAGGCCTTGACGAAGGCAACGCGGGTGAGATCGATGAGGCGGGGGCCGCGGACGTCGGCGGAGAACACTTCGCCTTCGCGGTGGGCTATACCTTGCCCGCGTTAAGGAACCGTCAGGATTGTTCGCCTGGCGGTAGCGGCGGTTGCCGGGGCTGGTACTGTCGCGGACGGAAGCGGCGCGGTGCGCCGCGTAGAAAGGACATCATGACCACGCTCAGCCGGCCCCCGGCAGATCCTTCGGCGCCCCGGCCGGGCGCAGGGGAGCACTTCAGGAACTGGCTGCTGTTCGGCCTCCAGGACGCCAAGGGAATCCACCAAGGGCCCGGGGCCGTGAGCGACAGCCACCTGAAGAAACACACGTGGTGGCAGGTCATGTGCCTGACCGGCGTGGATTACTTTTCCACCCTGGGCTACCAGCCCGCCATTGCCGCGCTCGCGGCCGGCGTGATTTCGCCGCTGGCCACCCTGGTCCTCGTCGCCGTCACCCTGCTGGGCGCATTGCCGGTGTACCGACGTGTCGCTGGCGAAAGTCCGCGCGGTGAAGGGTCCATCGCCATGCTGGAGCGGCTGTTGCCGCGCTGGGGCGGGAAACTGCTCGTCCTGGTGCTGCTCGGCTTCGCCGCCACAGACTTCATGATCACCATGACGCTCTCCGCCGCCGACGCGACCGCTCACGCCATCGAAAACCCCTTCGCCCCCGACTGGATGCAAGGCCAGAACGTCGCGGTCACGCTCGTCTTCCTGGCCCTGCTCGCCGCGGTGTTCCTGCGCGGCTTCAAGGAGGCGATCGGCGTCGCCGTCGTCCTCGTGGGTATTTACCTCGGACTGAACGTGATCGTGGTCATAACAACGATCTTCGAGGTCATCAGCCACCCGGTGGCCGTGGACAACTGGTGGCTGGCCCTGACCACCCAGCACGGGAGCCCGCTGATGGTGGTGGGCATCGCGCTGCTGGTCTTCCCGAAGCTGGCCCTGGGACTCTCCGGGTTCGAGACCGGGGTCGCCGTCATGCCGCAGATCCGCGGTCACGCCACGGACACCGAGGAGAACCCTGAGGGCCGGATCAAGGGGGCCCGCCGACTGCTGACGACGGCGGCCCTCATCATGAGTGCCTTCCTCATCACGACCAGCTTCACCACGGTGGTGCTGATCCCGGCGCAGGAATTCCAGCCGGGCGGGCAGGCGAACGGGCGTGCCCTGGCTTACCTCGCCCACCAATACCTGGGCGACGGATTCGGCACCGTCTACGACATCAGTACCATTGCCATCCTGTGGTTTGCCGGCGCCTCGGCCATGGCCGGGCTCCTGAACCTCGTGCCGCGCTATCTGCCCCGGTACGGCATGGCTCCGGAATGGGCCCGCGCGGTCCGGCCGCTGGTCCTGGTGTTCACGCTCGTGGGGTTCCTGATCACCTGGCTGTTCGACGCCGACGTCGACGCCCAGGGCGGCGCCTACGCCACCGGCGTCCTGGTCCTGATGACATCGGCGGCGATTGCCGTGACGTTGTCCGCGCGCAGCCGGCGGCAGCGTAAGCGCAGTATCGGCTTCGGCGTCATCGCCGTCGTGTTTATCTACACCACGGTGGCCAACATCTTCGAACGGCCCGAAGGCATTCGGATCGCGGCGCTCTTCATCGTCGGGATCATCGTGATCTCCCTGCTCTCCCGCCTCCGGCGCTCCTTCGAGCTCCACGCCACTCACGTGCGGATGGACACCCCTGCCCTGGAATTCCTGGCCGCCAATGAATCGGGCCCCATCGCGATCATTGCCCACGAACCGCTGCGGCTGAGCGCCGAGGCGTACCGGGACAAGCTCACGTCCGCCATTGAGGTCAGCCACCTCCCGGTGGACTACCAGGCGATATTCCTCGAAGTCGTGGTGGACGACTCGTCGGACTTTGAGACCGCGCTCGAGGTCCGCGGGGTGATCCGGCATGGGTACCAGATCCTGGAGGTCCACGGGCCTGTTGTACCGAACACGATCGCCTCCGTGCTGCTGCACATCCGCGATGTCACCGGGCTGATGCCGCACATCTACTTCCGATGGACGGAGGGAAACCCGTTCACCAACCTCCTGCGGTTCCTGGCGTTCGGCGAAGGCGAAATCGCGCCGGTCACCCGTGAAGTGCTGCGCGAGGCCGAGCCGGACGTCACAAAGCGTCCGTGGGTCCACGTCGGCTGACGCCGGGCCCTTGAGCCGGGCGCCCGGCAGCAGGGGCCGGGGAACACAAACGCCCCTCCGGAGGAGTCCTCCGGAGGGGCGTTGTGGTCTTCGGGGAAGTGTCCCGGCCAGGCGGCCGGGGCAATTCCAACGTACTTAGAGCGGGCGGATGTTCTCAGCCTGCGGGCCTTTCGGGCCCTGCGTGACGTCGAATTCAACCTTCTGGTTCTCGTCCAGCGAGCGGTAGCCGCTGGTGGCGATTGCCGAGTAGTGGGCGAAAACGTCGGCCGACCCGTCATCCGGGGCAATGAAGCCAAAACCCTTTTCGGCGTTGAACCATTTAACTGTGCCTGTAGCCATGCCTTTATCCTTCTGAAATGCTGCTGATCTCCGGCGGCCCTGCGGCCAACGGCTGCGGAGACATTCGTCCGCTGTCCCCAACGTACGGTGCGACGGGCCGCGGTGCAAGGGTCTAGCGACGGTCTTCGTCTCGGCCGCTTGCTTCAGTCATGCGGAGACGGAGGCGTCGAAGAGCTCAATCAGGTCCCGGCTTATCTGGTACGGCGAGGTTTCGCTGGGGCTGTGGCCGCCGCGGTAGACCGCAATTCGCGCCCCGATCGACTGCGCGAAGTTGCGGTGCAGCGCCAGCGGCCAGAGGTCGTGTTCGCCGACGGCGACAAGCTTCGGAAGCGTCGCGGCGGCCAGGACACGCCGCAGATCCGGTGTGTGCTTCATGAGGCCGATGATGTCAATGACGGAGGCGCGGCGCGTAAACGCGAACCGGCTCTTCACGAACCGCAGCCGTTTGGGCGCCACACGGGCAACGTTCCTGCGGATACCCCAAATCATCAACGCTGTGCCGACCCTGCTGCTGACCCAGCGACTGAACCAGCCGGCCAGGCGCAGGCCGCGGAAACTCTGACCCGGCTCGGGCGGGCAGCTGATCAAGGTCAGGCTGCGGAATTTCTCTGGCCGGTGGGCGAAGGCCAGTTGGACTACGATCGCCGCGAAGGAGTATCCCACGACGTGCACCGCGCCTTCTTCGGCATCCAGCATGGCGAGGAGGTCGTCGCGGAAGAGTTCGTAATCGTAGCGGCGCCGGGGCGGAACGAGGTTTTCCGGCCCGGCCGGGGCGGATTCATACTGCCCGGCGATGTCGCAGCTGAGGACGAAATAGCCGGCCCCTGCGAGCTCGGGCAGCATGAGGATGAAGTCTTCCTTGGAGCCGGTTGCACCCGGGATGAGCACGACCCGCGGGTTCCCGGGATCTCCGGTGGAGATGGTCGCCAGCGTGCCGCTGGGCGCCGCGAACTCACCGCGCACCACGCCTTTCGGGAGTTCGGCCCAGTCGAAGTCGGGCAACGCGGCGTCCCGGCGGGCGGCATCGTCCACCAGTCCCGAACCGAAGCCCTCGGGCTCGGGAAATGGTGTGCCCTCTGCGTTGCGGCCGACAGACACCATAGACCTAACATAGCCCCTTCATCTGCTTAGCCGGCCAGGCTGCCGGCGGCTTTCGCGGGGGAGCGCGGGGCATCCACCTGGCGCACCGTTCCCGCGGATCCGTCCACGGTCACCCTCTGGCCGGTCCGGAGCCGGGTGGTAGCGTCCGGCACGCCCACCACGGCCGGGATGCCGTATTCGCGGGCCACCACTGCGCCGTGCGAGATCACCCCGCCCATCTCCATCACCAGGGCGCCGGCGGTCATGAACAGGGGTGTCCACCCAGGGTCGGTGGAAGGTGCCACGAGGATTTCCCCGGGCTCCAGGTGGGCGCCCACCGGATCCAGGATGACCCGGACCGTTCCGGTGGCGGTACCGGCCGACGCCGGTGTCCCGGCGAGGGCGCCGGAGGCGGGGGACTTGGCCATCACGGCGGCCTCCACGTCCGTGCCGTCGGAGAGCAGCAGCCGGGGAATCCGGCGCCTGCGCAGTTCGACGTCGTAGAGCCGGCGGCGGTCCGCGACGATGCCCTTGAGGTCGGCCCCCCGCAAGCCCACCCGGACCTCGTCGAATTCGAGGAAATACACATCGTCCGCGGCGGCAACCGAACCGGTCCGGGCCAGTTCGGTACCGACCTCTTTGAGCTGGCGGCGCATTTCCGCGAGCGCGAGGACGATGTAGAACTTGGGCAGTTCGCGCAGCCCCGACAACTGCCGGGTCCGGCGCAGGCAGAACTCGACCTGATGCGCCCGGAACCGGCTGCGGGCCCTGGTCCGTTCCACAAGGTCGCGGATCCTGGCCTCGGCATGTTCCTCAGCGCGGGCGAACTGCCGGTCCGGGGCCTGTTCGGGGTCCTCAACGTGGAGGTAGTTCGAGATCATTCCGAAGATATGGTCCGGCTTCTCCGACCACCGCGGCATGCCAAGGTCTATCTCCGCTACGGCGCGGTGGCCGTAGCGGTCCAGGAACCCGTGCACGCCGGTCTGCGCCACCGCGGGCAGCGCGCCGGCCGCGTAGCTGGCAGCCAGTTCCTTCGGAGCGTGGGCCAGGAAAACCTCACGGGATGCGTCATTCGCGCCGATGGAGACGGCCAGTTGCCAGAGCTCAAGGTCCATCTCAGTGGTGACGTTGTTGGGCAGCCCCCGCAACACCGCCTCGAGTTCCCGCGGTTCCGCGATGCCGCGCAGCAGCCTCCGGGCACCCGCCAGCAGGAGGTAGCCAACGGACGGTCCGGGCAGCGTCGCCTGGATCAACCCGTCCACGGTGTTATCCAGGATGCGCTGGGCGTGATCGAGCCGGCCAAAGGTGGTTGCCGGTTCCGGCAGTACGAGCTCCGCTTCGAGGCGATTTCCGTAGTCGAAGGCGCTGCGCAGTTCGGCGGCGGGCCGTACCGCGGCCCGCAGCATGGCTGGAATCAGCCGGACCGTCATGCCCAGGTTGGCCATACGTGCCGCAGTGTTCGCTGCAGCGCCGACCTTCCCGGGCTTCCGCGGGACCGGCGCGCCCGGTACGGCCGGACGGGTTCGCCGGGACGGCCGTGGGCGCACGCCGAACCGCGGGTCATCCAGGAGCGCCGGGAAAACCGCGCCGGACCTCCCGTCCGCCAGCGGGAGCATTCGCAGCAGGTAGCGGCGGCCGTATTTGTTGTGAACCAGGGGCGTCATGTCTATGTACATGCGCAGCCCTGGGTTTACGTACTGCCACGGCCCATTTCGGTTCCTCATGGAGCCCAGCACCGAGAGCCCCATCGGGGTGAGCGGCCGGGTCAGGCCCTGGAGCAGCGTGCCGCACAGGTACACACGGGTTTCAGCCAAGGCCGCCGACTCTGTGCCAAGGGGTTCGGGAGCGGCCGGGTCCGGCAGCGGGTACAACGTGGTGATCGGCCGCGACTGGGTCACCCAGATCTTGCCGGCGGCGTCAATCACCCATTCCATATCCTGGGGTGCGCCGAAGAGCCGCTGGACGGTATCGCCCAGCGCCGTGAGTTCGCGGATCCGGGCGTCGTCCAGGCTCGGCCGCCGCCTGGCCGCGGTCCTTTCCGGGGAGCGGAGCAGGATGCGTCCGGTGGCCGTATCCACGACGAAATGGTCCGGGTTCACGCTGCCGGAGACCACCGCCTGGCCGGGCCCGGCGCTCGCATCGATGACCGTTTCGGTCCGGGTGCCGGTCACCGGATTGGCGGTGAACAGCACGCCGGCGGTGGCGGCAGCGACGACGTCCTGGACGACGACGGCGAGCCCGACGTCGCGGTGGCTGATCGCGTTGGCGCAGCGGTAGGCCACGGCCCGTTCGGTCCAGAGTGAGGCCCAGCAGCGGCGGGCGGACTCGACCACGGCATCGGCTCCGGAAATGTTGAGGAAGGAATCCTGTTGTCCGGCGAAGCTGGCGAAGGGCAGGTCCTCGGCGGTGGCGGAGGACCGTACCGCCACGGCGGCGCCGCTGCCGAGCGCGGCATACGCGGCGCGGAGGGCGGCATCGACGTCGGCGGGAATCGGCGCGGTCACGATCATTTCCCGCGCCTGCCTCGCCAGCTCGCCCAGGTCGGGCCCGGGGTGGTCCAAGACGGCGTGGCCCGGCTGGCCGTCGTTCGGTTCGCCGTCGTTCGGGGATCCGGGCTGCGCGGCGTCCAGGCGGGCCGCCAGTGCGTCCAGTTCGGCCGGGGCGGCCTTCCGGTAGGCGGCCGTGGTGAGGCAGAAGCCGCGCGGCACAGGGAACCCGGCCGCGGTGAGCTTGCCGAGGTTCACGGCCTTGCCGCCGACGAGTTGCAGGGGAGCGGAGCCCAATGCACTGAGATCCACGACGAAGCTTTCCGGCGCCCTGCCCTCTGCAGAACCCATTTTCCTGCTCCCACGTCCTGTCCGCGTATTCAAGCCGCGTATCCAGGCCGCGGCTTGAAGCCGTGGCCGGTTCCCGGTCCTGCGCCCGGTGCGGCACCCCTGCCAAGTGTTGCTGCAGGCCTACTGGCCGGCGTCGGCCTCGCCGGTGTCCTCCCACATGAGATCCAGGTTGCGGAAGACCGGCGGACCGTCGCACAGGGCGGCCATCTTCGCGGCGAATTCGGAGGTCTCGGGCCGGTTGGAGTTCTCCATGGCGGACTCGTAGGAGTCGAATTCAACGATCGTGAGGTAGGTGCCGGGGCGGTCGCGGTCGGCGGTGGCCATGATGCGGCGGAAGGTCGGGGCCGTGGACCCCTCGGTTCTTGACGGGCGGCCGAGTTGTTCGATCTCCTCGATGCGGGACGACTGGAACTCGATGATCTGCACAAACCTGGCCATGACGGCTCCTCGACGGCGGCGGATGCTGATGCGCTTCACGCTAGACCCTCGCCCCTGCCCGTGCAAGGGCGGGGGCAAGCAGTCGCGCGGCCTCCGGCGCCGCCGCCGTCGTGGGTCCTGCTACGGGGTCAGCAGGACCTTGATGGCGCGCCGTTCGTCCATGGCGCGGTAGGCCTCGGGCGCCTCCTCGAGCGGCATGACCGAGTCGAACACCCGGCCCGGATTGATGGTGCCGTCCAGCACGTCGGCCAGCAGTTCCGGAATGTACGTCCGGGCCGGGGCCATGCCGCCGCCGATCGAGATGTTGGTGTCGAACAGGAAGCGCAGCGGGGCTTCGGCCCCGCCGGTGGGGACGCCCACAAAGCCGAGGGCGCCGCCCGGGCGGACGCTGTGCAGCGCCTGTTCCATGGATTCCTTGGTCCCCACACACTCCAGCACCGAGTCGGCCAGAACGCCGCCGAGCAGTTCGCGGACCTTGGCGACACCGTCGTCCCCGCGTTCGGCGACGATGTCCGTGGCCCCGAATTCGCGGGCGATCGCCTGCCGGTCGGCGTGCCGTGACATGGCGATGATCCGCTCCGCGCCGAGGCGCTTGGCGGCCAGCACGCCGCAGAGGCCGACGGCGCCGTCGCCGACCACGACGACCGTCCGGCCGGGCCCGGCCTTGGCGGCGAGGGCCGCGTGGTGGCCGGTGGCCATGACGTCGGAGAGCGTGAGCAGGCTGGCGCGGAGGGCATCGTCGGGATCGGTGACGCCCGGGACCTTGACCAGTGTGGACTCGGCGAGCGGCACGCGGACAGCCTGGCCCTGGCCGCCGTCGATCCCGTGACCGGCGTCATCTTTGCCGCCCCAGCCGGCGAGGCGGTCGCAAGCGACCGTGACGCCGTTGAGGCACTGGGGGCACTCGCCGCAGCTGACCACGAAGGGTGCGATCACGAGGTCGCCCACGGCAAGGTCCTTGACGTCCTCGCCGATGCTTTCCACCGTCCCGATGAACTCGTGTCCGATTGCGGACGGCTTGTGGGTGGGCTTGACCCCGCGGTAGGGCCACAGATCCGAGCCGCAGACGCAGGAGGCGGTGACCTTCACGATGACGTCGGTGGGCCGCTGGAGGGTGGGGTAGTCGCGGTCTTCGACTCGGATGTCGCCGGGACCGTGGATGATGGTGGCGCGCATGGGGGCTCCTCGCATGGTGGTGGGTGGGCTTGGACCGAGTTTAGTCGTCCCTGCGCGGCTGGCCGTTTCGAACCGTGGCCTGCGTCCCGGGCGGACGGCGGCCGCTACCGCATGCCCTCGCGGCGGATCGCGGTGGCGATCGCCGCGGCCCGGGTTTCCACTCCGAGCTTGGCATAGATGTGCGCCAGGTGCGTTTTCACGGTGGCCTCGGAGATGAACAGCCGCTGGCCCAGCTCACGGTTGCTGAGGCCTTCGATCAGCAGGCTCAGCAGCTCGGCTTCGCGTGGCGTCAGGATTTCGTCCGGGTTCCGCAGCTGCTGGAACAGCCGTGACGCCACCGGGGCGCTCATCACGCTCTTGCCTTGGACCGCCCCCCGGATCGCGGCGAAGATCTCCTCTGGCGCGGCGTCCTTGAGCAGGTAGCCCATGGCGCCGGCGTCAACGGCGCGGACAATGTCAGCGTCCGAATCGTAGGTGGTGAACACCAGGACGGCCTGCCTGCTGTTGCGGCGGCGCAGCTGCTTGATGGCCTCGATGCCGTCCATGCCGGGCCCCATGGCGAGGTCCATCACCACCACGGCGGGACCGAGCTGCTCCATCTGGACCAGCGCCTCCTCGCCGGAGGCCGCCTCGGCCACGACCTGTATATCGGGCTGCGTTCCCAGCAGTGCCCTAAGCCCGCTGCGCACCACCAGATGGTCGTCCACCAGCAGGACGGTAATCGGATTCACTGTTCCTCCGCAGTTGGCAGTTGCGCGGCCACGATGGTTCCTTCGCCGGGGGTGCTTTCCACCGAGAATACGCCGCCCAGCCGTTCCACCCGCTGGCGCATGGCCCGGAGCCCGTAGCCTCCCGCGTCCGACGGCGGTGCCAGCGACTGCGGGTCGAAGCCGGCGCCGTCGTCGTAAATATCCAGCGTGACGGCGCCGGGCAGGAAGCCCAGCGTCACCGTGGCGCTGGCCGCCGCTGCGTGGAGTTTGATGTTGGCCGCGGCGCTCTGGACCACGCGAAGCAGCGCGTGCCGGACATCCGCGGGGACTGGGCGCGGCTCGCCCGTGACCAGCAGACGCACGCCTGGGACGTACTGGGACGCCGCCTGAAGCAGGGCATCCGGCAACGGTGCCGTGTCCAGCCCGGGGGAGGCGAGCTCGTGGACCAGGCTGCGGGTGTCCGCCAGGTTCCGGCGCAGCATTCCGCTGACGTTTTGGACGTCCGCGCGCGCCGCCGGGCTGGGCCATGACCTGTTCGCGGCTTCCAAAAGGAGGAGGCTGCTTGCCAGGCCCTGCGTCACGGTGTCGTGGATTTCCCGGGACACTCTCTCGCGCTCCTCGACCGTGCCGGCCCTGCGCTCGCTGGCCGCCAGCCGGCCCTGCGCCAGCGACACCTCGGCGTGCAGCCGGCGCTGTTCGGCGGCGTCGTGCTCGATGCGGGTGTAGATCAGCGTCAGCATGACGCCGACGGCCAGCGGCCCCAGGAGCATGGCAATATCGCTGCCGCCGCTGAGCCGGAACAGCCCCACGGCGGTGGCTGCCGCCGTCGCGCCTCCCGCGAGGTACGCCACGGGGCCGCTGAAGGCGGTCCGGCACAAGAAGAACAGCGCGAACGAGCACCACGCGAAGCTGGGCGCCGCGATCACCAGCACCGCCCAAAGCGCCACCAGGACGAACATCCACACCGCCCACGGCCGGCGCCGCTGCGAGAGCACGGCGATCACGGCGTACAGCGAACACACCGCCGCGGCCAGGGCCAGCACCCACAGGTTGTCCGCCGGGCTGTGC
>NZ_CAKKMF010000025.1 GCF_918697925.1 Arthrobacter sp. Bi26
CCCACGCCCAGCTCCGCGACACCGACCGAGTCCACCCCGGCAGCGGTCAACCTGATCCCGGATGCCTATTTGGGGAGGCCCTTCAACGATGTCCGCAACGAGCTGATCGGCCAGGGGCTGCAAGTCACCGGCGTCGAGGTGGTCAACGACGCGACACCTGGCACCGTCACCAACATTGACCCTTCCGGTCCGGTTCAGCCCGGCACCACCATCACCGTCAGCTACTCCAAGGGACCGGAAATGGTTTCCGTCCCGTCCATCAAGGCAGGCTCAAGCGAGGCCAAGGTCCAGCAGGCCATCCAGGACGCCGGGCTGCGCTGGGCCAAGGGAGCCGACGTCAGTCCCACGAACAAGAACGAAGATCCCGGAACCTTCGTGAGCTCGGAGCCTCCTTCCGGGTCCAAGGTGCCCGCCGGCAGCGTTGTGACCTATCACCTCGCCGAAGCCACCGCCACAACACCTTCACCTACCAAGTCCGGACCCTAAAGAATCATGAGCAATACACCCCGCACTCCGTCGCACAGGGAGGAACGCCCGGCGAACACGCAGCGCGTCCTCAGCGGGCGCTATGAGCTGGGTGAGCTGATCGGCCGTGGCGGCATGGCGGATGTTTTCCGCGGCGTCGATACCCGGCTGGGACGTACAGTGGCCGTCAAGCTGCTTCGCCCTGACCTGGCCAGGGACCCCCAGTTCCAGGCCCGGTTCAAGCGCGAGGCCCAGGCTGTCGCGGCACTCAACCACCCTTCGATTGTGGCTGTCTTCGACACCGGGGACCACGCGGTCCCCGGTGACCACGACGACAGCGTCCGTGTGCCCTACATCGTGATGGAATTCGTTTCCGGCAAGACGATCCGCGATCTGGTGCGGGCCAAGGACGTCACCATCGATCAGGCGATCGACTTCACGCTGGGCGTGCTGTCCGCGCTCGATTACAGTCACAAGGCCGGAATCGTGCACCGCGACATCAAACCCGCCAACGTGATGTTTTGCCCGGATTCGAACAGCGTCAAGGTCATGGACTTCGGGATCGCCCGGGCCATGGCGGACTCCTCGGCCACCATGACGCAGACCCAGGCAGTCGTGGGGACCGCCCAGTACCTGTCCCCCGAACAGGCACGGGGCGAAACCGTCGATGCACGGAGCGATCTCTACTCCGCAGGATGCCTTCTCTATGAGATGCTGGCCGGCCGGCCGCCGTTCATCGGCGACAGCCCAGTCTCCGTGGCCTACCAGCACGTGCGTGAGATCCCGGAGCCCGCCAGCAGCCTCAACCCCGAGGTCTCCGCTGCGCTGGACAGCGTGTTGATGAAGGCCTTGCAAAAGAACCGCGCGGACCGGTTCCAGGACGCGGCCGCCTTCCGCCGTGCCCTGCGGGCCGCGCGCAGCGGCGTTCCGGTGGCAGCACCGGCCGCCAGTGAAGCCCCCACGGACCCCACCAACGCCGTTCCCCGGCATGACCCCCTGGCGCCTACGGCAGCGTTCACGCTGACCGGGGCCAAGTTCCTTGACGATTCCCCGGGCGGCCGGCTGCGGCCCGCTGAAGAAACGCCCGACGACGAGCAGTTGCTGCAGCCCGCAGACACCGAACTTTATGACACGGACGACACCGGCAGCCTGCCCCTGGTGCTGCCGGTCGAACGCGAGCACACGCCGCGCCAGAAGTCGCGCCGCCGCACGTGGATCGCGACCCTGGTGGTCCTCACGATGCTGGTATTGGCCGGGGGCGGTCTGTGGCTCTACAACCTCATGAACCAGGCCCCGCCGCAGGCAACCAAGGTTCTGGTTCCCACGGTGACGTCCCTGACGGAATCAGAGGCCCTGCAAAGGCTGTACAACGCCGGCTTCAAGCCACAGCTCCAACGGCTGCAGCACGAGAGCATCCCCAAGGGCGCAGCCATTGGCACGGTGCCGACGTCGGGAAGTTCCATGGACGCCAACTCGGACATCATCCTCAATATTTCCGAAGGCCCCAGCGCGGTCACCATCCCCACCGACCTCCCGGGCCGGACGGAGGCGGCGGCCCGCGATCTCCTGCACCAAAAGGGACTGACCGGGTCCCTCACCACCAAGATGTCCAACCACCCCACGGTCCCTGTCGGCATTGTCATCACCACCAACCCGGCCCCGGGACAAATTGTGGCCGTCGCGGACACCGTCGAAATCGTCGTCTCCACCGGGAAGGTTGCTGTGCCCCAGCTGATCGGGCTGCCGCTGGCGGAGGCGGAGGCGAAAATGACGGAGCAGGGTCTGAAGCTCAACGTCACCGAAGTGGAGAATTCCCAGGTGGCCCCGGGCAAGGTGACAGGCCAGGCCGATGCCGCGGATTCGCTCGTGGAACAGGGTAAGACCATCACCGTGACCGTGGCCAAGGCGCCAGCGCCGCCCCCCTCACCGACGCCCACGCCCACGCCAACGCCCACCAAAACCACGACAAAGGAGGGCGCGGTCCTGGACGGACTGTTCCCCTAGGCCGGGCGGGACAGCGGGTAAGGGCCAGCTACCGCCGAGCCGGCGCGTGCAGAGCTCGCGCATGCAGTGCGTGCAAGGTCAGGGCAGGAGCATGCTGTACCTAAAGAGTCAGTGCTTGATAAGCGGGCTGAGTTCCGCTGCCCGCTCAGCGGCGCCGGCCATGCCCAGCGACTCGAGCCAGTTGCCCAGCATCTGGTAGCCGCCTTCGGTCAGGACAGATTCCGGGTGGAACTGGACACCGCACAGCGGGGCGGTGCGGTGCTGCAGGCCCATCACAACACCGGTGCCCGTTTCCGCGGTGATCTCCAGGACTTCCGGGATGCTCGCGCGGACGGCGGCCAGAGAGTGGTAGCGGGTGGCCGTGAGCGGGGAGGGCAGCCCGGCAAACACGCTGGTTCCGTGATGTTCGACGAGGGAAGTCTTGCCGTGCATCAGTTCGGGAGCGTGAGTTACGGTTCCGCCGTAGGCCTCCGCCAGCGCCTGGTGGCCCAGGCACACACCCAGCATGGGCTTGTCATGGCTGCCGCACCATTTGATCAGCTCAATGCAGACGCCGGCCCCGGCGGGATTCCCCGGTCCGGGAGAGATGAGGACACCGTCCCGTGCCTCGGCCATTTCGATCGCCTCGGCGAGCGTGACGTCGTCGTTGCGGACCACGGTGGTCTCGGCACCGAGTTCCTGGAGATAGCCGACCAGGGTGTAGACAAAGCTGTCGTAGTTGTCTACGACCAGGATCTTGGTTGTACTCATGGGTGCTTTGCTGAACCAATCGTTGAATCTGTTAACTGGGTGAATTGCGCCAGCCAAGGAAAAAGGAACTGAACCATCAATACCAGTGCTCCGGCCGCCAGCACCAGCGCAGTCGCAATCCTGAGCCACAAGGGACCGGGAAGGTGGCGGAAAAACCAGCCATAAATCCGTCAGCCTTCCCTGGCCGCGCGGGCCGCCTGGATAATTTCAGCCGGCGGCTCTGCGGAAACAGGTTGCCACCTTTCAAGCAGCGTGTAGGCCACAAAGCGTTCCTGGGAGCCAAACCGCGGATTGCAGCTCGTCGGGGTCAGATAGCTCTCCGTCGGCGCGGCGCCCGGCCGCGTCGGCACCGGCTCATCGGTCCGTGAGGGGAGGCCTGTCTGGCTGTTCCGGAACACGTAGACATAGTAGCCCTCGCGGGTCTGGACGTAGATCCAGTCCCCGGGCACTAAGGCGTCGACATGGTCCAGGACCGCGTCGTGAGCCTG
The DNA here is from genome assembly GCF_918697925.1 of Arthrobacter sp. Bi26. GTDB lineage: Bacteria > Actinomycetota > Actinomycetes > Actinomycetales > Micrococcaceae > Arthrobacter. The sequence goes on from NZ_CAKKMF010000025.1 coordinate 3,708, forward strand.
CCGGTGTCCGGCCACGGCGAAGTTTCCCGCAGCCCCTGGCATGGCCGTGCCCTGATGGTGCCCGATGCCCATAGTGTCCAACACCGCCGTCGTGGTTGCCTGACCGATGGGGCGGTTGCGGGGTCCACGGTGTGGCCGGAACTACAGCTAGAATTGTGCGAGCAAAAAGAATTCAAACTTGACCAAGAGCGCGTTGGCCGGCGGGGGCTCCTGTCCTGCAGGATATAAAGCCACATTGCCGCTCTTGTTCCAGCCCGCCAAGGAGGATCAGTGCCCGAGTCGAAGCCGCGTAAAAGGACTGCCCGTGTGGCCCCGCAGACTTCTGCTGCGGAGGCCTACAAGCCCAATCCGGTCTGGTTCAAGCCGGTCATGTTTGGCCTGATGATCATTGGCCTGCTGTGGATCATCACGTTCTACATCACCGAGGGCGCCTTCCCGGTGCAGTCATGGGCGTCGTGGAACATTGTCGCCGGATTCGGAATCGCGATCATCGGCTTCCTAATGACCACGCGCTGGCGTTCCTGAACAGGCCCGCGCGGCGCACATCCCTGACGGGCCGGTACACACAGTGTGCCGGCCGTCGTCGTTAATCCCCGGCCCTAATTCCCGGCCCAGCGAAGGAACCCAGATGACTCCGGCAGTGAGCGGCTCAACCATAGGCGACGACGGACTGGCGCGGCCGGCGTGGGCATCCGTGGATCCCATGCTGCGCGAGTACTACGACAACGAGTGGGGCATGCCCGTCCGGGATGAGCAGGGCCTCTACGAACGAATCAGCCTCGAGGGGTTCCAGGCGGGGCTGTCCTGGGCCACGATTCTGCGCAAGCGGCCCGCCTTCCGCGCGGCATTCAAGGACTTCGACCCGGAACTGGTGGCCCTCTTCACGGACACCGATGTGGAGCGTCTCATGCTCGACGCCGGGATCGTCCGGAACCGGCTGAAGATCCAGGCAACCATCACCAATGCCCGGGCTACTCTGGCGTTGAGGGACGACGGCGGCCTGGTTGACTTCGTATGGGGGTTCCAGCCGGTGGCCACACCCCGGCCCAGCTCCCTCGACCAGGTCCCCACCACCTCGGCCGAGTCCATCGCGCTCTCGAAGGCGCTGCGCAAGAAGGGCTTCGCCTTCGTCGGGCCCACCACCATGTTCGCGCTCATGGAGGCTACCGGAATGGTGGACACCCATCTGCTGGACAGCCACCGGCGCGGAACTTCGGGCGTCTGGCCGCACTGACCAGTCGGGCGACACCCTGCCCCAACCTTATCCACAGCTGTGCACAAGTCTGGGGAAACTTATCCACACTGTTTATAAGTTCCCGGGCTAATGGCGCGTTTCGGCCCAGTTTAAAGGCCACTGCCGGGTCCAAGGCCGATGACGGGATCCCCGGGCGGACGCGAATTACAGCCTTGTAAGTTATTAACAGTGTGGATTGTCTGTGGACAAGTACGGCAGGCCCATCAGTCAGACCCCATCAGACCGTGGACGGCACTGCTGCACCCTTAGTGGGCATGGCCAGTCCCGAAATGAAGTCGCCTGGCCGGACAGGCAGGGCACCAGATGAGTTATCCACTTAATAACACCCCACTACCCACAAGTTATCCACAGCTGGGGATAACAGCCCGCGCCCCGGCCCCGCAACCCCTGCTGCGGGGCCATGAGCCGGGTTAGTTCCCACGGAAACTCAGACCATCAAGTTATTAACACTGTGAATAACCCTGTTGAAACACACCGCCGCTGTGCCCGGGTCCCTGCCTCCGCACCGGGCGGACTGTGGCGCTGTGTCGCTGTGTCGCGGCTCATCCGCCTGCGGCGGCGACACCTGGAGGCAGCGGACAGAGACAGCGCGGCAGTGGCCGCATCACAGAGAGCGCGATCGGCCCCGCGTCAGAGCTGGCGCGACCTGGAATGCCGCGTACAGATGCAGTGGAGAGCCGGTGACGGCGTGGCATGGCCTGGAGGGGGCCGGCGCCTGGAAACCGTCGCGGTGCAGGGAGGCACTGCAGGCAATGGTGCCGGCTGGCAGAAGCGTCGGGCCAGCGATCAAAGTTGTCCACTTACGCACAGGGCAACCCACAGAAGTTATCCACAGGTGTGGAGATCAGGCAGGACGCAGCGCCTCTGCGCCGGAAAATCGCCAGCTCAGGCGGTCAGATCCGGGTCGCCACGTTGAACTACACGCTTGTAAGTTATTAACAATGTGGATAACCCTTGTGGAAAACTTTCGAGGCCGCACCTCTGAATTCAGAGGTTGGGGCTCGGCCGGAGTTTGCGCACGGAAAGTCCCCACCTCTGGGCAGCGGGGAGGGGGACCGAAAGGACCGGAGGGCACTGCGGACAGCAAAACCGGGCCGCAACATGCGGCCGGGAACATGGGCTGGAGCGGGCTAGGCGCCGGCGCCGGCCATCCGGACGACGGACGCGACGATCACCAAGGCAAGGACCCCGCCAAGGCCGATGGCCTGCAGCAGGGTCTGCCGGGGGCCGCGCGGGGTATAGGCAATGACTGCGGCGCTCAGGGCGCCGGTGACGAGGCCGCCGAGATGGGCCTGCCACGCGATCTGGGGCACCATGAAACCGATGACCCCGTTGATGGCGATCAGGACCAAGAGTTGGCGGACTTCTCCGCCGCGTTGACGCTGGACCACCAGCAGCGCGCCGAACAGGCCGAAGATGGCGCCGGAGGCGCCCACGAGTCCCACGGGGCCGTTCACGGGATACACCGGGGTCAGCAGGAGAAAGCCGACGGATCCGCCGACGGCCGAGAGCAGGTAGATGGCCAGGAAGCGGGCGTGGCCCAGCAGCGGTTCAAGGATCTGGCCGAAAATCCACAGCGTATACATGTTCAGGACGATGTGGAGCAGGAATCCCTGCGAGTGCAGGAACGCCGAGGTGAGCAGCCGCCATGGTTCAACATCAGTCAGGGCGGGCGCGTAGGCAAGTTGCTGGTAGATCCCGTCGTTGGGAACCATCCACTGCAGGGCATAGACAAGGGCGCACAGCCCGATGATCACGAAAGTGACCACGGGTTTGCCGGCGGTCACGGCACCGCCGTAGACGGTCCTGACTGTCGGCGTCGTGCGTTTGGTTTCGTTGACACAGTCAACACATTGGAATCCGACGGCGGCCGCCCGCTGGCAGTCGGGGCACGCAGGGCGCCCGCACCGCTGGCAGCGCACATAGGCAGGCCTGTCCGGGTGCCTGGGGCATACCGGGACCTCTGCGGACGGCTCTGCCGCCGGAACTCCGTAGCTCATGGTGTGGGGTTAGAGCTTTTCGATGTCAATGCTGTTGATGGTGACATCCTCGACGGGGCGGTCGCCCATGCCGGTGCGGACGCCTTCGATCGCGTCGACGACCTTCTTGGAATCCTCATCGGCGACTTCACCGAAGATGCTGTGCTTGCCCTGCAGCCAGCCGGTGGGGATGGTGGTGATGAAGAACTGCGAACCGTTGGTGCCGCGCCCCATCTGGACACCGGCGTTGGCCATGGCCAGCTTGTACGGCTCGTTGAAAGTCAGTTCCGGGTGGATTTCATCGTCGAACTTGTAGCCCGGTCCACCGGTGCCGCGGCCCAGGGGGTCGCCGGCCTGGATCATGAAGTCCTTGATGATGCGGTGGAAGATGGTGCCGTTGTAGAGCGGCGTGCCGGTCTTGTCCTCGCCCGTTTCCGGGTGGGTCCAGGCCTTCTCACCGGTGGCCAGCCCGACGAAGTTGTCGACAGTCTTCGGCGCGTGGTTGCCATAGAGGTTGACGACGATGTCGCCGAGGCTCGTGTGGATAGTGGCTTTTGCGGTTGCGTTGGCAGTCATAGCGCCTATTCTTCCATGACGGCTCCGCCCCCATAGGGCCGCACAGTCAGTTCCGCGCTGGGTGAAATCCACTGGAAATCGGTCTGAAGAATAGCCGGTGCGTTCCTAGACACGTAGGCTAACAGCAGAACCGTCACATTAATCGGGAGGTAGTTGTGAAGAAAACGGATCGTATTGCCCGTGACCTGGAGCAGTCAGTCAGCACCGGAGTAGACAGCGCCAAGGATTGGGCGGCTCCGCGGGTTGAGGCTGCCGTGAACTGGGCTGTTCCCCGCCTGCAGTATGGGCTGGATACCGCCTCTCCCAAAATCCAGGAGGGGCTCAAGTCAGCGGCCCACAATCTGGCCGGTAGCGTTGCCACTGTCACCCCTCGCCTTCAGGATGGCCTGGCCCAGCTTGCACCGAAAATCCACGACGCCGCGGAAAGCGCGACCCCGCGCCTGCACGAGGCTGTGGACAAGGCCTCACCGGTGATCCTCAACGCACGCGACCGGGTGGTTGTCGAGTACCTTCCCAGGCTTTCGGACCAGATCGGACAGGCTTCCGTGGCCGTCCACCGCACGCTGGAAAACGCTCCGGCCCACGTGGACGCCGTCGCACAGAAGCTTGTTGATTCCGGCGTGGTCCACGGCGTCCAGGCACAGGCCCAGACTGCCAAGGGACATGCGAAGAATCACGCGAAGACTGCAGGAAAGAACATCAAGGCGGCCGCCACCGAAGTCAGCAAGACAGCCAATGCCAAGCTCGCCAAGCAGCAGAAGCCCAAGCACCGCGGCCTGCTGATTTTCGGCATCATCGCTGCCGCAGCTGCCGCCGGTGTCGCCGCCTGGAGGGCTTCCAGGCCGGTGGAGGACCCCTGGAAGGTGCCGACGCCGGTAACGCCTGCCCCGACGGCCGCTCCTGCCGGCGAAGCGCTGAAGGACACCGCCGACAAGGCCGGCTCCGCGGCTGTTGCGGCAGCGGACTCTGCGGCCGAGGCTTCCACCGAGGCATCCGGTTCCGTAGCTGCCGCGGCGGACAAAGCGACAGAAGCGGCCAAGGACGTTGCCGACGACACCGCGAAGACTGCCGCCAAGGTTGCCACCGATGCCAAGACGGCCGTCCGCAACATCGCGTCCAACCTGAACAACGGGGCAGACAAGCCGAATAAGTAGCTCCGGCTGTATTCTCCCAAGGAGGGATTCCGCTACGGCGGGATCCCTCCTTTTGTTTCACACGGCGTGTTTCCCGCGGCAGGGTTTGCTCGGACTGGGGAGGCGCGTCGCGCTCCGCCTTCAAACGGCAGGCTAGATGCTAAATTTGTGGTGATGTCACCCCATAGATCACCCCAGGATGCTTTGCTCATTGCTCCGCCACCGGCTGTATCTATTGTGATTCCGGCGTACAACGAGGAAAGCGTCATCCGGCAGTGTCTGATCGCCGCGGTATACCAGTCGGTGCCTGCCCACGAAATCATTGTGGTGGACAACCTGTCCAAGGACCGCACGGCAGAGATCGTGCGGCAGATGCAGCTGGAGTATCCGGAGAGTCCCATCATCCTGCTCAGCCAGGACCGCGATCAGGGGCTCATCCCCACACGCAATTTCGGTCTTGACCACGCCACCGGTGACATCCTGGGCCGGATCGACGCCGATTCCGTGCTGGAACCGGACTGGGTGGAGCAGGTGCAGAAAGCCTTCGCTGACGAGTCGGTGCACGCTGCGACCGGTCCGGTGGTCTATTACGACATGCCCATGCGCCGGTTTGGGCTCAAGGCAGACGACAAAATGCGTCAGCTAATGCTCAGGCTTGCTAAGCACCAGTATCACTTCCTCTTCGGCTCCAACATGGCACTGCGTCGCTCGGCTTGGGAAACCATCCGTGCAGAGGCGTGCCGCGACGAGCGGGACGAGATGCACGAGGACATCGATCTTTCGCTGCATCTGGCCGACCACGAACTCCGGATCCAGTACTGGCCGCAGATGATCTCGGGTATGTCGGCGCGGCGGCTGGAGGACTCGCCGCGGGATTACCGCTACTACGTGACGCGCTTTGACCGCACCTACAAGGCCCACAACGTCAAGAAGATGGCATTGAAGGCACCCATGGTGGTCTTCTTCTCGGTGTATTTCCCCGCGAAATTGCTCCGCGCCATTCACACGGTCAACGTGGCCCAGCCAGCCCGCCGCGGCGGCCAATAGGCCCGGCGAACAGGCGCGGCCGCTCAGAGCGGCCCCGCCGGCTCCTAGTCGGTGCCAAGCTCCGCCAGCCGCTCTGCGCCGGGGCCCTCCGCAGCGCGCCCCTCAGCAGCGCCCCGGGTGGAGCGTGAGCCGCGCTGCCCCAGGACCACGACGGCGAGCCCCACCAGGATCATCACCAGTCCGGCATAGGTCCCGGCCGGGAGCGTCTCGCCCAGGAACGCCGCAGCCAAAAGCGCCGCTCCCGGGATTTCCAGCAAAATGATCATGGACACCAGCAGCGGGCTCATGGTCGCCAGCAGATAGTTGAACGCGGTGTGCCCCACCAGCTGTGCGCACACGGTGATGGCGAGGATCCCCAGCCAGCCGGTGGCTTCGAACCCTGCCAGCGGCGCTCCGGCCACCAGCGCCATCCCCGCCACAATCGCGGCGCACATGCCGTAGCACAGGGTCGTGTAGACGCCGGTGCCCATGCTCTGCCGGGCCTTGCCTCCGGCGAGCGTGTAGACGCCCGCCAGGGCGCCGCCGGCCACGGCCAGGAGATCGCCCACGAGCGCCTCGGGCGAGGTGCCCATATCAAAGCCGGTAATCGTCACTACACCGCCGAAGGCGAGCCCCAGCCCTACCAGGACCGGCCAGCGGAACCGGACTCCCCGGAAGAGTTGGAAGATCGCGATCCAGCCTGACTGAAGGCACACCAGTGCCGTCGCCGCCGCGACCGACGTCAACTGCAGGGAGGTGATGAAGCATGCGAAGTGCAGGGCCAGGGCCACGGCAGCGGCGAGCGACCAGCGGAACTCGGCTCCGGTCACGTGGCTGAACTGACGGGGGTTGCGGACCACAACCGGACCGGCCATCACGACCGCTCCAATGGCGTTGCGCCAGAAAGCAATGGCGAGGGCACTAACCGACGTGGCGCCCAGTGTGGCTGCAATAAGCGGCCCGGACGACGCCACACCCAGCACCCCTACGGCTGCAAGTAAGAAGTTCACGCTCCAACACTAATGGGACGGACCGTGGTGGCCCTTTACAGCCGCTACTCCTTGACCGGTGCATACCGCGGTGCCAACCTTAAACCGCGGTCTCACATCTCGGTCTCGCCATCATCGAAGAAGGAGACCATCATGGCGTCAATGATCCGCAAGAGCCTGGACAATCCCGAAGAAACACGTCCTGTTGCCGAAGGCATGGGCAGGGTGGATCTCGTCAATCTGGACTCCGGCCCGGTTGGACGGGCCACTTTCCTCCCAGGCTGGAAATGGTCAGATCACGTCAAGCCGATCGCCAAAACGGACAGCTGCATGGCCAGCCATACCGGCTACACGATTTCCGGCCGCATCAAAGTCGTCATGGATGACGGCGAAGAACTCGAATTCGGGCCCGGCGACTTCGGCGTCATTCCGCCGGGTCACGACGCCTGGGTACTCGGCGACGAGCCCTACGTGTTTATCGACTGGCAGGGGATGGCGGACTACGCCAAGCCGAAGGAGTGAGTGAGGCACGGGCATGAAAAAAGCCCCGGGCCGCGTTTCCGCGGTCCGGGGCTCATTCTATGGTGGAGGCACGGGGACTCGAACCCCGAACCCCCTGCTTGCAAAGCAGGTGCGCTACCAATTGCGCCATGCCCCCATAAGAAGCAACCCGTCAATCATACCTTAGGTCCGGACAGCTGATTTCCAGCTTCCACTCCCAGGCTCCGGGCTAGTCAACCGTATCGGTTGAATTGCTCCAGATCACTTTCCGGGCTTCGGATTCCTGCACTTTCCTGTAGAGGAGGACGCCTGCGACCGTGGCTGCGATAACCAGCAACTTCTTCACATGCTCCCCGTTCCGGTTCAGTCATCGACGAACCTTCACTAACCTCTGCCAGAACCAGTACTGGTTCCGTGGGCGTACCAGGACTTGAACCTGGGACCTCTTCGTTATCAGCGAAGCGCTCTAACCGCCTGAGCTATACGCCCCGATGCCTCATCGGGCCGAGATATGACTGTACAGCACATCCCGGCCCGATCTCAAATCGAGGCCCTTTCCCGCGGGATTCCGCGGAAAAGTACGGGAATTAGTCGTCCGTGAGGGTCACGCCAATGCCGCCCACGAGCGTCGCCGCAATGTTGTACAGCACCGCCGAAAGCATCGACAGGGCTGTCAGCAGCACCACGTTGATCACGGCGATGATGGTCGCGAACGACGCCACCTGCCCCAGGGACGCCACCTTCTTCAATTCAAAGCCGCCACCCTCAGAACCGGCCAGGGTCCCGAGCAGGCTGTCCACCTGGTCAAAGATCCCGGTAAGGTCCAAAACGGTCCAGAGCACGATCGCCGCCACGACCGTGACGATTCCCAGCGCCACGGAGAGCAGGAAGGCCATTTTCAGCACGGACCAAGGGTCTACCTTGCTGACCAGCAGCCTGGCACGGCGCACCTTGGCCTTCGGAGCCGGCTTGATCAGCCCGGCGGTGCCCTGCCCGCCGGACTGGGCGGCCCGCTGGCCCGGGACTGCGGGGCGCTGGCCGGGGACCGTGGGGCGCTGGCCGGGTGCGGGGGGACGCTGTCCCGTTCCTGCGGCTGCGCCGGACACGCCCGGGCGCTGCTGCGGACGCGAGGGAGCGCCGCTTACGCGCGGCGCGGCGGTGGGCTGCCGCACTCCGCCAGGCACGCCGCTGCTCGGGTTGGGATATGAGTCCGAATTACTCACTCGTTACCTCCGGTGTTTTCTTCGTCCAGCTCGGCATTGCCTGATGACTCATCTGACTCCGGGGCCGGTACTGATTCTGCCGCTGCGGACTCCTCATGCAATCCGCCATCTTCAGCCAACGTTACGTCATCCGGCGTGGAAGCCCGATTTTCGGCGTCCCCGCCGGCATCCCCGCCTGCATATTCGCTGTCGTCTTGACCTTCGGTCGAATCGTCGCTTTCCAGCCCGCGTTCGGTGTTGCGTGCAACGGCGATGATGCGGTCGTTCTTGTCCGGCTTGGCAAAAATAACGCCCATGGTGTCGCGGCCCTTGGCGGGCACGCCGGTGACCGAGGAGCGGACCACCTTGCCGCCCTCCATGACCACCAGGACTTCATCCTCTTCCTGGACAATGAGGGCGCCGACAAGGTGCCCGCGCTCCTCCTGGTACTTGCCGACCTTGATGCCGAGCCCGCCGCGGCCCTGGAGCCGGTATTCCTCCACCGCGGTCCGCTTGGCGAAGCCGCCTTCGGTGACAATGAAGACGTACGATCCGTCCTGAACGACGTCGGCCGCCAGCAGTTCGTCGTCCTCCCGGAACTTCATGCCGGTCACGCCGGAGGTGGCGCGGCCCATCGGGCGCAGTGCATCGTCCGTCGCCGTGAACCGGACGGACTGGCCCTTGCGGGAGACCAACATGAGGTCATCGGTCTCGGAGACCAGCTGGGCCGAGACGAGCTCGTCGCCGTCGCGCAGGTTGATGGCGATCACGCCGGCGGACCGGTTGGTGTCGTAGTCCTCCAGCCGGGTTTTCTTGACCAGGCCGCGCTTGGTGGCGAGCACCAGGTACGGGGCGTGCTGGTAGTCCCGAAGGTCCAGCACCTGGGCGATGTGCTCATCCGGCTGGAAGGCCAGCAGGTTGGCCACGTGCTGGCCCTTGGCGTCACGTCCGGCTTCGGCGAGCTCGTAGGCCTTGGCCCGGTAGACGCGTCCGAGGTTGGTGAAGAAGAGCAGCCAGTGGTGCGTGGTGGTGACGAAGAAGTGCTCCACGACGTCGTCCCCGCGCAGCTGGGCGCCCTTGATGCCCTTGCCGCCGCGCTGCTGGGAGCGGTAGTTGTCGCTGCGGGTGCGCTTGACGTACCCGCCGCGGGTGATGGTGACCACCATCTCCTCTTCAGGGATCAGGTCCTCCATCGACATGTCGCCGTCGAAGCCCATCAGCACCTTGGTGCGGCGGTCATCGCCGTGCTTCGCCACGATTTCGGCCAGTTCCGTGCTGATGATCTCGCGCTGGCGCGCTTCAGAGGCCAGGATCGAGTTGTACTCGGCGATCAGGGCCTCAAGCTCGGCATGGCGGTCCTGGATCCTCTGGCGTTCCAGCGCCGCAAGCCGGCGCAGCTGCATGTCCAGGATGGCCCGGGCCTGCAGCTCGTCGATGTCGAGCAGTTCCATCAGCCCGTCGCGTGCAGCCTCAGTGGTGTTGGAGGCGCGGATGAGGGCGATGACCTCGTCGAGCATGTCCAGCGCTTTGAGCAGGGCGCGGAGGATGTGCGCTTCTTCCTCGGCCTTGCGCAGGCGGTAGCGCGTGCGCCGGGCGATGACGTCCATCTGGTGGGTGACCCAGTGGCGGATGAACGCATCGAGGCTGAGCGTGCGCGGCACACCGTCAACGATGGCGAGCATGTTGGCGGCGAAGTTGTCCTGCAGCTGGGTGTGCTTGTAGAGGTTGTTCAGCACCACCTTGGCCACGGCGTCGCGCTTAAGCACAATCACCAGGCGCTGACCGGTGCGGCCCGAGGTCTCATCGCGGAGGTCGGCGATGCCGGAGATTTTGCCGTCCCTGACCAGTTCGGCGATCTTGATGGCCAGGTTGTCCGGGTTGGCCTGGTACGGCAGCTCGGTGACCACCAGGCACGTGCGGCCCTGGAGTTCCTCGACGCTGACCACCGCACGCATGGTGATGGAACCGCGGCCGGTGCGGTAGGCATCCTCGATGCCCTTGTGGCCGAGGATGGTGGCGCCGGTCGGGAAGTCCGGTCCCTTGATGCGCACCAGGAGCTCTTCGAGCAGTTCCTCCCGGCTGGCGGTCGGGTTCGCGAGGTACCACTGAACGCCGTCGGCGACTTCGCGGAGGTTGTGCGGCGGGATGTTGGTGGCCATGCCGACGGCGATGCCCGAGGAGCCATTGACCAACAGGTTCGGGAACCGGGCCGGCAAGATGGTCGGCTCCTGGTTCTTGCCGTCGTAGTTGTCCTGGAAGTCGACTGTTTCCTCGTCGATGTCCCGGACCATCTCCATGGCGAGCGGCGCCATCTTGGTTTCGGTGTACCGCGGGGCGGCCGCGCCGTCGTTGCCGGGCGAGCCGAAGTTACCCTGGCCGAGCGCCAGCGGGTAGCGCATGGTCCAGTCCTGGATCAGGCGGACCAGGGCATCGTAGATCGCGGTGTCGCCGTGCGGGTGGTACTGGCCCATGACCTCTCCCACCACGCGGGCACACTTGTTGAAGGAGCGGTCCGGGCGGTAGCCGCCGTCGAACATCGCGTAGAGCACGCGGCGGTGGACGGGCTTGAGGCCGTCGCGGACGTCCGGCAGCGCGCGGCCCACGATCACGGCCATGGCGTAGTCGAGGTAGGAGCGCTGCATTTCGGTCTGCAGGTCCACCTGCTCGACCCGGTCAGTCAGTACGTCGCCGTCGAGGATGGCGCCTTCAAGGACGGGCTCGGAGCCGGCCGGCACCTCGGGTGTTTCGTCACTCATAGTCTATATTTTCCGTTTCAGGTATATATCAGTTCTGGAATATTAGGGGCCAGGAAGCCTCTAGATGTCCAGGAACCGAACGTCCTTGGCGTTCTGCTGAATGAAGTTTCGGCGGGATTCAACGTCCTCGCCCATGAGCGTGGAGAAGGTCTGGTCCGCCGCCAGGGCATCATCCATCGTCACCTGCAGCAGGGTCCGGTGGTCCGGGTCCATGGTGGTGTCCCACAGTTCCGTGTAGTCCATCTCGCCGAGGCCCTTGTAGCGCTGGATGCCGTTGTCCTTGGGAATGCGGCGGCCCGCGGCCTGGCCCGAGAGCAGCTTGGCGTCGCGTTCACGGTCGCTGTAGACGTAATCGTGCGGCGCATTGGACCACTTGATCCGGTACAGCGGCGGCTGCGCGAGGTAGACGTAGCCGTTTTCGATCAGCGGGCGCATGTAGCGGAACAGCAGCGTCATCAGCAGCGTCGTGATGTGCTGGCCGTCGACGTCGGCATCGGCCATGAGCACGATCTTGTGGTATCGCAGCTTGGCGATGTCGAAGTCCTCGCCAATACCGGTGCCGAAGGCCGTGATCATGGACTGGACCTCGGCGTTGCCGAGCGCCTTGTCCAGCCGGGCCCGTTCGACGTTCAGGATCTTGCCGCGCAGCGGCAGGATGGCCTGGGTCTCCGGGTTGCGTCCGCGCTTGGCAGAACCGCCGGCCGAGTCACCCTCCACGATGTAGACCTCGCACCTCTCCGGGTTCTTCGAGGAGCAGTCGGACAGCTTACCGGGCATGCCGAAGGATTCCAGCGGGCTCTTGCGGCGGGCGTTGTCCCGGGCCTTCCGCGCGGCCATACGCGCCTGGGCTGCCGAGATGGCCTTGCGGATCACGTCCCGGGCGGGGCCGGGGTTGCGCTCGAGCCAGTCGCCCAGCCCGTCGGTGACCACGCGCTGGACGAAGCCCTTGACCTCGGAGTTGCCGAGCTTGGTTTTGGTCTGGCCCTCGAACTGCGGCTCGGCGAGCTTCACGGAAATGACTGCCGTCAGGCCCTCGCGGATGTCGTCCCCGGTGAGGTTGTCTTCCTTTTCCTTGATGATGTTCTTCTCCCGCGCATAGCGGTTGATGAGCGAGGTCATCGCGGCGCGGAAGCCCTCTTCGTGGGTGCCACCCTCGTGCGTGTTGATCGTGTTGGCGTAGGTGTGGACGCTCTCGGAGTACGCGTTGGTCCACTGCATCGCCATTTCCAGGGCGATGTGCCGTTCCGTGTCCTCGGTCTCGAAGGCGATGACGTCCTCGTGGACCACATCAACCTTCTTGCCGGAGTTCAGGTGCTTGACGTAGTCCAGCAGGCCGTCGTCGTACTGGTAGACCACGGTGTGGAATTCCGCCGGAACTTCGCCTTCGGTGGGGACGGTGTCCAGGTCCAGGTCGTCGTCCTCGGACGGTTCCTCCGGAGCGCGGCGCTCGTCGGTCAGCGTGATGCGCAGTCCCTTGTTGAGGAAGGCCATCTGCTGGAAGCGGGCACGCAGTGTTTCGAAGTCGAAGTAGGTGCTCTCGAAGATGGTGGCATCGGGGTAGAACGTCTGCGTGGTGCCGGTCTCGGCGGCCTCCTCGCCCTGGACCAGGCCGCCCTGCGGCTTGCCGCCGTCGGCGAAGGACATCCGCCAGACGTGTCCCTGGCGGCGGACCTCGGTGTCGACGCGGCTGGAGAGCGCGTTAACCACCGAAATGCCGACGCCGTGGAGGCCGCCGGAAACGGCGTAACCGCCGCCGCCGAACTTGCCGCCGGCGTGCAGGATCGTCATGACGACTTCCACGGTGGGCTTGTGCTCGGTGGGGTGCATGTCCACGGGGATGCCGCGGCCGTTGTCGACCACCCTGACCCCGCCGTCGGCCTGCAGCACGATTTCGATGTGCGTGCAGTAGCCGGCCAGAGCCTCGTCCACCGAGTTATCCACCACCTCGTAGACCAGGTGGTGCAAACCGCGGGGTCCGGTGGAGCCGATGTACATGCCGGGACGTTTCCGGACAGCTTCCAGGCCTTCAAGTACGGTGATGTCGCTGGCGCCGTATTCGCGCGATGTCGCGGTTCCCGACGACGACGCCGCTGCCGCCGCCACTTGCACTACCGCTTCCGCTACGTCTTCCACTGCCGGGATCTCTGCATTGTCGTTAGCCACAGGCGCTTTCGACTCCTCTATGTTCGTTGAAGGCCGGCCGTTGCCTCTTCCGTGGAAAAGGCTCCTGCCAACAGGCACGTCACTGACGACGCCGGGTGTTCCGCTGACTTGGGATCCCGTCCGCCGCACGCTGAAATTGCGTCGGAAACGGACTCAGTCAACGCTTCACCGGCGCCCAGTTATCTCCACCGATTCTATCGTGTTATAGGAGCCAAACCCGCATTCCAGGGCGCCAAACGGTCGGGAAAGTGCCGCTGAGAGGCCGCTGGCTCCCCCTGCAAGGCTTTCGGGGTCCGGCCCTAGGGTGCCTATACGACTCCGGGTCGTTCGAGCGCCCTACACGCCGCTTGCGGATTTTTCAAGGGTTTTTGCAAGAAGTGCTTCACATCCGGAGGCGCGTGGGGTCCCGGGGCTATCCATATGTGTCGCGGGGTCCGCGGCCATTGACCGTCCGGAGGCCCTTGCGCCAGCTCGGGGCGGCGGGTCCAAGCACCTGGATGCTGGTGACGACGCCGTCGCCAAGCTCGGTGCGGAATTTTTCCAGCAGGCTGTTGCTCAGCAGCCGCAGCTGGGTCGCCCACGCCGTGGAATCGGTGCGCACATGCAAGGTGGTGTCGGTAAAACTCTCGGGGGTGCAGTGCGCCGAAATCTCCGGGCCCACCAGCACGGCCCACTGTGCCATGACAGAGCCGACGGCCACCGGCGAGCTCCAGCCGCGTTCGGCAACGAGGCGTCCCACAACCTTTCCCAGGCCCAGCGGATCCCGGCCGGTGCCATGGAACTGGGAGAACCCGCGGGTTCCCCGCGCGGCGCGGGCAGGTTTCTGGGCCCCGGCACCGGAGCGCGGGAGCGCCCGGCGGATTTCGCCCCGGGCCGCGGCGGCGTCGCGCATCCTGTTCAGTGCCGCCTGCGCGGCATCGATGTCGTCGGGATCCCGGCCCGGTTGCAGGCCGCCGTCGGTATCCTTATTCATCGATTTTCCTGCTCATCGATTCCTCCCGGGATGACCTTCACCCGCCGTCCGGTCAGTTCCGCCGGGATATCGTCCTCGACGGCGGCAGTGACCAGCACCTGTTCGGCGCCGGATACTATTGCCGCCAGTTTACGCCGCCGCTGGACGTCGAGTTCGGCAAAAACGTCGTCAAGGATCAGGATCGGGGGCGACCCGCCGGTGCGGGCATCGTCGAGCATGACGTAGTAGGAGGCCAGGCGCAGGGACAGGCACATGGACCAGGTTTCGCCGTGTGAGGCGTAGCCCTTGGCCGGAGCCGATCCAAGCACGAGCTCAAGCTCATCCCGGTGCGGTCCGACCAGCGAGATGCCCCGTTCCAGTTCCTTGCGGCGGGATGCGGCAAAGGCCTGGATGTAGCGGTCGGTGAGCTGCTCGACGGAGAGCAGGCGCAGATCCTCCGCCAGGAGGGAGGTGGCATCGGCGCCGGCCGCATCCGTTTCGGTTTCCGCGGCGGTGGCGCCGCCCGCAGGTCTGGTCCCAGAACTGGCCCCAGCGCCGTCGTCATCCAGGCTGTCCTGCAGCGTGGAACGGTAAACCGCGGCGGCCTCCTTGGAGCCGTCGGTCAGTTGCGCATAGGCGTTTTTCAGGTGCGGTTGCAGGCGGTCCACCAGCTCGAGGCGCGCATGCAGCAGTTCGGCCCCGGCCCGGGCCATGTGCTGGTCCCAGACATCCAGCGTTGCCTCATGCCCGGAGCTGAACTTTCCGGCCCGGGCTGACTTGAGCAGTGCGTTGCGCTGCTTCAGGACCCGGTCGTAGTCACTCCTGGTCGCGGCGTGGCGCGGCATGAGGCTGACCAGAAGCTCGTCCAGGAACCGGCGGCGGCTGGAGGGATCGCCCTTGACCAGCGCCAGGTCTTCCGGAGCGAAGAGCACGGTCTGGCAGATGCCAAGCAGGTCCCTGGCCCGGACCGGATTGCTCCGGTTGATCCGTCCGCGGTTGGCCCGCGCGGCGTTGATTTCCAGTTCCAGTACGGTCGACTGCTCACCGCGGACCAGCTTGGCCCGGATCATCGCCCGTTCGGCACCAAAGCGCAGCAGCGGTGCGTCCGTGCTGACCCGGTGCGAGTTGAGCGTGGCCAGATACCCGATCGCTTCCATCAGGTTGGTCTTGCCGATGCCGTTGGAGCCCACCAGGACGGTGACCCCCGGCTCAAGGCTTAGATCGACCTGGGCGTAGCTGCGGAAATCTGTGAGTGAGAGTTTTTCTAGGTACACGCGGGATTCAGGACTTCACAGGCTGGGTTGCTTGGCTGGGCAGGATTACTTGGCCGGCCGGGTCGCGTGGCCGCCGAACTGGTGGCGCAGGGCGGACACCATCTTCATGGCCGGCGAGTTGTCCTCGCGGGAGGAGAACCTGGCGAACAGCGCAGCCGTGATCGCCGGTGCCGGCACAGCGTTGGCAATTGCCTCCTCGACGGTCCAGCGGCCCTCGCCCGAATCCTCGACGTAGTCGGAGATCGATTCCAGTCCGGGGTCCTCGTCAAGGGCCTTGACCATGAGGTCCAGGAGCCAGGAGCGCACAACCGTCCCTTTTTGCCAGGCCCGGAAAGTCCCGGGGAGATCGGCGACGATCTCCTTGGCGGCCAGGAGTTCGTACCCCTCGGCGTAGGCCTGCATCAGGCCGTATTCGATCCCGTTGTGGACCATCTTGGCGTAGTGGCCGGCACCAACACCGCCGACGTGCACAAAGCTGTCGGCCCGCTCGCCTGCGGGACGGAGCGCGTCAAAGACGGGAAGGGCCCGTTCGATATCGGCGGCATCGCCGCCCGCCATGAGGCCGTAGCCGTTCTGGAGGCCCCAGACCCCGCCGGACACGCCGCAGTCCGCAAAGCGGATTCCCTTTTCGGCCAGCGTTGCACCGTGCTTCTGGTCTTCCGTGAACCGGGAGTTGCCGCCGTCGATCACGAGGTCACCGGCGTCGAGCTTGGTGCCCAGTTCGGTGATCACGGCGTCGGTGATCTCGCCCGAGGGGACCATGACCCAGATGAGGCGCGGCGCCGGGACGGCGGCGATGAGTTCGTCCAAGGTGGCGACGTCGGCAACGTCGGGGTTGCGGTCAAAACCGGTGACCTCGATCCCGCCGTTGCGCAGACGTTCGCGCATGTTGAAGCCCATTTTTCCAAGGCCGATTAGTCCGATGTGCACGGGATGAACTCTTTTCTGCGCTGGGGTGCTTCGTTGGGGACCGTCACCCAGGTCACTGGCAGTTGTGGCCGTTTTGTGGGGTCAAAACGGCGCACATCTGTCAGCTAGTTGGGCAGCCTCACGGGCATGACGAGGTAGCGGTAGTCACCCTGGTCCTCGCCCTCGGCGTCCTGCTGGGCTGTGATCATGGCCGGCTTGGGTGCGGTGGTGAAGGAGAACCGCACGAACTTGGTTTCGATGACGCTCAGGCCCTCGATCAGGTAGTGCGGGTTGAAGGCCACGGTGATGTCCTCGCCGGACAACTGGGCTTCGAGCTCTTCGGAGGCCTGGGCGTCCTCGCCGGTGCCGGCGTCCAGGTGCAGCTGGCCCTGGGTGAAGGCGAGCCGGACCGGGGTGTTGCGTTCGGCCACGAGCGAGACGCGGCGCACGGCTTCGACCAGTTCCTGGGTCTGCACGGTGGCGTGGATGGGTGTGGAGTCCGGGAACAACGAGCGGATTTTGGGGTAGTCGCCGTCCACCAGCAGCGAAGTGGTGGTCCTGCCGCCGCTTTCGAAACCGATCAGCCGGCTGTCGTCGTCGGCGAGGGCGATGTTGATGTCGCCGCTGCTGCCCAGCGTTTTTGCCACTTCGTTGAGGGTCTTGGCCTTGACCAGGGCGCTCGTGGAGATGCCGGGAGTCGCAGGCTTCCACGGAACTTCCCGCATGGCCAGGCGGTAACGGTCGGTGGCAAGGAGGGTGATGAGATCGTCCTCGATTTCCATCCGAACGCCGGTCAGGATCGGCAGGGTGTCGTCCTTGCTGGCCGCGATGATCACCTGGGACACCGCCTGGGCGAACGAATCGCCGGGAACGGTGCCGCTGATCGTGGGGAGGGCCGGCAGCGGCGGGTATTCGGCCTCGGGCATCGTGGCCAGGTGGAAGCTGCTTCGGCGACATGTGAGAGTCACCTTGTTGCCGTCGGTTTCGACCTCGACGGGGGCGGACGGCAGGCTGCGGCAGATGTCCGCGAGCAGGCGGCCCGATACCAGGATGGTGCCTTCGGTGCTGATGTCAGCAGGGATTTCGAGCCTCGCGGAGGTCTCGTAATCGAAGCTCGAGAGGCTGACGGTACCGGCTTCAGCCTTCAGGAGCAGGCCTGAAAGTACGGGAACGGGCGGCCGCGGAGACAACGACCGGGCGGTCCATGTCACGGCTTCTGCCAGGACGTCCCGTTCGACTCTGAACTTCACGGAAGGGTGCCGCCTTTCATTGCTGCTGTTGGTGCTGAATTCGCTACGACTGCTCAGGCTGCCGCGGACCTCGGCAGGGATGCCGAACTCCGTCAACAAGGGAATCGTCCGCCCTCCCCGGGCCTCATGGCCCGGTAGGGAACCACAAAAGATGTCCGGGACGGACGCACTGCTGACAGCTTAGCCCCAAGGTGAGCGTTTCTCCCATCCCCGGGTTACAAGAGTGTTGTTCGCGGGGCCGGTCTCCTGTGCCGGTCCGGAACGGGCCTGGGCACTGCTCGGGGGGCGGAAGGAGATTGTTGTTTGAGGGAAATTCATTTTCTTGGGATTAGCAGTGTTAATAACTGCTGTGGAAACTGTGGATAACTCGATCCTGCCGTGCGAATCCGCGGTTAAGCCCTGTTCATGGACTGTGGGCGGAGCAGGTTTTAAACAGGGTGTGGATGGGGACAAGTTTTTTGGCCGATTCGCCGATCCACAGGAGCCTTAAGGGTTTTAAGCCCATTAACCGCGGTTGTCCCCTTAAGTATCCACAGGGTTGTCCACAGGGCCCTGTTAATAAGGTAAGAGTGCGCCGGCCGAGGGCTCAGGAATTACGCTGCTGCTGCTTGATCCGGTTGGTCAGCTCGGTCACCTGGTTGTAGATGACCCGGCGCTCAGCCATGAGTTCGCGGATTTTGCGGTCGGCGTGGATCACGGTGGTGTGGTCGCGGCCGCCCAACTCCTGCCCGATCTTGGGCAGGGACATGTCCGTGAGCTCCCGGCACAGGTACATGGCAATCTGCCGTGCGGTCACCAGCGTGCGGGTGCGCGACTTGCTGCAGAGTTCCTCCATGCTGAGCTTGAAGTAGTCGGCCGTCTGCGTGAGGATCTGGGCCGAGGTGATTTCCTGGGCACCGTCGTCGGTGATGAGGTCCTTGAGCACCATTTCGGCCAGGGCCACATCCACCGGCTGCCGGTTCAGGCTGGCGAAGGCCGTGACGCGGATGAGGGCACCCTCAAGCTCGCGGATGTTGCTGGAAATCTTCGAGGCGATGTATTCGAGGGCATCATCCGGGGCGGAGAGGCCTTCGCTGAGCGCCTTCTTCCGGAGGATCGCGATGCGGGTCTCCAGTTCGGGCGGCTGGATGTCGGTCAGCAGGCCCCACTCGAAGCGCGACTTCATGCGGTCCTCGAAGCCGGCGAGCAGCTTCGGCGGCTGGTCCGAGGTGATGACCACCTGCTTGTTGTTGTTGTGCAGGGCGTTGAACGTGTGGAAGAACTCCTCCAGCGTCCTGTCCTTGCCGGCCAGGAACTGGATGTCGTCGATCAGCAGCACGTCCACGTTGCGGTACGTGGTCTTGAAGCTGGTGCCTTCGTCGTCGCGGATGGAGTTGATGAAGTCGTTGGTGAATTCCTCGGAATTGACGTAGCGGACCCGGATCCCGCTGTAGAGCCGGCGCGCATAGTGGCCGATCGCGTGAAGCAGGTGGGTTTTGCCGAGGCCGGAGTCGCCGTAGATGAACAGCGGGTTGTAGGCCTTCGCCGGCGCCTCCGCCACAGCCACGGCGGCTGCGTGGGCGAACCGGTTGGAGGAACCGATCACGAACGTGTCGAAGACGTACTTCGGGTTGAGGCGGCCGAATTCGTGCGAGGTGCTCGGCAGCATCGGCTGCGGCTTTAACTCCACGGTCGGGTCAGCGGCCAGGGAAAGTTCGACGGCGGGTTCGGGCTCTGTGTGCAGGGGCACCAGGTCAGTGTCGACGTCGATCGCGCAGCGGATTTCGTCGGAAAACACGCTGCGGAGGGCGTCGTCGAGGGCTTCCTTGACCTGGGTCTGCAGCACTTCGCGGGTGAGCTCGTTGGGGACGGCCACCAGAAGGGTGGAACCGATCAGGCCCTGGGCCTGGGCCAGGATGACGAAGCCGCGCTGCCGGGGAGAGACACGGTGGTCGTTCTCCAGGAGGCTCACAACCCGCCGCCAGGAACTTCCGACAGTGTTGGCTTGGTTGGCTTCGTCTACTGTCATCAATCAGTTCCTCAAACTTGCTGGCCTGCATTACGTGCATCCACGCGGTCCGGAGCTGTCCACCGGCCGGCTCAATCCACAGGGTTATGCACAGTCCGTGGACAAGGGGTTACTGAGACACTGTAGGGGATCAAAACGCTAGAAGATAGCTGGGTTCAGTCCTGTGGATAATTACACCGTTGTGGTTCTCAAAAGGGGCCTGTGACCGGGCTCATCCACAGGCTGACGGACGGGTTAGCCACAGCTGGGGAAAGGTTGAGAAGCAACCCCCGGTTTGACTCGGGAGGTCGGCAAGCCCTAACGTTGTGAAGTCCCATGTGTACGCTTTTCGCCTCATCTGAATCTTTCCCGACGCCCCGCGTCGTGCGAGTTACGAGGGAAGCGGCACATCCAAAACTTAGCGTCGGCCAGTTCTTCCCCTTGATCGGGTGGGCGCACCTTTGATCCACTGGAGTAACTAACGTGAGCAAGCGGACTTTTCAGCCGAATAACCGCCGTCGAGCCAAGAAGCACGGCTTCCGCCTTCGTATGCGTACCCGTGCCGGCCGTGCCATCCTGGCAGCCCGTCGTGGCAAGGGCCGCACCGAACTGTCGGCCTAAATAACTGACTCGTCGGTCTACATCCCTGTGCGAGTTGAACGGTGCTAGCCACCAGGAACCGTCTGCGGACATCAACCGATTTTTCAACAACTGTACGTTCCGGTGTCCGCAATGGACGCCGGAACGTAGTGTTATATACGGCAGCTCTCGCTGCCGATGAACCAAGCCGGATCGGATTCATCGTTTCCAAGAGTGTCGGGAACGCTGTTGTCAGGAACCTCGTTAAGAGGAGACTGAGAGAAGCCGGTGCATTGTCGTTGCAGAAATACGGCAGCGGGTTCGCCATCGTGGTCCGGGCACTGCCCGCTGCGGCGGGGGCCAGCTGGGACCAGCTGCTCGCCGACTATGACGCCGCTTTGGAGACGACCATGAAACGGCTGGGCGATCGCCTTCCAGAGGCTGCTTCACCAGGTTCTTACAAGACGACACAGGAAGGGACCCCGCGTGCGTAACTCAACTGCCGCCGTCGTCCCTCCTGCAAAATCCGCAGCAGCATGGTTGGGCCGGGCAGTCTGGAACTTGCCCCGCAATGTCCTCATTCTGTTGCTTCAGGCGTACCGCAAGGTGATCTCACCGCTGTACGGCCAGGTTTGCCGCTTCTTTCCCAGCTGCTCGGCCTATGCCCTTGAGGCGATTACGGTCCACGGCGCGGTGAAAGGAAGCTGGCTGGCGGCGAGGCGCCTGTCGCGCTGCCATCCCTGGAACGCCGGTGGCGTGGACCATGTCCCCGCCGGCAAATGCGAGTGGCCCGCAGACCGCACCCCCACAATTGTTGTGCTGAACAATCCGGACAAGTACCTGGCTGCTCAGACTGATGGAGAAGGCCGCTCTGCGGCCTAACGAATAGGGATATCGTATGGACTTCTTTGAAACAATCATGTTTCCGTTCAAGTGGCTGGTCTCAGCCATCATGGTGGTCTTCCACGATGGCCTGAGCGCCATCGGCATGCCCGCTGCCAGTGGCTGGACGTGGACCCTGTCCATCATCGGGCTGGTGCTGGTGATCCGTGCCGCCCTGATTCCCGTGTTCGTCAAGCAGATCAAGGCCCAGCGAGGCATGCAGCTGCTGCAGCCGGATCTGAAGAAGCTGCAGGACAAGTACAAGGGCAAGACCGACCAGCTGTCCCGCCAGGCCATGGCGCAGGAACAGATGGCCCTGTACAAGAAGCACGGCACCAACCCGTTCTCTGCCTGCTTGCCCATGCTGATCCAGATGCCCTTCTTCTTTGCCCTCTTCCAGGTCCTCTCCGGCATTACGGCCGCGGCCACCAGCGGGAAGAGCATCGGGGCGATGAGCCACGAACAGGTCGTGCAGTTCGATCAGTCGACCATTTTCGGTGCCCCGCTCTCCGCGACGCTGCTCCACGGCACCCCCGAGGGCGGCAACGTCGTTGCGGTGTGGGTCCTCTCCATCGTGATGATCCTGGCCATGACGGCCTCGCAGTTCATCACGCAGAAGCAGATCATGGCCAAGAACATGTCCGAAGAGGCCCTGGCGAGCCCGTTCATGCGCCAGCAGAAAATGATGCTCTACATCCTGCCGGTCGTCTTCGGTGTGGGTGGCATCAACTTCCCCATCGGCGTCCTGATCTACTGGACCACCACGAACCTTTGGACCATGGGGCAGCAGTTCTTCGTGATCCGCCGGATGCCTACGCCGGGTTCCCCCGCCGCCAAGGCTCTCGCCGAGCGCCGGGCAGCCAAGGGCCTGCCCGCACTGCCCCTCCTGGGCGGCAAGAAGGTCGACGCCGAGGCAGCCGAGGCCTCCGCCGCGGCCGCCGTGGAAGCCAAGACCCAGCGCGTCCAGCCGCAACGTAAGAACAGGAAGAGGAAGTAATGTCTGCCGAGAGCACCGAACACGCTATTTCCGCCGAGTTTGACGAGGACCGGGACGACGCCCAGGATGCGGCCCAGGACTCGTCGCAGGACGACGCCCAGGGAGCACAGGCCGGCACCGGCAAGAGTGTTTCCGCAAGCCGCCTCGAAGAAGAAGGCGACGTCGCTGCGGACTACCTTGAGGAGCTGCTGGACATCGCGGACATCGATGGCGACATCGACATCGAGGTCCGCAACGGTCGCACGTATATCTCGATCGTCGCCGAAGAAGAATCGGCCGGGCTGGAAAGCCTTGTGGGCCGTGACGGCGAAGTCCTTGAGGCGCTCCAGGAACTGACGCGGCTCGCCGTGCTCTCCGCGACGGAGAACCGGTCCCGCCTGGTCCTGGATATCAACGGGTACCGTGCGGAGCGTGCCGGCGACCTGCAGAAGATCGCTGAAGACGCCGTCGCCGCGGTCAAGGATTCCGGCGAGGCCGTTGCCCTGGCTCCGATGAGCGCCTACGAGCGCAAGATCGTGCACGACGCCGTCGCCGATTTGGGGCTCGTCAGCGAGTCCGAAGGCGAAGGCGCCGACCGGCACATCGTTGTCTCCGCAGACTGAACCGTTGACTAGCTTGATGGTTGAAATTACCGCCCATGAACTCAAGGCAGCAGAGTCCATCTTCGGTGACCGCCTGGAACTGGCGACGCGCTACGTCGAGCACCTGGCGACGTCCG
Source organism: Arthrobacter sp. Bi26 (assembly GCF_918697925.1). Lineage (GTDB taxonomy): Bacteria > Actinomycetota > Actinomycetes > Actinomycetales > Micrococcaceae > Arthrobacter. The sequence continues at coordinate 26,836 of NZ_CAKKMF010000025.1, forward strand.
GGACCGAACGGGGCCTGATCGGGCCCCGGGAAGTGCCCCGGCTGTGGAGCCGGCACGTGCTCAACTGCGCCGTCATCGAGAGCCAGATTGCCCACGGAAGCCATGTCGCCGACGTCGGCAGCGGCGCCGGCCTACCCGGCCTGTGCCTGGCCATCGCCCGGCCGGACCTGGAGCTGACGCTGATCGAACCGTTGGAGCGCCGCGTCATCTGGCTCCAGGAGGTGGTGGATGACCTTGGCCTCGAGAACGTCACGATCATGCGCACCCGCGCGGAACTCGCAGTGGGACTCGTGAACGCCGACGTCGTTACGGCCCGCGCGGTATCCGCGTTGTCCAATCTCGCCGGACTGACCATTCCGCTCCTGGCCGGCAAGGGCGAAGTCGTTGCCATTAAGGGACGCAGCGCCGGCGAAGAAATCGAAAAGGCGGCCAAGATTATTCGCAAGCTGGGCGGCACTAAGACGTCCGTGGTGGTGGTGGGCGAGGACCTGCTCGAGGAACCCACCACTGTTGTGCGAATCGTAGTGAACAAGCCTCAAAAGATTACCTAGCACCGGCCCCGGTGCCCGGGGAGTCTGAGGGGAAGAGGTTAGGCTAGTAACCGGCAGTAAAAGCCGAATGAGAGTGAGCGTGTCATAGTGAGCAGTAGCGAAGCTTCCACACAGCGGATCCCGCCGTTTGTGTCCCTGGGGTCCGCACGGGCGTTTACGGCTCCTGCAGTAGCTTTTGACTACTCCGGAAATCACACGGCTTCGGTTGCCAAGGCTGTCGGGATGGCCGGTGTTTCACGTGAAACCTCTCTTCCGCACACCGGGAACGTGCTGGACTCCATCGACGATTCCAGCCCCATCGCCCGGGAACTCGCGCATGAGAACAAGCGCCGCGAACGGCTGCTCGGCCGGCAACTGCCCAAACCGGAAAAAACCCGGGTCTTCACCGTTTCCAACCAGAAGGGCGGCGTCGGCAAAACGACGACGACCGTCAATATCGCCGCCGCGCTGGCGGCGGCAGGCCTGAAAGTGCTCGTGATCGACATCGATCCGCAGGGCAACGCCTCCACAGCCCTGGGAATCGAGCACCACGCCGACGTCGACAGCATCTACGATGTCCTGATTAACGATGTCCCGCTGAAGGACGTTGTGGCCCCGTGCCCCGACATCGATAACCTGATCTGTGCGCCCGCCACCATCCACCTTGCCGGCGCCGAGATTGAACTCGTCAGCCTGGTGGCCCGCGAGCAGCGGCTGCGCCGCGCCATCGATGTGTACTCCAAGGAGCGCGCCAAGAATGGCGAGGATCGGCTGGACTACATCTTCATTGACTGCCCGCCCAGCCTCGGACTGCTGACAGTCAATGCCTTCTGTGCGGCCAGCGAAGTCCTCATCCCGATCCAGTGCGAGTACTACGCCCTTGAAGGCCTCAGCCAGCTCCTGAAGAACATCGAGATGATTCAGAAGCACCTGAACGCCGATCTGGTTGTCTCCACAATTCTGCTGACCATGTATGACGGCCGCACCAATCTCGCTGCCCAAGTGGCAGCCGAGGTCCGGGAGCACTTCCCGAAGCAGGTGCTCGGTGCCGTGGTGCCGAGGTCGGTGCGTATTTCCGAAGCACCGAGCTACCAGCAAACTGTCATGACGTATGATCCCTCTTCCAGCGGCGCCCTGTCCTACCTGGAAGCCGCAGCGGAAATCGCGGAACGTTAGAATCTTTTCAAGAATTGCACTAGCCAGAGCCAGGTGAATCCCGGCTCTTCCACTGGAGGGATTTATCCATGAGCGATAAGCGACGCGGCCTCGGCCGTGGACTTGGCGCACTCATTCCAAGTTCCGCCGCGGCTAACGCCTCCGGAAACGGCGCTGCCCCATCCCGGCCCGTGGACCTCTTCTTTCCCGAAGCCCGAAAAAAGATTTCCGACGCCGACTCGGTCCCGGACGTCAACGCCGCCCAGGCCAAGGCGCCGGAGTCCGCCCCCGCCAAGACCGGGGATCCTGTTGATCTCACAGCTGCCGGCACTGATGCCAGCGCAGCTGCCGACGTCGACGCAGCTGCCGGCGCTGCCGGCTCTGGGTCCAAGAAAACTCCCGCCCGGAAGACGGCTCTGCCGAAGTCCTCGCCTGCTGCTGCCAAGCCGGCCGCGGCCGACGCCGGCGAGCAGTTGGCCTTCGAGTCCACCTCGGAGCAGGGCGATGAGCGATCGGTTGAGCTTGTAGAGGTGCCCGGTGTCAGGTTTGCCGAAATTCCGGTCACTGATATCCATCCCAACCGCAAACAGCCCCGCTCGGTCTTCGATGAGGACGACATGGCGGAGCTGGTGCACTCCGTACGGGAAATCGGCGTCCTCCAGCCAATTGTGGTCCGTACCTCAACCGAAGAGGGTGGCGAACCCTACGAGCTCGTCATGGGTGAACGGCGGTGGCGTGCAGTACAGGCCGCGGGCCTGGAAACTATCCCCGCGATTGTCCGTGACACCACCGATGACGACCTCCTTCGCGATGCGCTGCTGGAGAACCTGCACCGTAGCCAGCTGAATCCGCTTGAAGAGGCTGCGGCCTACCAGCAGCTCCTCGAGGACTTCGGAACTACCCACGAGCAGCTGGCGGACAGGATAGGCCGTTCGAGGCCCCAGGTGTCCAACACCCTGCGGCTGCTGAAGCTTCCCCCGCTGGTCCAGCGGCGGGTTGCCGCAAACGTTATCTCGGCAGGTCACGCCCGTGCGTTGCTGGCACTCCCGGACGCCGCGGCCATGGAACGACTGGCGCAGAAAATTGTGTCGGAGGGCATGTCGGTCCGGGCGACAGAAGAAGCCGTCACCTTGTACCAGAGCCCCGCCTCGCCGGCCAAGAACAACATCCCGCGCCCCGGAGCCCGCCACGAACGGCTGGACTACCTGGCGTCGTCGCTGTCTGACCGCCTTGATACCAACGTCAAGATTTCGCTCGGTGCCCGTAAGGGTCGCGTCAGCATTGAGTTCGCGAGCGTCGAGGACCTGAACCGCATCATGGACGTCCTGACGCCTGGAGCGTCCAGCTAGGTCGCCTCTCGCTGAGCGTTTCCCGGAGGGTCTGTTTCACGTGAAACAGACCCTCCTTTTTTGTCGATGCCGGTGCCCTTTGCAAATGCCGGCGCTGCTCGTGCCGGGGATTTCTGCCGGGTGGGATTCCACTATCCTTCGGCCGGGCCCGGGGCCGGGCCTGGGCCGGCCGCGGATTGAGGGCTCGGGTCGTGGGAGCGGTACGTCACCGTGTTTAGTGGCGGAGTCTTTGGGGCGGAGTCTTTGGGGCGCTTCACCGCGGGTAAGGCGGCATTCGCCCCTACCGCCGGAATAGTGAACTGGCCTGATGAATACTGTTGGTTCTCAGCGTAGGTGCACGCGGAATGCGCAGTGTACGGTCCAGACCTTGTGCCGGCGTCCGCGAAATGGGTAACACATCGCCGTACGGGGCGTGAGCGGGGAGGTATGCCGCGGGGCTCTTGGAGTCGCTGAACGGATCTCGTGCGTTCCTAATGACCCTGCAGAGTCCATGCCGCCGCGACCACGTCTCTCCGAAGCCGCCATTACCGTCCCTTTCTGTGCCCATAGGAGAACCTGTTCCGGAGCTGCGGATCAATGTTTCACGTGAAACAGGGCCAGCAAATCCATGCCACAGCACTCACCGAGCCCTCAGGCCTATCCCGTAGGCCAGGCAGTGGACGATGGACGATAGCCGATCAGAGCGGATGGGGCGTTAGTACCGGCTCGAAGACCGGACGTCCGTCGCCCCGGCGGTCAACATCGCCGGGGACTCGGCATTCCGACGGTGCGAGTTCAACGGGGCCGTGCGACTGCAATAGAGCTGGGAATCGGGGGTGGCCCTGGGCCGGGGGTCGACCTCCTGGAGATGATCCACGAGATGTCCGCGGGCTGAATATCGAAGGTTGAGCCGCCCAAAGGAAGGTGTCCATCCCTGGTTGTTCAAACTCCCGGCCTCCGCGTCCGGCCCGGATGTTGGTGCGGGCAGTCGATCACATCGCTCCATCTTCGCCACCAGCAGCAGGCAGGAACAGCCTTCGAGGCATGGCCAGCTCCCGGGTCCGCCGTTAGCCCACGGTAAGAGCTGACGACTTTCGAGTTCGGCGGCAACGTACCTCGCTGCGCGAACTGTGGACGTGCAGCCTGTTGTGGCGGCCTTGAAAGCAGTGTCGGGTCCCGTTGCAGCGCTGCATGGGGGGCAATAGTCGAATGAATGCAGAGCGGGCTGGCGTGCCGCTGAAGTTCCGATCGGTCGGTTTATCGTGGGTTGGGGTCTTCCTGCTGTCGCGGGAATTCGAAAGAGTGCCTGTACCCTCTGATTCCGATGTCTAGTCGTTGAGGCGTCCTCTGGAAGGCAACCGCGGAGATTCGAATGTCACGCTTTGATCAGGCAATGTCGCTGCCACAAAGTCCCTGAGCATGGGTTCCCCGGCGATGTGGCGTGGCCTATGTTTTCGACGCGCTCCGTCCACCGCCGACGGTCCCGGGACCCAGGGCCGAGCGGCACTGTTTCGTGAAGGCGGAGCGGCGGGATTGGCCTGTTGGGCTTGGGCTCCTTGGCGGCCTGTGGGCCGCAACGTGGGCCTCGATATGGAGTTGATGTGGCGCCGACGCCGCAGGAGTACCCGACCTCGCAGCGATGCGACGGAGCACTCCTCTTGGGATGCTGGACAGAATTGCCTGGCATCACGGAGTTCCAAGCCCTCCGGGTCCCTACTCGCTGGCCTTACCGTATTCGACAGCATGCCCGTGATCCCATCCCCTCCTCCAGTAACCGTTCGGGCCGCGCATGTCAGCTTGCTGCGGCACCCCGGCACCCCGGCACCTCGGCACCTCGGCACCTCGGCACGCCGGCACCCCGGGCGCCGTATTCCGGCACCGCGGCACCCCGGGACGCCGTATTCCGGCACCGCGGCACGCCGGCACCCCGGGCGCCGTACGCCGGCACCGTGGCGCGGCGGTACCCAGGCACCCCGGACGCCGCAAGCCGGGCGTCGTACTCCGGGCCGTACTCCGGCACCGTGGCACGCGGGTACCCGGCTCCCCCACCGAGTTCGCAGAGTATGCCGTGCCCGTCAGCCTGTCATTACGGACTATACGAGAGTGCAGCGACATTGATCCGTCACGGGACGCCAGCCACCCTCACTCCCGGCAGGCCTCGGGAGCCCCTGCTGCCAGGAGCCGCGGTGCGTGGGGCTCCCGATACGGAATGCCGGCGAATCGTATCCGGAGGACGCGTCAGTGCCCTGTCGATTCAGAATATTGGACGGTCTCGCCTGCAGCAGCGTCGGTCTGGGCGGGATCGCCCGAGGTGATGAGTCCGCCAGCTGCCACGGTCGGGGATGCGCCCCAGCGTCTTCACGTTCAGATGGACGAGTCCCCTGTGCTTGCGCGTTCGTAGCGGTTAGCCGTGGTCAGGGTAGACGAATCGGAACTTCAATCTGCGGATCACAATCCATGCGCCGTGCGATCCCCGTACGCTGTAGGCTCCGGCCCACTCTTTGCGCCGGCACCCGACGAGGGTCGCGACCCGCCGGGGTTCCAGCGTAATGACCGTCGGCGTCCCGGATGGCCTGTTCACCTTCGGCACCTGAGCCAGTGAGTTGAGCGTTGGTCTGCGCCGGCTCATGCCGTTCGGAAGTCCGGCCACTCGCCCGTCCCAGGACTTCCCGACCCATGGACATGAGGCTCGGTCGGCCCGGGACTTTCCGACATATCGACGTGCGGCTCGGCCGGAACACGTTTGGCTCCGACGCAATACGAGCGGCCGGCCGCCACGCGGTCGACCATCAGGCAGCTTCCATGAGCCGTCCAAACGGCGGCGGGTGGGAGACGAGGACCTCCGAGTGACAAGTGCGTGAACGGATCGGCTCCACTAACCCCGGCGGTCGTCCTCGCTTTCAGGCCCCACGTGTCGACGACGTGCCGTCGCCGTAGACCCGGTCCGCGGCAGCCGGTCCGCGCAAGATGATAATTCGACTTGGCCCCATGGCGAATTGCCGAAGCCGGGTGATCAGACGGGGAGCGGCGGCGCTCCCCGGGTGCTTCTCAACATTCGTGCACGCGCTGGACGCTCTGCCCTAAGTGGTGGGTGGTGTATGTGGGTGAATGGTCTGGTCGTTCGAAGTGACGTGGTTCGGCCAACAGCATTGGTTCCCTGCGAGGTGAGGGACACCCCTTCCAGGCGCTGCGGTGCGGCAGCTGAACGGTGTCAGGAGGAGCGCTCTCGGAGCCGTCCATGGCTACTGGTTCCGGCCAGTGCCCGGTGGATAGAACGGTGGATAGAGCAGTGGATATTGCTGTGGATAACTTTGTGGATTAGTTTCGGACTGAAGCTCCGTGGGAGCGGCTGAATGGGACACCAGCTGCGGTCGTACCGTATGCCTTGATGCTTTGATGGATGCTCGTGATCCGTTTCACGTGAAACATGATCATTCACGGCGGGAACGGGGCCGGAAGCATTGGTGAAGATGTATTAAATCTCCGCTCTAGGGTTAATTTTTCAGGGTACTTGGCTTCTTTTTCCGTCCGGATCCCCAGGGCTTGAATGATTCTTCGCGGCAGAACCAAGGCACCGCGAGTAGCCGGTCAATAGGTCATGGCCTGAGAACCTAGCGACGCTTCTCGGAGCGTCAGTACGTGGGTGTGAATAGTCTCTCAGGGCCTGTGGATAACTGTGTGAATAACTTCTGTGGAGAACGCGGTGGATATCGCGGACGCGACGGTTCCTGCGGGCCAGTGCACGTGCTGGGCGCGCATGAATCGGGAGTGCTTTTGACCTCTATTTGTCGACGCGGACAGCCGCTTAGATGGCGGATACTGTGACGGTGGGTCCTCAAGGCGGTGTCGTCAGAGCAGTGTCGAAAAGCTCAAGGACACGGAGGGATCGAGGATCTCCTTCCGCGGGAGGCGGCAGTGACTACAGTCGGTAGCTCCAGGAGATCCGGAAGCGAAGGGGACGTTGCCCACCTGCCGACCGCTACAACAATACGACTAGTAGCGCACTGACACGAACCTGCGGTTCGGGAGAACGCGCATTCCCTCCTGTCCCCCGCGTGAATAGTCTGCGGACAATCGGCGGGAACAGAACCACTGCCTACCGGTCCCCTCTTCAGCAGACAAGGTGGTGCGGGTTGCCACTAGCCCGGGTAGTTGGAGCGTCGCCAAGGGCTTGAGGGGAGCTCTCGATGGAGCCTGGCCGGAGATGGGCAGCCCGGTTCAGCAGGCGTTGGGCGAGCTGCGACGTACGGACCGGAGACTGCAATGTGACTTAGACGAGGCGGCGACGTACGGACGAATGTCTGAGCCTGCCCGTTGCTGGACCGCCGGTACGAGGGATCACTGGCTGGGGCAAGACGGCGAATAATCGAGAGTCTTCATAGGCCGGCTGACGGGATCCGCCAGGAGCGGGAGCCGATTGCGGACCCGGCGCGGCGAGAAATATCGTCGCCGTACTCGGGGTGGCCAGCCATTGCCAGTGGCAGGGGGCTCCGTCCCTTGCCTTCAATAGGTCGTTGAGTTGTCTTCTATGCGCCTGCCGTGGACTGAACGTGGAGACCTCTTGCCGTGGCCTACTGACGACCCAACCCGGAATTCGACCGCCCATGTTCGGCGCGGGCCATAAATCAGACAACATGGGCCGTCGAGATATCAGTGTGCCTTGGAGATCCTGTTGGCCTTCTCCCCCCGCCGGACCGCGTGCAGTCGAACCGCGATTGACCGTGTGGGGCCGGCCCCAGCAGCACGCCCTCCGCCTGTCGAGCAGGTTCCTAGGCTCTCGGACAGTTGCCTGTGGGCTGCCATGCCGCGGTGTTATGGAGTCTGTCCAGCTCACCCGATGACGGGAGTCTGCCCGGTTACGCTTTCCAATCAGACCTGCCGATTGGTCGCGCGGCTGGTGGGAGCTGGAAGGGGTTCCATCCCCCGTCAGGAACCATATTGCCCTGGTGACGGCCTCCCCTCGGATGGCGCGCAATCCGTTGCCTTGTTTCACGTGAAACCTGGCGATGCTGGAGCTGGGCCAGGTCCCGTTGGGGCCTAGGTGGGGATGGAGATGGAGCGTGGGACATGGAAGGAATTGGGCCCGCAGTCAGCCGAACGATACTGCAGGGAGTGGCAGGCTAGGCGCTATGCCGCGGCGCCCCTCCGCCTGTGGCTAGTTGCTGCCTCGACGCGGTCGGTGCTCAGGAGGCTATGGATGACGACGCAGGCCGGGAGGGGCAACATTTGGCGTCACTGTTTGGATCCCCCGGTGAACGGTAAAGGGGATGTCAGCGCCGTGTCCAAACTAATATCCGAGAGCCAACTGTCGGATCGCCATTTTTCGGCCGTCGTCGATGCCCGGCGTAGGTTCGGTTTCACGTGAAACACCATGACGGCGGCCTACTCGCCCGACTCCACGCGTGGGCAGCGCCGGCATGTTTCACGTGAAACATCTGGTGGACGGGGCTGAGGCCTGCGTGTGATTGGCGGCCGCCAAGAATGACCGGGAACCAAACGTAGAGCTAGATGACGCCAGGGATTGGAACGGCCGCTCTCGTGAATTTCAAGGGTCGACACGTCAGCGCCTGCCAGACTGTTTTCGCCACTAGCTTGGCTCTCGATTCTGTGGAGGAGCCGCGGGGGAAAATCACGTATACCGGCAGTGGCGGAATAGCTACCCCACGTCGAAACTTTGATCCGTTGCTGTGCAGGGCGAGATTCAGTCAAAATGCCCGCGCGGAATGCAGTCAGGACCCTTTGGTGACGCCCCAACCTGCCACCATAGGTCATTCGAGGCGTTGGCTGTGTGTGAGTTGCCCAATAAAGCATCGAATGCCGCCAGCACCACTTCGCCTATAGCCCGGCGATCTGGAACCGTCACCCGGATTCAACGTTTCACGTGAAACCGCTGGGTGCGGCGCGCTAACGACCCTTCGGGGCACCAAGTCACCATAAATCTCCGGCGACAGTGAAGGCTGCGGGTAGCCACGACTAGCACCATGGCCGCAGCGGCAAGAGGGAGGCCGGTTTCCCGAAACTTCTCGTGGCCGCAGAACGGCTGGCATGGACTGCAGAAGCGCGCATGAGCGTCCTGATCCTCATGTTTCACGTGAAACATGGGCATTATGTGAACGCGACAACCAGTGCACCGGCAAACCGTCGCTACAGTACTATTCGCGCACTGGAGCGCCCCCGATAGCAGGCGGAAGCGTCCCTTCTGGGGCAGGAATCGAGAAATACAGCGAGAGTGGCCAGCCGACAGAAAACTGCATCAGCGGGCAACCCCTGAAACTTGCCTTATCAGTTCGAAAGACGTCGCCGTGACCCGGGCAGCCCCTACTACCCTCTGTCAGTCCCCACTCCCCCTCTGTGGACCCTGGACCACAACAAAAAAGGGCCCCCGCCAGAAGGCGGGGGCCACTTTCAGTGAGCTTAGGACAGGACGTCCGCAAATTCCTTCTCAAAGAACTGCTTGGGCCGGGCACCGATAACGGTGCTCTTGACCTCGCCGCCCTGGAACAGGTAGACGGCCGGGATGGAGGTGATGCCGTACTCGGCTGCGATGGCCGGGTTGTCGTCAACATTGACCTTGACCACATCAACCTTCTCGCTGTATTCGACCGAAATCTCGTCAAGAATCGGTCCCAGCTTGCGGCAGGGGCCGCACCACTCGGCCCAGAAATCGACGATGACCGGCTTATCGGAGGCCAGTACATCAGTGCTGAAGCTGGCGTCCGTTACGTCTTTTGCGTTGCTCATAACCTTTGTCTCTCTTCCGTTGGTTGCTGCGCGCCGTTTAGGCGTGGAAATCTGCGAGGTAGTGCTCGACGTCGAGGGCGGCCACACAGCCGGAACCGGACGCGGTGATCGCCTGGCGGTAAGTCGGATCGATCACGTCGCCGGCGGCGAAAACACCCTGGACGCTGGTCTTTGACGTGCGGCCGTCCACCGCGATGGTTCCCTCTGCGGTCAGTTCGAGCTTGCCCTTGACCAGATCGGTGCGAGGATCATTGCCGATTGCAACGAACACTCCGGTCACGGCCAGTTCGGATTCCGCGCCGTCAAGCAGGTTCTTCAACCGCAATCCGGTGACTTTGTCCTGACCCAAAACGTCCTCCACGCCGCTGTTCCACACGAAGTTGATCTTCTCGTGGGCCAAGGCGCGGTCGGCCATGATTTTTGAAGCGCGGAGAGTGTCGCGGCGGTGCACAACGGTGACGGACTTGGCGAACTTGGTGAGGAACAGGGCCTCCTCCATGGCGGAGTCGCCGCCGCCGATTACTGCGATGTCCTGATCCTTGAAGAAGAAACCGTCGCAGGTTGCACACCAGCTGACACCGTGGCCTGAAAGCCGCTTCTCGTTCGGCAGGCCGAGCTCACGGTAGGCCGAGCCGGTGGAAAGAATGATGGACCGGGCCTTGAAGGTCTCCCCTGTGCCGATGGTGACGGTCTTGACGTCGCCGTCGAGGTCCATCTCGGTGACGTCTTCGAACTGGATCTCCGTGCCGAAGCGCGCGGCCTGCTTCTCGAAGTTCTCCATGAGGTCCGGGCCCATGATGCCGTCCGGGAACCCAGGGTAGTTCTCCACGTCCGTGGTGTTCATCAGTTCGCCGCCGGCCGTGACCGAGCCTGCCAGGAGCAGCGGCTTCAAGTTCGCGCGCGCCGTGTACACCGCTGCGGTGTAGCCCGCCGGGCCGGAGCCGACGATGATGACATCACGTACTTCGGAGGCAGTGTTTTCTGCGTTGCTCACTGAACGGTGAACCTCTTCCTTTGTCGAGCGCCCGCCTCGATGGCCGGCCACATGGCACAACTATTGCCGGGCATTGAATATTCCGGCCGAAATGGGCGTCACGAAGCAACACCATTACTCAGGGTACCGGTTTGCCGCGGCCGGGGCCGGAGGCGGCCCCGGATTACAGGGCCGCAACTACACAGGGCCCCTTACCGCCCAGGGCCCCTTATTGCCCAGGGTCGGCTACTGCCCAGGGTCCGCTACTGTACCTTGATCTCGGCAAGGCGCAGGCCGTACCCGTAGCGGGTCTTGGGAGCGGCCAGCTTGGGAAGCGTCTTGATGGACACGATCACGTATTGCGCCGTAACAGGTTCGGACAGAGGCATCGTGAGGTCCGGCGACGTAAAGCTGTTGCTGCCAATCTGCTTCGCGCCGTCCAGGGACGGGCTGTCATTGGTGAAGACGCTGATGCTGCCGCCGGAGGCGCCGAGCTGGCTCAGGGTGACGGAGGAGACTTTGGAGGGGTCCTTCAGCTTGACGACGAGCGGGACCTCGGAGGCAAGTCCGCCCCAGTCCTCCGTGGCGAATTCCATGTCGGACCAGAAGCTCGCGCCGTTCCCGTCAAACGTCTTGGCGAGGTCGGTGTCGTAATTTCCGGCGAAATCGAAGTTGCCGACTCGCGTCACGTCCTCGATGACGGGCGGCCCGGCGGCCGGTGCCTCGCTGGCGGTCGACGACGGTTGCCCCGTGGACTGTTCCGGCGTGCTGGACGACGCGGACGGTGCGGCGGTGGTCTGCGGGCTGCTCTTAAAGAGGCTGCCAAGGTTGGTGACCGCGAAGATGAGGCCCACCACCAATACGGCAGCCAGGAGCCCGCCCACCAGCCAGCGCATGGAGCGCGGTTCCCGGCTGGGCTCGTCTTCGTACTCGTACTCATCCTCGTCGATGGCGGCACGGGCGGAGGCGGGGAAGTTGCCCGGAGCCCGATCCGCAGTGTCGAAACCGGCTCCGGCCAGTCCGGCGGCCGCTGCGGCGCCGCCGTGGTGCTCGGCACCACGCTGGTCATCGCCGGTGTAGTCGTCGTCGGACCACAAGGAAACTTTAGGTGCAGCGGCGGTTGCCGGCTGCTGCGCTGCCGGGTCGGTCTGGCGGGACGCCGTGCCGCCCTGGGCGGGCTGCGGCGCCGTCGTATGTGCCGCGGTCTCTTGCGGTGCGGTTGTGGGGGCTTTGGGGGCCCTGGCGGCTGCTGCTGCAGCCCCGGCTGCCGCAGCAGCGCCAGTCGCGGCGGCGGGCGCCGACGTCGGCCGGGACGGTACTCCGGCGGGAGGTGCCGCGGGGGAAACCGGCGGGTGTCCGGCTGCGGCCTGGGTCTGCCCATAGTTGATGTACCCGGCGTCGACTTCCTCGTCGTCGTAGAGTCCGTCGTAGGTTTCGGGTTCGTGGGAGCGGGCCTGCCCAAAGATTTCGCTGCCCAGGGTGTCCGTGAAGAAAGGTTCCACGTACGGCGGGTTGGACGACACCACAAGATCCAGAAGGTCCGCGGCCGAGGTGTGGTTGGTGATCAGATACGTGGTGGAATCGCTGACGCCGAGGTCAAGGATCTGCACACTGCCGGGACGTTCGCCCGTGGCCACTTCACGGGCACTCTGGGCCACCTGATCGGCGTTGCCCGGGCCGGCGACAAGGATACTCACGGGACGGTTGAGCACCTGGTCCACACCGTCCAGCACCAGATCCTGGTCATGTGAGGTCAGTACGGTGGCAGTGACCTTGTAGCGGCCACCGAGTACTGATCCGACATCGATCGGGTGGGACACGGGCTCCTCCTAGACTGTCCGGGACCTGCCGACGTGGTCACTCTGAGAGCGACCGTGTGCCCTCCGGTAAGCCGGTTGACCGCTGGTCCGCAACTTCCCTTGTTAGTCTTCGATCCTAGCCGATGCTCTGTCCGGGCCGCGTGAGCACGGCGGTTCGAAACGGGGCCGGCTCATTTTTTCTTTTTCCGACTAAACGGGAAATAGGGGTTGTGACCGGCCGGGCCCTGGTAGGTCCGCCGGCCCGGCAAGGGAACATCGCCCCGGCCCAGACCGCCCTGCGCGGTGCTGGGGAGGTCCTCGGCCGGCAGATATCCGCCCTCCGGACCGGACGGACGCCCGTAAGGGAACGAGTCCTCTTCCCGGATGTCGGGGCCTGCTCGGAACGACTCGGCGTCGAACCCGCCGGAAATTCGCGGAATCAGGCCTGTATCCACCGAGGTGGTGGCCCGCTCCGGCGCCCTTCGCACCTCCGGTGCGCCACTTGCCTGCGGCTCGGGGGCGCGGCGCCGGAGCCGCCCCAGCAGCGGCTGCAGGAGATCCTGCAGCTCGGTCACCCGGAAGAGCTTCAGCAGCACGAAGTAGGCGGCCAGCATGACGGGACCGACGACGACGATCGTCACCAGAGCGGCGATCCGGTCGCTCCAGGCGTAGCCGTCCGGGTTGTAGCTGCCCAGCATCCACAGCGCCACGGCTCCGGCCAGAGCCGAACCCAGGGCCGCGTAGCCCATACGGATGTAGGAGCTTGCGATGCGGGGTCCGTCCAGGTGGCCCAGGAGCCGGCGCAGGAAGATCGCGCTGACGATCACGGAGAGGATATTGCCGCCGGTGTAGAGGATGGCGATGGCGAAGATGATCTGGTCGAACGGCAGGAACTGGATCGCGAACGCGGCCGCCACGTTGACCAGCGCCAGGACCAGCTGGATGAAGAACGGCGTCCGGGCGTCCTCGTTGGCGTAGAACACCCTCGACATCATGAAGTTGGCGCTCATGAACGGGGTGCTGAGGGCCAGGATGGTGAGGGTCTGGGCCAGCATGACGCCGTCCTGGCGCACGTTGCCGGAGAAGAACATGCCCAGCGGCCCGGCCAGCGCGAAGAGCGCCAGCGCGCCGAAGACGGTGGCCACGGCCATGGTCCGCAGCCCGTGGGAGAGCGCGCTGCGCAGCCCGGCCCGGTCGCCGTCCTGCGATGCCCGGGTCATCCGGTTGAACAGCACGGTGGCCAGGGACAGGGCAATGATGGAGTGCGGGAGCAGGTACAGCTGGCTGGCCACCTCCAGCACTGCGTTGCCCGGAATGGTGGCCGCCGCGGGGTCCCCCGCTTGTTGGAGGCGCGCCCGTTCCGCGCCCGGGATCGTGGCGATGCGCATGACGTAAAGGAATGCCAGCTGCCCCACGGCGGCCGTCGCCAGGGTCCAGACGCTCAGCTTTGCGGCATGGCCCAGCCCGACGCCGCGCCAGCCGAAGCGCGGCCGCAGCCCCAGCCGGAGCCTAAACACGGGAATGAGCAGGACGGCAGTCTGGGCGACGACGCCGATCGTGGAGAACCCGGCCACGAGAATGGTCTGGGCGGACCCCCAGTTGTCGATCGTGTGGGGATTGGCGGCATTGGCGCCCATGATGGCGATGAACATGCCCAGCCCGGCGATCGCCACGACGTTGTTGACGATCGGCGCCCACATCGCGGGCCCGAAGGCCCCGTGGGCGTTCAGGACCTGGGTCAGCAGGGCGTACAGGCCGTAGAAGAAAATCTGCGGAAGGCACCAGAACGCGAACGACACCGCGAGGGCCTTCTGTTGCGGCGAGTAGCCCTGGGTGGTCAGTTGAATGACCGTAGGCGCCAGCAGCGTGACCAGCAGTGTGAGCACCAGCAGCACCAGGACCGCCAGCGTCAGCAGCCGGCTGATGTAATCCGCACCCTTGTCCGGCGCCTTGCTGGCCTTGATGATCTGCGGTACCAGAACAGCATTGAACACCCCGCCCGCCACCAGCAGGAAGATCAGGTTGGGGAGGTTGTTGGCGTTGATGAACGTGTCATTGACGGAGGAGCCCAAGCCCAGGGCGGCCGCCAGCATCCAAGTCTTGGCGAAGCCCAGGAAACGCGAAACGAGGGTTCCGGCGGCCATGATGGCGCTGGAACGGGCTTCACCGGACTGGACAGCTTTGGAATCGGCGGGGCCGGAGGGTACGGGGGCGGGTTTGGCAGATGACATCGTCTTCATCGTCTCACCCGTGCGGGGCATTAGTCGCTATCGGTGGCCGGGACCGGCCGCTCCTGCGGCCCTTAGCGGTCTTCCGGGAGGACTTCCTTGGCCAGATCCGCGATGCGGCGCTCATTCGGGAAGGACAGCTTGCGGGCCAGCTCCTGGATAGGAACCCACGCGACGTCGACTGCTTCCTTGTCCGGATCGTTCTCGATGGTGAGTTCTCCGCCCGTGGCCCGCAACAAGTAGTGGTGCACGGTCTTATGGACGCGGTGCCCGCTAACGGTGAACCAGTAGTCGATGCTTCCCAGCGGTGCCAGGATCCGGCCTTCGATCCCGGTTTCCTCGGCGATCTCGCGGACGGCAGCTTCCTCGTTGCTTTCCTTGCCTTCCGGGTGCCCTTTCGGCAGGCACCACTCTAGACGGCCGCCGCGGTTGAGGCGCGCGATGATCGCTACCCGCAGGTCGGAGTCGGACATGTCCACCACGACGCCCCCGGCGGAGATTTCCTCCACGGTGGGCAGGGAAGCGTGGCCCGTGTGCTGGACAGGCGCGACATTGGCACCTATTGCCGACGGCAACGGTGCGTTTGTCCTCCTGCCGGGAGCGCTCGGTACGGGATGGGCCATGAGGTCCACTCTAACGACTCTTGCCCGCTGTTGATGACCTAAACATGGCCCTAAAGTGGACGGCCGGGAAAGTCGGCCCGCAGCAGTTCGTACGCAATCGTGACGAACCGGCCGGATCCTCGTGGGTTCCGGTGTGGTGCTGGCGCGGTTTTCTGACAAGCTTAAGTAACTATGGCGCACGCACATCACAAGACTGACTCCCACACCGTTTCTTTCCAGGTGGATCCGGTGGTTCTGGAGCTCGGGCAGCGCTTCGTCGACGCCGGCCACGAGCTGTCCCTCGTGGGCGGGCCCGTCCGTGACCTGTTTCTTGGCCGGATCTCGCCCGACCTCGACTTCACCACTGACGCCACGCCGGACCAGACCGTTGCCCTGATCAAGAAGTGGGCGGATAACTACTGGGAGATCGGGCGCGCCTTCGGCACCATCGGGATGCGCAAGGGCGAGTTCCAGATCGAAATCACCACGTACCGGGCCGACGCCTACGATCCGGAGTCCCGCAAGCCGATAGTGGCCTTCGGAACATCCCTCACGGATGACCTGCTGCGGCGGGACTTCACGATCAACGCCATGGCACTGCGGCTGCCCATGCTGGAGCTCGTCGATCCTTTCGGCGGCGTCCGCGACCTGCACGCCTCGATCCTCAACACGCCGGGACCGCCGGAAACGTCCTTCTCCGATGACCCCCTGCGCATGATGCGCGCGGCGAGGTTCGCGGCCCAACTGGGGGTGTCGGTGCACGCCGAAGTCCGCGAGGCGATGGTCCGGATGGCGGAACGGATCAGCATCATCTCGGCCGAACGTGTGCGCGATGAACTGATCAAGCTCATATGCGCCGCGCAGCCGCGGGCCGGCGTGGACCTGCTGGTCGATACCGGACTCGCGGACCTGGTGCTGCCTGAAGTCTCGGCCCTGCGACTCGAATCCGATGAACACCACCGCCACAAGGACGTATACCAGCACTCGCTCCAGGTCCTGGAACAGGCCGCGGCCCTGGAATCGAAGGCGGACGGCCCGGTTCCCGGCCCGGACTTTGTTTTGCGGTTCGCGGCGCTGATGCACGACGTCGGCAAGCCGGCCACGCGACGGTTTGAACCGGGCGGTGCGGTGAGCTTCCGCCACCACGACATGGTGGGCGCCAAGCTGACCGCGAAGCGCATGAAGGCGCTCCGCTTCGACAACGACACCATCAAGGCCGTGGCCAGGCTCGTGGAGCTGCACATGCGCTTCTACGGTTACGGTGAGGCCGGCTGGAGCGATTCCGCGGTCCGCCGCTACATCACCGACGCCGGGCCCCTCCTGGAGCGTCTGCACCGGCTCACCCGCTCCGACGTCACCACGCGGAACCAGCGCAAGGCGGACAGGCTGTCCTTCGCCTACGACGACCTCGAGGACAGGATCGCGGCCCTGCGGGAGCAGGAATCCCTCGACGCCGTCCGCCCGGACCTTGACGGCGGCCAGATCATGGCCCTGCTCGGTCTCAAGCCCGGTCCCGTGGTGGGCCGCGCCTACAAATTCCTGCTCGAAGAACGCATGGAGCACGGTCCGCTCGATCCCGCCGTCGCCGAATCCCGCTTGCGGGACTGGTGGGCGGCCCAGCCCGAGGCGGCGCCCGCCGGCGCCGAACTTTCCACCACTGAGGAGTCCTAAGTGACTGCACCATCCAACGGCCCCCGCCCCCAACTGTGGATCCTGCGGCACGGCGAAACAGAGTGGTCCAAGAGCGGGCAGTACACCGGGCTCACCGACATGCCCCTCACGGTCGAAGGCGAGCAGCAGGCCGTGGAGGCGCGCAGGGTGCTCGAGACTGTCGACTTCGACCTCGTGCTGACCTCGCCCCTGCGCCGCGCCCGCCGGACCGCCGAACTCGCCGGCTACCCCGACGCCCAACTGGAACCGCTGGCGGTGGAATGGGACTACGGCGACTATGAGGGCATCAGCTCAGACCTCATCCGCAAGGACAACCCGGAATACCTGATCTGGACGCACGGCGTGCCCAACGGTGAGGCGCTCGACGACGTCGCCGCCCGTGCGGACAAGATCGTGGCGCGGGTACTGGAATCGGGCCTGGACAATGTGCTGATCGTCGCGCACGGACATTTCTCCCGCATCCTGACCGCCCGGTGGCTTGGACTCGACCCCCGCGAGGGCCGGCATTTCGTGTTGGGGACGGCCAAAGTCTGCACGCTGGGATGGGATAAGAAGACACCGGCAATCGTGCGCTGGGGACTCTAAAACCGGTTTTAGAACAAAGTCAAAGAAAGTTTATGAATTCGGTAGGCAACTGCCGCATTCATAGTGTATTTTTATTTCTGACCCCAGAGCGACTTGCCGGGGTCACGGCGCACGTCGCCCGGCCAGTCAGCCGGAGCCACGGCAGGACAGAAAAGGAGGTTGGGGAAATGATGATTACTTTGACTAGCGGATGGATGTACTGCACCACCGCCACCCCGGCCTCGTTCGCTGAGCCGCGCCCAAATGTCGGACTGACTGTTTCCTGACCGCTTTCCCGTCCCAGGTAATGCAAGCTGGGACGGGCGGCAGCTGGCTTCCTCAACGGAACGCCTGGTGACAGCAGCCTGAACACGCGGAACCACGCGGTTGCGCAGCCTCCCATAGTTCGGAACCCAGTTTCTTGTTGGGGTTTCAGCGCTGCTGCGTCCTGGGGCCACTCTCCATCGAATAAATTCCCCGTATCCGGAATTCCGGCTTAATTTACAGCCCTAGAATTTCGCGCCTAATTGTCGCGCCCGGAATCGGCTGTTCGAATTCATCGCACCTATGGCTTTATTTGCCGTGCCCAAAATCTGCCGTCCGTTTCACCCGGCCATTCCCCACTAAGTCGCACCGAACCGGTCTGCAAATCCCCCACCAATGAAAGGGCCCCGTGGCTACCGCAACCACCGCTTCAACCCACCGCACCGCCGTACCCGCCGCCAAGACGCACCGATCCAGCCACCGAGGGGAGGTAAAAACCATGATGAACAAGCTCTATACGGTCCTGTTCAGGAAACTGGCGCACAGGGAGTCAACCCGCTTCAACGGCCAACTCCTGGACCAAAGACGAAACGAAACCTTCCTCGCCATGTATCAGGCCGGCCTGATTCGCTGAACCCCTGATCTGCTGACTGCCGGACACTTCCGCCACTGGTGCATGGACCAATCCCGTGCAGGAACGAAGCCCGTTACCGGCAGGACTGTTCGCAGCGAAGGAGAACCTGTGACTGACATCGGAACCGATCCCAGAGGAGCCCGTGCGGCGACGCACGGGCTCCTCCTTTTAAGCCCCGTTCGTCTCCCCCGTTGCCGTGGGGCGGGCGATCCGACGTGCCAGGAACTCCGCAGCGCGGCGTGGGGCAACGGCCCCCGGTAAGCTCGAGGGCATGCAGGAGACAAAGCCGCCGGAGCGCAAACGGGTCCGATTGGTCATCCCGAGCCGCAGCGACCCTTTTCTCCGAAACTTCACGGAACTGGTAGGTGGTCCGTTGGGCCAGCGCTCGGCGCCCGGGATCGTTTCGCCAGGATTCTTCACGGTGGAGCGTGTTCTGGTGATCCTCACAGTCCTCGCCGCCCTGGCCGGGATTCTGCTCAAGAACTTCTGCCGCACCAACGGCTGGGAAACGCCCGGGCAGTTCTACGCCACGTGCTACTCGGACTTTCCGGAACTGTTCCGCAACCGCGGCCTCGGCGATGGCGCCTTCCCCTTCATCACCCAGGGAAGCCTCTTTGAGTACCCCGTGCTGATGGGGCTCATCGCGGGCGCCACGGCACTTCTGGTGCCCGGTGCCGGCACCGGAGACCCCCGTGTCCTTGGCTACTTCGACGTCAATGCCACCCTGATCGCCGCGGTCTGGATTATCACCGTGCTGGCCACAGCACGGACGGACCGGCGGCGGTCCTGGGACGCGGCGATGGTTGCCCTCGCCCCGGGCATCGTCCTCGCCGGCGTCATTAACTGGGACATGTGGGCCGTGTGCATGCTGGCTCTTGGGATGTACTTCTTTTCGCGAAACAAGCTGGTCCTCGCCGGAATCTTCATCGGCCTGGGCACGGCCACCAAGCTCTACCCCCTGTTGATCCTCGGTGCCGTCCTGCTGCTGGCGCTCCGGAGCGGGCGCATCCGGGCGCTCCTGATCACCGCTGGTGCCGCAACCGCGGCCTGGCTGGCGGTCAATGTCCCGGCAGCCGCGGCAAATCCGGACGGCTGGAAGTACTTCTACCAGTTCACGCAGGAGCGGCCGGCGGGCTACAGCTCACCCTGGTTCGCCTACAACCTGGTGGCTGGCCGGCTGGGCTTGAACCCGCTTCAGGCCGAAGCCATCAACTCCCTCGCACTGGACCTGTTCCTCCTGGCCTGCATCCTGATTGCGGTCCTCGCACTGACAGCACCCCGGCGCCCGAGGATCGCGCAGTTGGTCTTCCTGATCGTGGCCGCATTCATCCTGACCAACAAGGTGTACTCGCCCCAGTTCGTGCTGTGGCTGATCCCCCTCATCGCCCTCGCCCGGCCCCGCTGGCGTGACTTCCTCATCTGGCAGGCCATCGAAGCACTGCACTGGGGCGCCGTCTGGATGTACCTCGGGCAGGCGACCAGCGGCGGTTCGACCCAGCACAACATCGATATGCCCTACTACGTCCTGGCAGTGGTGGCCCACATGCTCGCCACCGCCTACCTGATGGCGCGCGTCGCCTGGGACATCTGGGATCCGTCCCACGACGTGATCCGCGGGCACCGGATCGATGATCCGCATGGCGGCCCCTTCGACGGTGCCCCGGACTGGCTGCGGATTGATCTCCGCCGGCCTGCGGCGTCCGTAGTGCCGTGGCGGAAGAGTGCCGTGGCGGAAGGCCACCGCCCATGACTGACGTCGCCGTCGTCGGCTCCGGCCCCAACGGGCTGGCCGCGGCGGCGACCATGGCGCGGGCCGGACTCAAAGTCCACGTGTTCGAGGCGGCTGCCACCCCCGGCGGCGGACTCCGCACCGCCGAACTGATGGAACCGGGCCACTTCCACGACGTCTGTTCAGCCGTGCACCCCATGATTCTGGCCTCACCTTTCTTCCGCCGGTTCGAGCTGGCCCGGCGCGTGCCCCTGGAAGTGCCGGAGCTCTCGTACGGATCCCCGCTCGACGGCGGCCGTGCGGCGCTGGCCTACCGCTCCCTGGACCGCACTGTTGCGGAACTCGGGCGGGACGGCGCCGCCTACCGCCGGCTTATGGAGCCCCTGGTGCGGCGGGTGGAGGGAGTCGCAGACCTGACCCTGAACCAGCTGCTGCGGATTCCGGGAGATCCTCTGGCAGCCGCTGCATTCGGTCTCCGGGCGCTCGAACAGGGCTCGCCGCTGTGGAATGCGAGGTTCAGTCAGGACCTGGCTCCCGCACTGCTGAGCGGGGTCGCCGCGCATACCGTGGCGCCCCTGCCCTCGGTCACCTCGGCCGGCGCCGGCCTCATGCTGGGCGCCCTGGCGCATGCCGGCGGCTGGCCTGTTCCGCGCGGCGGATCGGCCGCGATTGCCCGGGCGCTGACCGCCGATATCGAAGCCCATGGCGGCGTGATCGAGACCGGGAGGCGGATCGCTTCACTCGCGGAGCTGCCGCCGGCCCGGGCCACCCTGCTGGATGTGGCGGCCCCCGCGCTGCTTCACCTGGCGGAGGGCAGGCTCCCGGCACGCTACCGGAGCGCCCTGGCGTCCTTCCGCTTCGGGAACGCGGTCTGCAAGGTCGACTTCATCCTCTCCGGACCGGTGCCGTGGGCGGCGGCCAGCCTCGCCGATGCCGGGACTGTGCACGTAGGCGGCACCAGGGCGGAAACCGCCGAAGCGGAGCGCCAGGTGGCATCGGGACGGCATCCGGACCGGCCCTACGTACTGGTCTCCCAGCCCTCGCGTTTCGATGCCGGCCGCGCCCCGGCCGGCCGGCACATCCTGTGGACCTATTGCCATGTTCCGGCCGGCTCTGCCGTGGATATGAGCGACGCGGTCATGGCGCAACTGGAGCGCTTCGCACCCGGCTTCCGGGACCTGGTGGTCCAGTTCAAGGTGACGACGGCCGCCGGGCTGGCGGCGTACGACGAGAACTACGTCGGCGGGGACTTCGGCGCCGGCCGCATGGACCTTTGGGGCATACTGCGGCGCCCGGTGCTGAGCCCCGTTCCATGGCGGACGCCGCTGCCCGGCGTGTACCTGTGTTCCTCGTCCACCCCGCCGGGTCCCGGCGTCACCGGGATGCCCGGCTTCCACGCCGCCAGGTATGCCCTCCAGGACATGTTCGGGCTCGGCGTACCTGACCTCGGGAACCGGGTCCCCTAACCCAACCGCGGGGCCCCGAAGCCCGTGTCCGCCGCCGCCGACGCGGCCGGCGTCGCCACCATGGAGGACAGCCGTCCGTCGCGCATGCTCGCCACGGCGTCAGTGATCGGGACGAAGTCGGTGTCGTGGGTGACCATGACGGTTGCCACGCTGAATTCGTCCGTGACCTGCCGCAGCAACCGGACGATCGCCTCGCTGCGGTGGTGGTCAAGAGCCGCCGTCGGCTCGTCCACGAGCAGCACGGCAGGATTTCCCATGAGTGCCCGGGCAATGTTGACACGCTGCCGCTGCCCGCCGGAGAGCTGGTGGGGCCGCTTGGCCAAGGCGTGGCCGAGACCCACGAGGTCCAGCAGACCGGCCGCGCGTTCCCCGGCCGCGCGGGCGGCCCCGCCGCGCAGACGCTGGGTGATCACCAGCTGCTCCATCGCCGTGAGGGAGGGCAGGAGGTTGGGCTGCTGGAAGATGATCCCGATCTTGTCCCGGCGCAGTGCGGTGCGCCCGGCGTCGGGGAGTCCGCCGGCGTCCTGGCCGTCGATCACCACCAGGCCGGCGGAGGGCCGGACGAGGGTGGCGGCGACGGCCAGCAGGGACGACTTTCCGGACCCCGACGGGCCGATGAGGGACACAAACTCCCCGGGGTGAACTTTGAGGCTCACGTCGTCCAGGGCTTTGAGGGTGCCGTCTCCGTCCGGGTACTCCAGGGTGACGTTGACAAGGTTCAGGGCAGCGTTGTTCAGGGCGGACTTGTTTACGATGGACTTGTTCAGTGCGGAATTCACGAGATATGCCTTTCGAAGAATATACGGGACCGGGCCTGGGGCCGGTCAGTTGCCGCCGAGGGCGATCAGCGGATCGACGCGCGCAACGCTGCGGACCGCGAGGGCTGCCCCGGCCAGGCCCAGGAGCACGATCCCGGCGATGGGCAGCAGCGTTGTCCAGGGCGTGATGAGGAACGGCGCCGCCTGGGACGCGAGGACCCCGCCGGCCACGCCGGCCAGCCCGCCTGCCGCGGCGCCGGCCAGCAGGACCACGGCTGCCTGCGCCATGGCGTCCCGGAGGATGTAGCGGGCGGACCCGCCGAGTGCCTTCAGAACGGCGATGTCCCGGGTGCGTTGGACCGTCCAGACCGTCAGGAAGGCGACAATCACGAGGGCCGAGATGCCATAGAGGAATGCCTGCATGAGCAGCAGCGAGCCGTTCTCGCTCTTGTAGGAGCCGAGGGCCTGGAAAGATCCGTCGACGGTGGTGCTGACGGTTCCCGCGGCTGCATTGGCGGCATCGGTATCCACCCCGGGTCCGGCCGTGGAGTCAAAGGTCACGGCCAGCACCGTCGCGGCGCCCGCGTCCGGCAGGTGTGCCAGCTTCTGCCAATCGGCCAACGTGGTCCACACGACTCCGGTGTGTGAATACCACTGCTCCGGAACCACGGCCGTCACAACGAGGCCGGTGCCGCCCACCGAGACGCGGCTGCCGGTGCTGAGCTCCAGGTCCTTCGCCAGTCCCGCTCCGACAGCGATGGTTCCCTCTGTCAGCGGGGCGGGGGCCAGTGGCGTGCCGGTCTCGGTGCCGAAGACCGCAACGCTTGCCGTGCGTGCCGGGACGCCTCCGTCGCCGAGGGCCTGGAAGCGGCTCTGGCTGATCCCTAAGGCATCGGCCCGGGCGACGCCGTCGCGTGCCGACCACTGCGACTGTTGGGCGCGCGAGACTTCGGATTCCGTGAACGAGGCCTTGGGCGTGCTCCCTGCCGGGGCGCCGAAGACCAGTTGGTCGGCCGGGAGGGCAGCAAGGGCCGACGTCGACTGGTTGCCGAGTCCGGCCGTCAGCCCGGAAAGCATGACGAGCAGGAGGGTGATGAGCGCGACGACCGCGCCCATCAGGGCGAACCGGCCCTTGGCAAAGCGGATATCGCGGATGGCGAGATACATGGTTGTCCTTTTTCGTGACGTTTGTGGCGTTGCTTCCAGCCTTCCCTCCGCCAGTCCCAGGGGCATCGGCCGCCCGGTTGGATCGCGGGCACCGCAAGGACTGCCCTGCGATCAACCAAAAGGTTGATTCCGCCGGTGGCGGGCCGATTTCCGCAGTTGCCCCTGCCCCGCCGGCACTACGCTGGAAGCATGGAGGGCAACGCCGGCAACACGGTCCACGAGGGCATTGGACACGAGGGCACACGACACGCCGGCACACCCCACGGGGCCACGGGGCACGCGGGCACGGAGCCCACCGGGGCGGCCGTCATTCTGCGCGTCCTTCGCGTGAGCCTTCACGTCGGCTTCGCGGTACTTCTCCTGGTGGCGCTGGTCCGGCTCGTGGCCGGCGGAATCACGGGTCAGGGCTGGGTCACCCTGCTGCTGGCCCTGCTGCTCGCCGCCTTCTACCTCGCTGGCACCGTTCTGGAGAAAAGGCATGCAGCCCACAGGACCCGGTTCGATCCGCGGCCCTACTCGGCCTGGTGGCTGGGCGGCGTCAGCGTCCTGTGGCTGCTGCTGATCTGGACCAGCGCCGACTTCGTCTGGCTGGCCTTCCCGCTGTTCTTCCTGGAGTTGCACGTGCTCCGGCGCCGGCTGGCGCTGCCCGCGATCGCACTCAGCACCCTTTTTGTCATTGGGGCGCTCTGGTTCCACAACGGCGGTATCGCACCGCCGGAGCTGCCCATGGTGCTCGGGCCCGCGTTCGGCGCAGCCTTCGCTGTGGTCACAGGGCTGGCCTACCGGGCGCTGTTCCTGGAGGCGGAAAACCAGCGGCTGGCGGCCGAAGAGCTCCGCCGCACCCGTGCCGAACTCGCCCGAACCCAGCACAATGCCGGCACCCTGGCCGAGCGCACCCGGCTGGCCCGCGAAATCCATGACACCCTCGCCCAGGGCCTGTCCAGCATTGTGCTGATGGGGCGCGCGGCCGAGAAAGCCCTGGACGACGGCGAACCCGCCGTGGCACGGGAAAGGCTCCGCATCGTCCGGGACACGGCCGCCGCGAATCTTGCAGAGGCCCGCAACTTCGTCCGGGCGCTCCAGTCCCCCGACCTCGAGGACGGCTCCCTCGTGGCCGGCCTCCTCCGGCTGTGTGAAAAGACCGAAGCGGAGACCGCCGCGCGCGGTACCGGGCTGCGCTGCCGCCTCGACGTCGAAGGCGTGCCCGTGGAACTCCCCGCGGCCCACCAGACCGCCCTGCTCCGGGCCGCACAGGCGAGCCTGGCCAACGTCCGGATTCACGCGCAGGCGAGCACCGCCGTCGTCACCCTTTCCTTCTTGGGCCCGGAAGTGGCCATGGACATCTACGACGACGGCACCGGGTTCGACCCCGCCGCCTTGCCGGCCCGTCCGGACGGTTCCGGTTATGGGCTGACGTCGCTGCGGGAACGTGTGGCCGCCCTCCACGGCCAGCTGGACATCGAGTCTGCCCCGGGTGAGGGGACCGTGGTGGCCATCCGGCTGCCACTGGGCGACGAGCCCGGCACCGCGCCCGGTTCCAATGCCGTGCCGGCGCAAGCCAGCGGGGACCGGCAATGAACAACATCCGGGTGTTCCTGGTGGACGACCACCCGGTGGTCCGGGCCGGGCTGCGGGCGATGCTGGGTGATCTGCAGGGCATCACAGTGGTGGCCGAGGCGGCCGACGGCGGCGCCGCCCTGGCCGGACTGGCCAAGCTCCATACCCTGGGCGAGCCTGCGGACGTGGTGCTCATGGACCTGCAGATGGGCGCGGGAATGGACGGCGTCACCGCGACCGGCCGGATCAAAGCGGGAGAGGCCGGGCAGCCGGCGCCTCCGGTGCTCATCCTCACCACCTTTGACTCCGACGCCGACATCCTCGCTGCCGTCGAGGCCGGCGCCAGCGGCTACATGCTCAAGGATGCCCCGCCGGAGCAGATCCGCCAGGCGGTGCTCTCCGCCGCGGCCGGCGGTACGGCGCTGGCACCCGAGGTCGCGGCCAGGCTGATGGGCCGGATCAGGAACCCGGAGCCGGCCCTGTCCGTCCGCGAGATCCAGTTGCTCGAACTGCTGGCCACCGGGATGGGAAACCGGGCGATCGCCAAGCAGCTGTTCATTTCCGAGGCCACGGTCAAGACCCATCTGGTGCATATCTACGGCAAGCTCGGCGTGGACAACCGCACTGCCGCGATCGCCGTTGCCGCACAGCGCAGGATCATCCGGCGGCCCTAGGCGTTCCGGGCACGGGAAGTCCGTGCCTGTGTCACGTGCCGCCGCTTTGTGACACGGGGGTTGTCAGTGGTCCGGGGCATAATGTCGCAATGGGGAACTCATCAAAACTTGCACTGGCCCTTGTGGGTCTGGTTCTTGGCGCCTCGCTGGTCGCCTGCGGAGACGGCCGGGACGGCGCGGAAGGCGCCGCCCAGCAGCTCGCCAGCGCGGTGTCCGCGCTCGACGTCGGATCCGTCGCCTTCGAGGGGAAGGAGTCGGGCGCCGCCAACGACCAGCTCAAGGAAATTTTCCAGGGACTGGACCCGGACAAACCAGCCGTGCAGGCCGGCCAGCTGACCTTCGAGTCGGACACGGCCACGTTTCCGCTGAACTACACCTGGAAAGTCGGCGCGGAGGAATGGAAATACACCGTTTCCGCACAGCTGAAGAAATCCGGGGACAAGTGGCTCACGGTGTGGAAGCCGGCCATGCTGGTTCCCGACCTCGCTGACGGGGAGATCATCACCCGGGCCACCCAGACGCCGCAGAGGGCCTCCATCCTGGGCGCCGGCGGGGCCCCGCTGGTCACGTACCGGCCCGTTGTCAACGTTGGCATCGACAAGCCAGCGCTCGGCGGCGCGGACCCCTCCGACTCCGCCACCAAGCTTGCCCAACTGGTCGGCGTGGACCCGGCAGCCTACGCCCAGCAGGTCGCGGCGGCCGGTCCGGACGCCTTCGTCCCGGCCATCACCTTCCGCGAGGACGGTTCCCGGACCATCACCGACGAGCAGATCTCCGCCATCCCCGGCGGCCGCGCCGTCCCGGACAGCCTGCCGCTGGCACCCACCCGCACGTTTGCGCGGGCACTTCTGGGTACAGTCTCCGAGGCGAACGCGGAGCAAATCGAGAAGTCCGGCGGCGCGCTCAAGCCCGGGGACACCACCGGCGCCGGGGGCCTGCAGCAGCAGTACGACGCGCAGCTGCGCGGAACCGACGGGATCGTGATCCGGGCACAGAAAGCCGGACTCACCACCGCGGAAATCCAGGCGGCGTCTCCCGACCCGAGGCGGGTGCTGTTCGAGACCGGCATCAAACCCGGAACCCCGCTGAAAACCACCCTGGACCCGAAGCTGCAGCAACTCGCGGAAGACGTGCTCGGCAAGGTCGGCCCTGCGTCGGCCATCGTGGCGCTCCGGCCCTCCAGCGGCGCCGTCCTGGCCGCCGCGTCCGGGCCGGGCAGCAACGGCTACGACACCGCAATGCTGGGACAGTATGCCCCCGGATCGATCTTCAAGATGGTCGATTCCCTGGCCATGTTCCGCAACGGGATGACCCCCGATTCCAAGGTGGACTGCCCGGCGACCCTCACGGTGGACGGCCGCACCTTCAAGAACGCCGAGGGATACCCCGAGTCCTCCCTGGGCTCCGTGACGCTGCGCGACGCCTTTGCGCACTCCTGCAACACCGCCTTCATCAACGCCCGCGACACCGTCAGCCAGGCGCAACTCGAATCTGCCGCGACCTCGCTGGGCGTGGCAGTCGAAGCGCCCGCGCTCGGCGCCGCAGCGTTCCTCGGCTCCGTCCCCGGGGAAGCCGCAGGAACCGAACACGCCGCCTCCATGATCGGCCAAGGCAAAGTGCTCCTGTCCCCGCTGGCCGCCGCCATCATGGCCGGCTCGGTAGCCAAGGGAGCCCCGGTGGCCGCCCAGCTGGTCTTGAATCCGAATGAGGGCGTCACTTCACCGGGCGCCGAGAGCACGCCCACTGCCGGCACCGGAACAGGCACGGCGCCTGCCGCCCCGCCCTCCGGTGACGCGTCGGCGTCGGCGTCGGCCGCGGCACCGGCTACGGCGGCCGAAACGCCGGTAACGGCAGCGGAAGCCGCGGCGTTGGCTGACATGATGCGTGCCGTCGTGACCAGCGGGCATGCCGGGTTCCTGGCCGCCGTCCCGGGCGAGCCCGTCGGCGCGAAGACCGGAACGGCTGAGTTCGGCAACGACACCCCGCCCAAGACCCACGCCTGGATCGTGGCGGCGCACGGTGACCTCGCCGTCGCCGTCTTCGTGGAGGACGGCGGCCTTGGAGCCACCACGTCCGGACCGCTGCTCAAGGAGTTCCTCACCCGGGCCAGCTGAGACGCCGGACCGGAAAAGTCCGAGTCGCCGGAGATTCTGCGCCGAAATGGCGGATGCTCCCCCGCGTTGTTATGCGGGGGAGCATCCGTCGTTCGGGTGTCAATAGTGCGGGAGCGCCTCAGGCGGCGAAGCCGTCCGCAATGTCCAACACGGCGTCCAGTACGGCCAAGCCCTTTTGGGTGTCTTCCACGCTGGTGTTGCACGGCGGGACAACATGGATTCGGTTGAAGTTCGCGAACGGGAGCAGCCCGCGGGACTTGCAGGCCGCCACCAGCTGGTTCATTTCCGGGCTTGAGCCGCCGTACGGGGCCATGGGCTCGCGGGTCTTCCGGTCCTTGACGAGTTCGATCGCCCAGAAGACGCCCTTGCCGCGGACTTCACCAACGGAGCGGTGGCGCTCGGTGAATCCACGGAGGGCCGGTCCGATCACCGTCTCGCCGAGGGCTGCCGCGTGCTGGACGATCTGTTCGTTCTCCATCGCGTTGATGGTCGCCACGGCGGCAGCCGCCGCGAGCGGGTGGCCCGAATAGGTCAGGCCGCCGGGGTAGACACGCTTGCCGAACGTGGCTGCGATCTCCGGGCTGATTGCCACCCCGCCCATCGGAACATAGCCGGAATTCACGCCCTTGGCGAAGGTCAGCAGGTCCGGAACGACGTCGAAGTGCTCGACGGCGAACCAGGTTCCGGTGCGGCCGAAGCCGGACATGACTTCGTCGGCGATGAAGATGATGCCGTGCCGGGTGCAGAGCTCGCGGACGCCCTGCAAGTATCCCGGGGGCGGCACGTAGATCCCGGCCGTGCCCGGGATGCTTTCCAGGATGAGGGCGGCGATGGTGGAGGGGCCTTCGAAGCTGATCAGCTGTTCCAGGTGTTCGAGGGCGCGCTGGCTTTCCTCCTCCTCGGTGGTGGAGTGGAAGGCGGTGCGGTACAGGTACGGCGGGAAGAAGTGGACGGTGCCGGTGCTGGCGGTGTCGCTGGGCCAGCGCCGGGGGTCGCCGGTGACGTTGATGGCCAGCTGGGTGCCGCCGTGGTACGAACGGTAGGCGGAGAGCACCTTGTGGCGGCCCGTGTGCAGACGGGCCATGCGGATGGCGTGCTCGTTGGCGTCCGCCCCGCCGTTGGTGAAGAAGATCTTGTCCAGTCCGCCGGGCGTGCGCCCGGCAATCAGGCGTGCAGCTTCGGAGCGCGCGTCGTTGACGTAACTCGGGGCAATCGTGCACAGCTTGGTGGCCTGTGCTGCGATGGCGGATACGACGGCGGGGTGCTGGTGGCCGATATTGGTGTTGACCAGCTGCGAGGAGAAGTCCAGGTACTTGTTGCCGTCGCCGTCCCAGACGTGGGAGCCCTCGGCCGCGGAGATGACCATGGGGTCGATGAGGTCCTGGGCGGACCAGGAGTGGAAGACGTGCTTGCGGTCCAGTTCGTAGGCGCGGCGGGCGCCCTCGGCGGCCTCCTGCTGCGGGAGGGTTTCGTTTTCAAGGGTCGAGGTCATGACAGCTGCCTTTCGGATACGGGTGGCTTAGGCGTTCTGCGGGAAGCCGAGGTTGATGCCGCCGTGGCTTGGATCCAGCCAGCGGGAGGTGACGGCCTTGCCGCGGGTGAAGAAACCGACGCCCTCGGTGCCGTGGGCGTGGGTATCCCCGAACAGCGAGTTCTTCCAGCCGCCGAAGGAGTAGTAGGCCATGGGGACCGGAACGGGGACGTTGATGCCCACCATGCCCACCTCCACTTCGTTCTCGAAGCGCCGCGCCGCGCCGCCGTCGTTGGTGAAGATGGCGGTGCCGTTGCCGTATGGGTTGCCGTTGATCATCTCGAGCGCCTCGTCGTAGCTGTCAACGCGGAGCACGGACAGGACCGGTCCAAAGATCTCGTCCTGATAGATGGACATGTCCGGAGTCACCTTGTCGAAAAGCGTGGGTCCGACGAAGAAGCCGTCACCTTCCGCGTCGGCGGCGATGTTGCGGCCGTCGACGACGAGTTGGGCACCGGCAGCTTCGCCGGCATCAATGTAGCCGGCAACCTTGTCCCGGTGCTGGGCCGTCACCAGCGGGCCCATGTCGCAGCCGCGCAGCCCGTCGCCGGTGCGCAGGGAAGCCGCACGCTGGGCAATCTTGTCCACCAGTTCATCGGCGATTTCGCCCACCGCGAGCAGGGCAGAGATGGCCATGCAACGTTCGCCCGCCGATCCGAATCCGGCATTGATGGCGGCGTCGGCGGCCAGGTCCAGATCGGCGTCGGGCAGCACGATCATGTGGTTCTTGGCTCCGCCAAGGGCCTGGACGCGCTTTCCGTTGGCCGTCGCGGTCTGATAGACGTACTTGGCGATCGGGGTGGAGCCGACGAAGGAGACGGCTTTGATGTCCGGGTGGTTGAGCAAGGCGTCGACGGCCACCTTGTCGCCGTGCAGGACGTTGAACACGCCGTCCGGCAGGCCGGCTTCTTTCCAGAGTTCGGCCATCCAGTTCACCGCCGTGGGGTCCTTTTCGCTGGGCTTGACGACGACCGTGTTGCCGGCGGCGATGGCAAGCGGGAAGAACCACATCGGCACCATGGCCGGGAAGTTGAACGGGCTGATGACTGCGACCGGACCCAGGGCCTGGCGGATGGAGTGGACGTCCACGTTGGTGGACGCGTTCTCGGTGTAGCTGCCTTTGAGCAGATGGGGGATGCCGCAGGCGAACTCGACGACTTCCTGGCCCCGGGTGACTTCCCCGAGGGCATCGTCCAGGACTTTTCCGTGCTCGGAGGTGATGATGGCGGCGAGTTCGCCTTTGCGGGAGTTGAGCAGTTCGCGAAAGGCGAAGAGGATCTGGGTGCGGCGGGCAATCGAGGTGTCGCGCCATGCGGGGAATGCGGCCTTGGCCGCGGCAATGGCGGCGTGGCTCTCGTCCCGGCTCGCGAGCGAAACCTGGCCGGTGACCTTGCCCGTGGCCGGGTTGGTCACCGGGGCCGTGCGCGCGCCGGCGGGAACGTAGCTGCCGTTGATCCAGTGCTCGATGATGTTCAAGGTTTCTCCTCATGCGGTATTCGGGGTGCGTTGAGTCCAGTGTCCCTACCGGGAGACGGCACCATAAGTGCCAGTGTGTAAGGAGAATCACAGCTTGGTTTACACTGTGTAAATGTTGCCCACCGTCGGCTCGATCCTTGACCTTCCCGTTCTCCGCGAGGCCGCGCCGCTCCTGCTCGGCGGCGCCGGGGCCCTCGACAACCCCGTGCGCTGGGTCCACGTGAGCGAATTGCTCGACATTTCCGGGCTGCTGTCTGGCGGGGAGCTGGTGCTTACCACCGGACTGGAGCTGGAAAAGGAACCCGGGCTTACGGCGTCGTTCATCAGGTCCCTGGAGCAGGCGGCGGCGTCCGGCCTGATTGTTGAACTCGTCGGCGACAGGAAGCCCAGTTTGGATGCGCTGCGCGCGGCCGCGCTGGCCACGGCCATGCCCGTGATCGTGGTGGAGCGCCGCGTGCGGTTCGTGCAGGTCACCGAAATCGTGCACCGGATCATCGTCGCCGAACAGCTGGAGCGGGTGGAACGCGCCCGCGACGTCCACGAGGCCTTCACGGTGCTGAGCCTGGAAAGCGCAGGGACTGGGCAGGTGGTGGACCAGGCAGCCGCCATGATCGGCGCCCCGGTGGTCCTGGAGGACCTCTCGCACCTCGTCCTCGCGTACTCGGCCGGGCAGCTGCGGACCATCGAACTGCTGGAGGACTGGGAGCGGCGGTCCAGGACCACGCCGGCGCCGCCCGGGACGGGCCGCACCGGGCCCGAGGCCTGGCTGCAGACGCCGGTTGGCGTGCGCGGGAACGTCTGGGGGCGGCTGGTGGTGCCGGTCCCCCTCGACGACGACGACGCGGCGGCCATGGTGCTGGAACGCGCGGCCCAGACCCTGGCGATCAACCGGCTCGCCGAACGGGACCGGCGGGAGCTGAGCCACCAGGCGCAGGCGGGGCTTCTCAACGCCCTCCGTCAGCCCCGCGGGCTGGGCGAGGACGAGGCGCAGGCCCGCGCCGCGGCGCTGGGACTCAGGCGGTCGCCGCACTACCTGCCAATTGTGTTCCGGAGCGGCGGAGCAGCCTATGGTCCCTCAGCAGGGGCAGGGGCAGGGGC
>NZ_CAKKMF010000026.1 GCF_918697925.1 Arthrobacter sp. Bi26
CGATACTTGTTCCCGGCGTCCTTCCCTGCGGCCGGCAGGGGCCAAATGGTCTATCGTTAGCGCTAACAGGATCCGGGGGCGGGCCACCAGCGGGCGTCCAATGCCCTCCTATAGTTTGATTTCAAGCCGGTGGACGCATCGGAGCGGAAGGGGCCTCGCATGGGGAACAGCAACGACCGGCGGCAGCCGCGGCTCGAAGACGTCGCAGCGCTGGCCAAGGTTTCCCATCAGACTGTGTCGCGGGTGATCAACAACCACCCGAACGTCAGCACGGCAACAAGGTCGCGGGTCGAGGCAGCGATCGCCGAACTCGGCTACCGGCGCAACACGGCCGCTCGGAGTCTGGTGACCCGGCGCACCCAGACCATCGGCGTCCTCGCCTCCGAGCTCGGGCAGTACGGCCCTGCGAATACCCTGCTAGGGGTCCAGCAAGCCGCCCGGGAAGCAGGGTATTTCGTGAGCATTGCCGCGATCAAGGGGGCCGGGGCGAAGGCCATTTCCGATGCTGTGCGCCATCTGACGGACCAGGGCGCGGACGGAATGATCGTGATCGTGCCGCACGACGGGACACTTCAGGTGCTCGAGGACCTGAACCTGGATCTTCCGGTGATTGTCGTCGGCGGAACCGGGGAAGGGCGGCTGAGCGGCGCAATGGTCGACCAGAAGCTGGGGGCGCGGCTGGCCGTCGCCCATCTGATCAGCCTGGGCCACCAGCAGATCGGGCATGTCTCCGGACCGCTGGACTGGGTGGACGGCAAAGCCCGGGTTGACGGGTGGCGCGAGGAGCTGGCGGAAGCCGGCCTCTCCGACGAACTTCTGGTCGAGGGGGACTGGAGTGCGGGCAGCGGGTACCGGATCGGGCAGCAGCTGGCAGAGCAGCGCAGCGCCACCGCGGTGTTTGTCAGCAACGACCAGATGGCGCTCGGACTGCTGCGGGCGTTCGGCGAAAAGGGCATCCGCGTGCCGGAAGACGTCTCCCTGGTCGGCTTCGACGACCAGCCCGAATCCGCCTACTTCATGCCGCCGCTGACTACCGTGCGGCAGGACTTCGAGGAACTCGGAAAGCGCTGCATGGACCTGATACGCGCCCAGATCGAGGACGATGCCACCAGCGGCGCCCTGGTGGTCAAACCTGAGCTCGTGGTGCGCGCCAGCACCGCGCCGCGGCCCCTGCCCTCCTAAGGGCCGAAGCCCTCCGTTTCCGGCTATGCCTGCCAGCACTTCTTGACAGTATCTTTGTTAGCGCTAACAATAAGGGAGGTCGCAACGTTGCGGAACCTATTGGAGGATTTGATGGACGTCTCAGTGGACGGAACCGAAAAATTTGTCATTGGCGTGGACTACGGCACGCTTTCCGGGCGGGCCGTCGTCGTCCGGGTCCGGGACGGCAAGGAACTGGGCAGCGGAGTTTTCGACTACCCGCATGCCGTGGTCACCGGCGAGCTTCCGGAGGACACAGCGGGCGTCGCCGGCATCCGGCTTCCGGGCGAATGGGCACTCCAGGTGCCCGATGACTACCGGGAGGTCCTGCGACACGCTGTGCCAGCGGCGATCGCCGACGCCGGCATCGATCCGGCCGCCGTCGTGGGGATCGCGACGGACTTCACGGCCTGCACCATGGTTCCGGTCAAGGCCGACGGCACCCCGCTCAGTGAACTGCCGGGCTTTGCGGACAGGCCGCACTCCTATGTGAAGCTCTGGCGGCACCACGCCGCGCAGCCGCAGGCGGACCGCATCAACGCCCTCGCCGCCGAACGGGGCGAAAGCTGGCTGCCGCGCTACGGCGGGCTGATCTCCTCCGAATGGGAATTCGCCAAAGGACTGCAGCTGCTCGAGGAAGACCCGGAGAGCTACGCCGCGATGGACCGCTGGGTGGAAGCCGCGGACTGGATCGTCTGGCAGCTCTGCGGCGACTACGTCCGCAACGCCTGCACGGCCGGGTACAAGGGGATCTACCAGGACGGGCGCTACCCGTCCGAAGAGTTCCTGGCCGCCCTGAACCCGGAATTCAAGGATTTTGTTAGCGCTAAACTCCAGCACACCATCGGCCGCCTTGGCGACGCGGCGGGCCGCCTGACCGCCGAAGCCGCCGCCTGGACCGGACTGCCCGAGGGGATCGCCGTCGCGGTGGGCAATGTGGACGCGCACGTCACCGCCCCGGCCGCCAAAGCGGTGGAGCCGGGCCAGCTGGTGGCCATCATGGGAACCTCCACCTGCCACGTTCTGAACGGCGATGAACTGCGGGAAGTGCCCGGCATGTGCGGCGTCGTCGACGGCGGGATCGTGGACGGCCTCTGGGGCTACGAGGCCGGGCAGAGCGGGGTGGGGGACATCTTCGGCTGGTTCACCAGGAACGGCGTTCCGCCGGAATACCACCAGGGCGCCAAAGCTGCCGGACTGGGTATCCACGAATATCTCACCGAACTCGCGTCCGGCCAGGCGATCGGGCAGCACGGCCTGATCGCGCTCGACTGGCACTCGGGAAACCGTTCCGTGCTGGTGGACCACGAACTCTCCGCCCTGGTTGTCGGCCAGACGCTGGCCACCCGCCCGGAGGACGTTTACCGGGCGCTTCTGGAGGCCACGGCTTTCGGCACCCGGACCATCGTGGACGCCTTCCGTGACTCAGGGGTGCCGGTGAAGGAGTTCATCGTCGCCGGCGGGCTCTTGAAGAACGAGCTGCTCATGCAGATCTATGCCGATGTCACAGGTCTGCAGCTCTCCACCATCGGATCGGCGCAGGGGCCGGCCCTGGGTTCGGCCATCCACGCCGCCGTCGCTGCCGGAAAGTACCCGAACATCAGGGTGGCTGCGGCCGCGATGGGCTCGGCGCCGGGCGCCGTCTACACGCCGATCCCGGAGAACGTCGCGGCCTACGAGGAACTCTTCCGGGAGTACCGGACCCTGCACGACTACTTTGGCAGGGGAGCGAACGAGGTCATGCACCGGCTCAAGGCGATCCAGCGCAATGCTGTCCGGCCCCTCGTCACCAAGACCCTCCTCACCGAAGGAGTGCCGGCATGAGCGCGCTGCTGGAGACCATTGCCCGCATCCGGCAGGAAGTCTGCACACTGCACTCGGAGCTGACCCGCTACGGGCTGGTGGTGTGGACGGCCGGCAATGTCTCGGCCCGCATCCCCGGTTACGAGCTCATGGTCATCAAGCCTTCGGGCGTCTCCTACGACGAGCTGACGCCTGAGCTCATGGTGGTTACCGACCTGCACGGCACCCCGGTCAGCTCAGTTCCCGCCGGAGACGGCGCCGCCGGCGGGACCGTCGAATGGCGCAACCCGGCCCTGTCGCCGTCCTCGGACACCGCGGCACACGCCTACGTTTACCGGCATATGCCCGAGGTCGGGGGAGTGGTGCACACCCATTCGACCTACGCCACGGCCTGGGCTGCCCGGGGAGAGCCGATCCCCTGCGTGCTGACCATGATGGGGGATGAGTTCGGCGGGACGATCCCGGTGGGCCCGTTCGCGCTGATCGGGGACGACTCGATCGGGCAGGGCATCGTGGACACTCTGGTCCAGTCCACCTCTCCCGCCGTGCTGATGCAGAACCACGGGCCCTTCACGGTGGGCAAGGATGCCCGCTCCGCCGTGAAAGCCGCAGTGATGTGCGAGGAGGTGGCCAAGACGGTCCACGTGTCCCGCCAGCTCGGCGAGCCCCTGCCGATCGATCCGGCCCAGATCGACTCGCTCTACGCCCGCTACCAGAACGTCTACGGCCGCTAGGCCCAATAAACCAGGCCGCCAGGCCCAAAACCCAAGCCGCCAGGCCGCGAAACCGCGGTCGCCCTTCGCCTTCGTCAGGAGAAAACATGTCCAACGCCAACAACACGTCCCTTGAGCAGTACGAGGTCTGGTTCCTCACCGGCAGCCAGCACCTCTACGGCGAGGACGTCCTCAAGCAGGTCGCCGCCCAGTCGCAGGAGATCGCCGACGCGCTGAACGCCGCCGCCGATGTCCCGGTGAAAATCGTCTGGAAGCCCGTGCTCACCGACTCGGATGCCATCCGCCGCACCGCCCTGGAAGCGAATTCCGACGACGCCGTGATCGGCGTGACCGCCTGGATGCACACCTTCAGCCCGGCCAAGATGTGGATCCAGGGCCTGGACCTGCTCCGCAAACCGCTGCTGCACCTGCACACCCAGGCCAACGCCGAACTGCCCTGGGCGGACATCGACTTCGACTTCATGAACCTGAACCAGGCCGCGCACGGCGACCGCGAGTTCGGCTACATCCAGTCCCGCCTCGGCATTCCCCGCAAGACCGTGGTGGGGCACGTGTCCAACCCCGAGGTCTCCCGCCAGGTCGGATCCTGGCAGCGCGCCTCGGCGGGCTGGGCCGCCGTCCGGACCCTCAAACTGACCCGCTTCGGCGACAACATGCGCAATGTTGCCGTCACCGAAGGGGACAAGACCGAGGCCGAGCTGCGCTTCGGCGTCTCGGTCAACACCTGGTCCGTCAACGAACTCGCCGACGCCGTGCACGGCGCGGAAGAATCCGACGTCGACACCCTCGTCGCCGAATACGAGCGGCTCTACGACGTGGCCCCCGAACTTCGGGCCGGCGGAGCCCGGCACGAGTCGCTGCGCTACAGCGCCCGGATCGAACTGGGCCTGCGCAGCTTCCTCGAGGCCAACGGCTCCGCGGCCTTCACCACCTCTTTCGAAGACCTCGGCGCACTCCGCCAGCTGCCGGGCATGGCCGTGCAGCGGCTCATGGCCGACGGCTACGGCTTCGGCGCCGAGGGCGACTGGAAAACCGCCATCCTGGTCCGCGCCGCCAAGGTCATGGGCGCCGGGCTCCCCGGCGGCGCCTCGCTCATGGAGGACTACACCTACCATCTGGTCCCGGGCCAGGAGAAAATCCTGGGCGCCCACATGCTCGAGGTCTGCCCGTCCCTGACCGCCACCACGCCCCGCGTGGAAATCCACCCGCTCGGCATCGGCGGCAAGGAAGACCCGGTCCGCATGGTCTTCGACACCGACGCCGGCCCCGGCGTCGTGGTGGCGCTGTCCGATATGCGCGACCGCTTCCGCCTCGTGGCCAACGCCGTCGACGTCGTGGACCTCGAGGAGCCGCTGCCCAACCTGCCGGTGGCCCGCGCCCTCTGGTCGCCCAAGCCGGACTTCGCCACCTCCGCGGCCGCCTGGCTGACCGCCGGGGCCGCCCACCACACCGTCCTCTCCACCGCCGTCGGCATGGACGTCTTCGAGGACTTCGCCGAGATCGCCCAAACCGAACTGCTGACCATCGACGACGGCACAACCATCCGGGGATTCAAGAAGGAACTGGCCTGGAACGCCGCCTACTACAAACTGGCCGGCGGTCTGTGACCGGGGACGAATTCGGGCTCCGGCACGGGGAATACTCCGCGCTCATCACCGCCCGCGGTGCGGCGGTGCGGGAACTGCGGCACAGGGAACGGGACCTGATCGTCCCGTTCCCGGCGGGCGGGCCCAACCCGGACTTCCGCGGCGTCGTCGTTGCGCCGTGGCCGAACCGGATTCCTGACGGCAGGTACACCTTCGACGGCGTGGACTACCTGGTGCCCGTCAATGAGCCCGGCCGGCAGTGCGCCCTGCACGGCTTTACCCCGGAGCTTGACTGGAAGATGGAGTTCCGGACGGAATCCGCCGTGGAGCTCTCCTGCGCCATCGAGCCGGTGCCCGGCTACCCCTTCGCGCTGTCGATCACAGCGCGCTACCGGCTTGACGGCGGCGGCCTGCACACGAGAATCACGGCTTCCAATGTGGGGGAGCGCGCGGCGCCCTACGGGGTCTGTCCGCACTCCTACCTGCTGGCAGGACCGGCTCCGCTGGACGAATGGACCCTCGAGGTCCCGGCGCGGACGTTCCTTGAGGTGACGCCCGACCGGTTGCTGCCGGTCACCACCCGGCCCGTTGACGGTCACGAGTACGACTTCCGCACCGCCCGCGTCATCGGTGCGACCCAGATCGACCACGCTTTCACCGACATTGTGTTCGACGGCGGTGGGCAGGCACACGTTGTGCTCCGGGACCCGGGCGGGGCCGGCGTCGGCCTGGCCTGGGATCGCAGCTGCGCCTGGCTGCAGGTCCACACCGCCGACAAGCAGCCACCGATACCCGACCGGCTGGGGCTCGCCGTGGAACCCATGACCTGCCCGCCGGACGCCTTCAACACCGGCACGGACCTCGTGCGGCTCGAACCCGGAGCCTCACACGACGCGACCTGGCGCATCTTTGCCGACTGACGGCCAGATCTCACGCCGTCAGTCGAAGGAGGTAAAACGTCGGATGTGCGTTGACTCACATGTTTCGAGAAGCTATCTTTGATCATATTGTTAGCGATAACAATCGGCCGCGGTTCCCTTACCGGCTGAATCCCCGTTCTATTCAGACCTCCGCAATCCTCCCGATGTTAAAGCCCCGCAGGGGCACAATGACGTGCAGGACTGCGATCAGGAGCAACTTCGCGGACTATGGGTCCGCGGAAGGAGAAAATTGTGAAGATCAGGAAACTCCTGGGCGCCGTTGCGGTTGCCCTCGCTGTGACCGTAGGGGCCACAGGGTGCGGCAGCCGGCCCGGCACGGCTGCCCCGGCCGCCAGTGCCGATGCTGCCGGTTCCCTCGTCGGGATCTCGATGCCGACGCAGACTTCGGAACGGTGGATCGCCGACGGCAAGAACGTCTCGGACTCCTTGACGAAGCTCGGGTACAAGGCTGACCTGCAGTACGCCAATGACGACATCCCCACGCAGGTGTCCCAGATCGAGAACATGCTCACCAAGGGCGCCAAAGCCCTGATCGTCGCGGCCATCGACGGCACCACGCTGACCGACGTCCTCGCCAAGGCGAAAGAACAGAACGTCAAGGTCATCGCCTACGACCGGCTCATCAACGGCACTCCGAACGTCGACTTCTACACCACCTTCGACAACTACACGGTGGGCGTGCAGCAGGCCACTTCGCTGCTGACCGGCCTGGGCCTTGTTGACGCCAGCGGCAACAAGGTCGAAGGCAAGGGCCCGTTCAATGTGGAGCTCTTCGCCGGCAGCCCGGATGACAACAACGCCAACTTCTTCTGGACCGGCGCCATGGACACCCTCAAGCCGTACCTGGACGCCGGAACCCTGAAGGTGCCCAGCGGCCAGACCAAGTTTGAGCAGGCTGCCATCCTGCGCTGGCAGGCCCCCGTGGCCCAGAAGCGCATGGAGGACATCCTCACGGCCGCCTACAGCTCCGGCACCAAGCTCGACGGCGTCCTCTCCCCGTATGACGGCCTCTCCATCGGCATCATCTCGGCCCTGACCAGCACCGGCGGCTACGCCAAGGGAAGCCTGCCGATCGTCACCGGCCAGGACGCCGAAAAGGGTTCGGTGAAGTCCATCACCGCCGGCGAGCAGTACTCCACGATCTTCAAGGACACCCGCCAGCTCGGAGCCCAGGCCGTGAAGATGGTCGACGCCCTCCTGAAGGGACAGGAACCCGAGGTCAACGACACCAAGACCTATGACAACAAGGTCAAGGTAGTCCCTGCGTACCTGCTCAAGTCCGTGATCATCACGAATGAGAACTACGAGAAGGAACTCATCGACTCCGGTTACTACACCGCGGCCGACGTCAAGTAGCCACCTCGAAGGGTGGCGGGCCGCGTCGAGTCCGGGCCGCCACCCTTCCCGTAGACCCCTGCAGCCGCAGGACGTCCCAAGCACTACCAGTCAGTGAGAATTGGCGATGAACACACCCATTCTTCAAATGCGAGGAATCACCAAGACCTTCCCGGGCGTGAAGGCCCTCCAGGACGTCACCCTGCAGGTGAACCGCGGCGAAGTCCATGCCATCTGCGGTGAAAACGGCGCCGGCAAATCCACCCTGATGAAGGTGCTGTCCGGCGTCTACCCGCACAGCTCCTTCGACGGCGACATTCTCTTCGAAAACGAACCCTGCAACTTCTCCAGCATCAGCGACAGCGAGAAGCGCGGAATCGTGATCATTCACCAGGAGCTGGCCCTGAGCCCTTACCTGTCGATCGCCGAGAACATCTACCTCGGCAACGAACAGGCCAAGCGCGGCTGGGTGGACTGGCGCAAGACCAACCTGGAAGCCGCGAAACTCCTGGCCCGGGTGGGCCTGAGTGAAAACCCGGTCACCCCCGTCCAGCACATCAGCGTGGGCAAGCAGCAGCTCGTGGAAATCGCAAAGGCACTCTCGAAGGAGGTCAAACTCCTTATTCTCGACGAACCGACGGCGGCCCTCAACGACGAGGACTCGAGCCACCTGCTGGACCTGATCCTGCACCTGAAGGGCCAGGGTGTCACCAGCATCATCATCAGCCACAAGCTCAACGAAATCCGCAAAGTTGCGGACGCCGTCACAGTCATCCGCGACGGCAAGACGATCGAAACCCTCCGCCTGGGCGACGGCGAGATCACCCAGGAACGCATTATCCGCGCAATGGTGGGCCGGGACCTGGAAAGCCTGTATCCGGACCGGGAACCACGGATTGGCGAGGAAGTCCTGCGGATCGAGGACTGGTCCGTCCGGCACCCGCAGGACTACAGCCGGATGGTGGTCAACAACGCCAGCCTCAACGTCCGCAAGGGGGAAGTCGTGGGGCTTGCCGGACTAATGGGTGCCGGCAGGACGGAGCTGGCCATGAGCGTCTTCGGGCGCAGCTACGGCACCGCAACGTCGGGCAAAGTGTTCAAGCACGGCACGGAAATCAACACTTCCACCGTCTCGGAGGCCATCAAGCACGGCATCGCCTACGCCACCGAGGACCGCAAGCTCTACGGCCTGAACCTCATCGAGGACGTCAAGCGCAACGTTTCCATGGCCGCGCTGCGCAAGCTGGTCAAGGGCGGCTGGGTGGACAAGAACCAGGAAACCGTGGTGGCCAACGACTACCGGAAGAGCATGAATATCAAGGCTCCGTCGGTTGCCGCCATCACGGGCAAGTTGTCCGGCGGCAACCAGCAGAAGGTCGTGTTGAGCAAGTGGATGTTCTCCGACCCGGACGTGCTGATCCTCGACGAACCCACCCGGGGGATCGACGTCGGCGCGAAGTTTGAGATCTACACGATCATCGCGAAGCTGGCCGCGGAAGGAAAGGCGGTCATTGTGATCTCCTCCGAACTTCCCGAACTGCTGGGCATCTGCGACAGGATCTACGCCCTGTCCGCCGGGCACATCACCGGCGAGGTCCCGATCGCCGAAGCATCGCAGGAAACCCTCATGCACTACATGACCAAAGAGAAGGAATAGCGAACATGTCCGCCCTCCGAGAATCCCTGGGCTTCCTGGCAAGCCGCCTCCGCCAGGTCGGCATCTTTGTCGCCCTGATCCTGATCGTCCTGCTGTTCCAGATCCTGACGGACGGGATCCTGCTGCAGCCGCAGAACGTCACCAACCTGGTGGTCCAGAACAGCTACATCCTGATCCTGGCCATCGGCATGGTGATGGTGATCATCGCCGGCCACATCGACCTGTCCGTGGGTTCGGTCGCCGGCTTCATCGGCGCCTGCGCCGGTGTCATGATCGTGCACTGGGGATGGGACTGGTGGCTCGCCATCCCGGCCTGCCTGCTGGTCGGTGCGCTGGTGGGTGCCTGGCAGGGCTACTGGATCGCGTACGTCGGCATTCCCGCCTTCATCGTCACCCTCGCCGGGATGCTGATTTTCCGCGGCCTGACACTGATCGTTCTCAAGAACCAGCAGATCACGCCGTTCCCGGGCGAACTGCGGGCGCTGGGCGGCGGCTTCCTGCCTGACATTTCCGGCGGCACGTCGGTTCTGGAGTGGCTGACGGTCATCCTTGGCGTCGGCGCCACCTTGGCGCTCGTGATCCAGGCAGTCAAGGAACGCCGGATCCGCAAGAAGTTCGAACTCGAGAACGAGCCGATGGCCTGGTTCGCCACCAAGACCGCGTTTATTGCCCTGCTCATGCTGACCATCACCTTCCTGCTCGCCAGCTACCGGGGCACCCCGATCGTCCTGATCGTGCTGGCGGTCCTGGTGATCGTCTACACGGCCCTGATGAACAACAGCGTCTTCGGCCGGCACACCTACGCGCTCGGCGGCAATCTCCACGCTGCTGAGCTGTCCGGCATCAAGACCAAGGCCGTCACCTTCCGGCTGTTCGTGAACATGGGCGTCCTTGCCGCACTGGCCGGCCTCGTGTTCACGGCCCGGCTCAACTCCGCCCAGCCGGCCGGCGGCACAGGCTTCGAACTGGACGCCATCGCGGCGGCGTTCATCGGCGGCGCCGCAGTCACAGGCGGCATCGGAACCGTTGCAGGGGCCATGATCGGTGGCCTCATCATGGGTGTCCTCAACAACGGCATGTCGATCCTGGGCCTCGGCACCGACTACCAGCAGCTCATCAAGGGCCTGGTGCTGCTCCTCGCCGTCGGCTTCGACATCTTCAACAAGAACCGCAGCGGCAAGGGCGGCGGGGCC
This sequence comes from Arthrobacter sp. Bi26, assembly GCF_918697925.1. Taxonomy (GTDB): domain Bacteria; phylum Actinomycetota; class Actinomycetes; order Actinomycetales; family Micrococcaceae; genus Arthrobacter. The sequence goes on from NZ_CAKKMF010000026.1 coordinate 10,450, forward strand.
TCGATCATTCAGCGCCTCAAGCTGAAAACCCCGCCCGCGGCGGATGCCGACGCCGGGAGGCCGGCGGAGGAGCGTCCGGTCCCGGTACCGGCCGGAAACTAGCGCGGGATACCGCAGACTGCTGCGACCCGGGTTGGCCTTCAGGAGGCCAACCCGGGTCGCTCGTTTTTGCGCGGGTATCTTTCGACGCGCAGAATGTCCTGCGACGCGCAAATTTCCTCCCGACACGGGAATCCCGGCGTCGCGAGGAAATTAGCGCGTCGCCAGGCTGAACGCGCGTCGCCGAGCGTCCAAGTCCGGCGCGCTCACTCGCCGTGGACGGCGGCCTGGCGCTCCTCTGACCGGTTCAAATAGGCCAGCAGCAGCTCCCCGGCGCGGTCCAGGTCCCCGGCCTCCAGGGCGCTGCAGATTTCCTCGTTGTCCGGCAGATAGCCCCGGTAGAAATGCGCATCCACGGTGGCCTTGTGGAAGAACAGCCGCATCTCGGCCAGGACCTGGGACATGATCGTGTCCAGCCGCCGGCTTCCGGCCAGGGCAACGATCGCGCCATGGAAATGCTGGTTGGCGTTGCCCAGGCCCTCCTCGTCGTTGGCGGCCGCCGCGGCTTTGCCCTCTTCCACAGCCGCGCGGACCGCGGCCACCCGCTCCGGACTGCCGCCGCCGCTGATCGCGCTGACTTCAATAGCGCGGCGCACCGTGTAGACGTCGTGGATGTCGCCCGCCTCCAGACTGGCCACAAAGACACCCCGGTTCGGGTGCCGGACCACCAGGCGCTCGGCCGCAAGTTCGGCGAACGCCTCGCGGACCGTGTTGCGCGAAACGCCCAGGTCTTCGGCGATGGTCGATTCCGTGAGCCGGGCTCCCGGCAGGAGCAGGCCCTCCGCCAGTTGCAGGCGCAGTTCGGCTGCCACCCGGTCCGCCACGGAAGGAACGGCCACCCGCAGCCGCGCCGCAGCCGCGGCCAGGGCGGGACCGGCAGCTGCTTCGGAAGTCGTCATAGTGCCGAATCTACACGATTGTTCCTACTTTAAATCGTCGGATTGTTGAACAATCGGAGAAATTGATGCATCCTAGTAGGGGGCTATCATGAGACGAGGATCACAAATGGCAACCATCGACCTGAACAGCGACGTTGGCGAGTCTTTCGGACGCTGGACCCTGGGCGACGACACGGCGATGTTCCGCTCGGTCTCCAGCGCCAACGTGGCTTGCGGATTCCACGCGGGGGATCCCAGCGTCATCCGCCGGACCTGCCGCGAGGCCGTGGCTGCGGGTGTCGTGATCGGCGCCCACGTCGGCTACCGCGATCTCGCCGGGTTCGGCCGCCGCTTTATGGACATCGACCCGATCGAACTGGCGGACGACGTCGTCTACCAGATCGGTGCGCTGCAGGCGCTGGCCGCCGTCGAGGGCGGCACTGTCAGGTACGTGAAGCCGCACGGCGGCCTCTACAACGCCATCGTCTCGCACACCGCCCAGGCGCAGGCCGTCGTCGACGCCGTGAAGTCCGTTGACCCTAACCTGCCGATCCTGGGCCTGCCGGGCTCGGAAGTGCTGCGCCTCGCCGAGGCCGCCGGCCTCCGCGCGGTCACCGAAGCCTTTGCCGACCGCGCTTACAGCCCGGACGGCACCCTGGTATCCCGTACGCTCCCCGGAGCCGTGCTGGAGGACCCCGCTCTCGTCACTGAGCATGTCCTCCGAATGGCCACCGATTCCGCCGTCCGCACTATCGACGGCTCCATCCTGAAAATCCGCGCCGAAAGCATCTGCGTGCACGGCGACTCCCCGGGAGCCGTCACCATGGCCGCCGCTGTCCGCGAAGCGCTCAACGCCGCGGACATCACCACCGCCGCCTTCGTCTAAGCCGAAGCAACACCTGCTTCATCCCCGGTTCCGCCGGGATCACCCGCACTCACACCCAAGCAACAGGCAGCACCCGCACACCTGGAGGAAAACCATGACTGCAGCACCGCATCAGGCCACCCCGGCCGCCGGCAAGAGGAGGATCCCGCCAGGCGCCCTCAAGGCCTACGTCGCGAGCCTCACCGGCACTTCGCTGGAGTACTACGACTTCGCGATCTACTCCGTGGCCTCGGCCTTGGTGTTCCCCAAGGTCTTCTTCCCGGGCAACGACGAATACGTCGGGCTGCTGCTGTCCTTCTCGACCTTTGCGGTAGGCTACCTCGCCCGTCCCATCGGCGGCGTGATCTTCGGCCGGCTCGGTGACAAGATCGGCCGCAAGCACGTCCTCGTGACCACCCTGCTGCTGATCGGCATCGCAACGGTGGTGATTGGCGTGCTCCCGGGCTACGCCACCATCGGTATAGCCGCTCCCATCATCCTCGTGTTGCTGCGCCTGGCACAGGGCATCGGCGTCGGCGGCGAATGGGGCGGTGCCGTCCTGCTTTCGAGCGAATTCGGCGACGCCAAGCGGCGCGGCTTCTGGTCTTCCGCCGCGCAGATCGGCCCGCCCGCCGGCAACCTGATGGCCAACGGCGTCCTGGCCGTGCTCGCCGCGACCCTCAGCAACGAAGACTTCCTCTCCTGGGGCTGGCGTGTGGCCTTCCTCGCCTCGGCCTTGTTGGTGGGCTTCGGCCTGCTGATCCGGCTGAAGCTTGAGGAAACCCCCGTCTTCAAGGCCATCCAGGCCCACGGCGAACAGCCCAAGGCCCCCATCAAGGAGGTCTTCACCAAGGAGCCGCGCGCCCTCGTGTCCGCTGCCCTGTCCCGCATCAGCCCGGACGTGCTGTACTCCCTGCTTACCGTCTTCATGGCCGTCTACGCCACCAAGCAACTGGGCATGAGCACCAGCAACGTACTGACCGCCATCCTGATCGGCTCCGCCTTCCAGCTGGTCCTGATCCCCGCGGCGGGCGCCCTCACGGACCGCATCAACCGCCGCCTCGTATACGGCATCGCCGCCGTCGGAACCGCCATTTACATCCCGCTGTTCTTCGTCATGATCCAGGACAAGTCGGTCGTCACGCTGACCGTCGGCATCGTGATCGGGCTGGCCTTCCACGCCTTCATGTACGGCCCGCAGGCCGCATACATCACCGAGCAGTTCCCGGCCCGGCTGCGCTACGCCGGCAGCTCGCTGGCTTACACCCTGGCCGGCGTGGTCGGCGGCGCCATCGCACCGTTGGTCTTCACCGCCCTCTTCGCCGCTAGCGGCAACTGGTTCCTGATCGCTGGCTACCTCGCGGTCGCCTCGATCGTGACGGTGATCGGGCTGGCCATCGGGCGCAACCCGCATACCGACGAAGAAGAGCGGCTCCTGCAGGATGCCCACGCCTGAGCACTTTGGATCCTATTCAGCGGATCTGTCCACCGGCACCGGCACAATGAGTGAGGCACTCGTGATTGAGACAGCAGGGGAACCCCCGAAGGTAGAGAACGCAACAGTTCACAGAGTCCGCTCCGTGCGGGCCGTGGGAACGCGCGCGGTCCTGGCCGAGCTCTCCGGCACGCAGGATGTGCTTGCCCTGCAGGCGCTGCTGCTGGAGAAGCCGTTGCCGGGCCAGCAGGACGTCCTGGCCGCGGCCGAGACCGTCCTGGTCAGGGCCGATTCCCCGGCCTCGGCCCGGCGCATCGCCGCCCGGCTGCTGCAGCTCGACCTCACCGCACCGGTGCAGCTCGACGGCGAACTGGTGGTTATCGACACCGTGTACGACGGCGAGGACCTCGCCGAGGTCGGGCGGCTCACCGGCCTCGGAACGGAGGGTGTGATCGCCGCCCACTCCGGCCAGATCTGGACCGTGGCCTTCGCCGGCTTTGCGCCCGGATTCGGATACATGGTGGGGGAGAACCAGCAGCTGGAGGTGCCCCGGCGCAGCTCGCCGCGCACCGCCGTGCCCGCAGGTTCCGTGGCGCTGGCCGGCAACTATTCGGCCGTGTACCCGCGCCGTTCCCCGGGCGGCTGGCAGCTGATCGGGCGCACCAACGCCCGGATGTGGGACCTGGACCGGGACCAGCCCGCCCTGGCCGCCCCCGGGCACCGGGTGCAGTTCCGGCCGGTCCGGGATGCGGTGCTCGTCGCGGAGCCAGTCGCGGAGTCAGCCGCGGCGCCTGCGGCTGAGCATGCCGGCACCGTGCCGGAACCGGGTGCCGGGGACGTCGCCCGCGGACTCCGGATCGTTTCGCCCGGTCTGCAGAGCCTGATCCAGGATCTGGGCCGCCATGGCCACTCTGCCCTGGGCGTCTCCGCCGCCGGTGCACTGGACCGGGCCTCGCTGCGCCGGGCCAACCGCCTCGTCGGCAACGCCCCCGCCGCGGCCGGCATCGAGACCGTCGCCGGGGGGCTCAAGGTCCAGGCCGTGGCCGACCAGGTCCTCGCCGTCACTGGCGCACCGTCGGCACTGAGTATCGAGTCGGCGCCGGACAGCGATGGTGAAACGTGGCACCGCGCGGTGCCGATGGCCGCCCCGTTCGCGCTGCTCGACGGTGAAACGCTCAGCCTTGGCGCGCCGCAGAGCGGCTTCCGCAGCTATCTCGCGGTCCGCGGTGGGGTGGACACAGCCCTGGTGCTGGGCAGCCGCTCGACCGACACGATGTCCGGGATCGGTCCGGCGCCCCTGGCCGCCGGGCAGGTGCTGGCCGCCGGTGGGGAAGCCGAATCCGGCGTCGTCGGGGCTCCCGAACTGCAGCCGGACTACCCGGGCACTGGGGTGACCGTCCTCGACGTCGTCCCCGGTCCCCGCGCCGACTGGTTCGATCAGGCGGCGCTGGACTCGTTCACCGCCCAGGACTGGTCCGTGCTGCCGCAGTCCAACCGGGTCGGCATGCGCCTTGATGGGACCCCGCTGCAGCGCAGCCGCCAGGGCGAACTGCCCAGCGAAGGCACCGTGGCGGGCGCCCTGCAGGTCCCGCCGGAGGGGCTGCCCGTGCTCTTCCTGGCCGATCATCCCATCACCGGCGGCTACCCCGTGATCGCCGTGGTGGTCGACTCCCAGCTGGACCTCGCCGCGCAGGTCCCCATCGGCGGCAAGATCCGCTTCCGCTGGGCCGAACACAGCGCCACTGAGCGCAGCGCCGAACACGGCACCACTGAACACGTCACCACCGAAGAAGAAGCGAGTAACTGATGCGCAAGGTCCTGATCGCAAACCGTGGAGAAATCGCGGTCCGCATAGCCCGGGCCTGCGACGACGCGCAGTTGGCGTCCGTCGCCGTCTACGCCGACATCGACGCCGACGCCCTGCACGTCTCCGCCGCCGATGAAGCCTTCAGCCTGGACGGCAACTCGCCCGCGGACACGTACCTGAACATCCCCAAGCTCCTCGCCGTGGCGGCCGAGTCCGGAGCGGACGCCGTCCACCCCGGCTACGGCTTCCTCTCCGAGAACGCCGACTTTGCCCAGGCCGTCCTCGACGCCGGACTGACCTGGATCGGTCCGACGCCGGACGCAATCCGGCTGCTCGGCAACAAGATCACGGCCCGCGACGCGGCCGTCCGGGCCGGCGCCCCCTTGGTGGCCGGCAGCGACGGTCCTGTCGACACGGCTGCCGAAGCCCGGGCCTTCGCCGAACAGCACGGCCTGCCGATCGCCATCAAGGCCGCTTTCGGCGGTGGCGGCCGCGGCATGAAGGTGGTCAGGGTCATCGACGAGGTCGAGGAAGCCTTCGACTCCGCCGTCCGTGAAGCAGTGGCCGCCTTCGGCCGGGGCGAGTGCTTCGTGGAGCGCTACCTGGACCGTCCGCGCCACGTGGAGGCGCAGGTCCTGGCGGACACACACGGCAACGTCGTGGTCGTCGGAACCCGCGACTGCTCACTGCAGCGCCGGCACCAGAAGCTCCTGGAGGAGGCTCCCGCGCCGTTCCTCAGCGACGAGCAGACCAAGCTGATTTACGACGCCGCCAAGGCCGTCTGCCGGGAGGCCGGCTACTCCGGCGCCGGCACGGTGGAATTCCTGGTCGCGGCGGATGGCACGGTGGCATTCCTCGAGGTCAACACCCGGCTCCAGGTGGAGCACCCCATCACCGAGGAAACCACGGGGATCGACCTCGTCCAGGAACAGTTTCGGATCGCCGCGGGGGAGCCGCTGCGCCTGGCCGAGGACCCGGCGCCGCGCGGGCACGCCTTCGAATTCCGGCTCAACGCCGAGGACGTGGGCCGCGGCTTCCTGCCCTCGCCCGGGACCATCGGCGAGTTCGCCGGCCCCACCGGCTCTGGCATCCGGCTCGACACCGGCGTCCGCTCCGGCTCCTTCGTCGCGCCGCAGTTCGATTCCCTGCTCGCGAAGCTGATTGTCACCGGCGCGGACCGCCAGCAGGCCCTGCGTCGGGCCCGCCGGGCCCTCGCCGAAATGCGCATCACCGGGGTGGCCACCGTGCTGCCGTTCCACCGGGCAGTGCTGGAGTCCCCGGACTTCACGTCCGAGGACGGGCTGGGCATCCACACCCGCTGGATCGAAACCGACTTCGCGGACAGTGCCTCCATCCCCGCCGATCCCGACTACAGCACCACAGCGCCCGACGGCGAACGCCGCACTATCACCGTCGACGTGGACGGACGGCGCCTCGCCGTCGGCCTTCCGGCCGACTTGCTGGACGGCTGGGCACGCTCTGGCAGTCCGCTGCCCGCAGGTGTGTCCGTGGAAGCGGCGTCCGACGGCGGTGCTTCCGCTGCCGACCCGGGCGAGCTGCGCGCCGACATGGCCGGGACCGTGGTGAAGTGGCTCGTCGAGCCGGGCGCCGAGGTATCGGCCGGGGACCCGGTTGTGGTCCTTGAAGCGATGAAGATGGAAACCCAGGTCTCCGCGCACCGGGACGGCACTGTCACTGACGTCCGCACCGAAGCCGGCGGAGTGGTTGCGGCCGGGGCCGTGCTGGCGCTGATCGGCTAGCTGCCGCCCCTTCGGAGAGTCCAGAAACGCCCGCCCGGGATAGCCCCGGGCGGGCGTTTCTGCGTGGTGCAGTGTGTCAGGCCTAGAGCAGGCTGGAGCCGATGTCCTTTCCGATCCGGCGGAGCAGCGCGGCGGAAAGGCCGGGGTCATTGGCGGAATCCTGGTCCGTGTAGTCGGCCAGAGTGTAGACCCGGGTCAGGTCCATTTCGGACCACCGTTCCTGGGGCAGGAGGGAGCGGCCGGCGACGGCGATGACCGGACGGGATCCGGACCGCCGGGCGACGGCCGCCGGCAGCTTCCCGGCAAGGGTCTGCTCGTCGAGGCTGCCTTCGCCGGTGACGACGACGTCACAGGTGTCCTTGCGGGCATTGAAGTCCAGCAGGTCCAGGAAGTAGTCGGCGCCGGAGACCTGCTTTGCCCCGAGCAGCAGGCACGCGTAGCCGATTCCTCCGGCGCTGCCGGCGCCGTCGTGCTGGGCGAGCCGGTCCGCCTCGGTGATTCCCGCCGCTGTGAGCCCGGTGACGAAATGTTCGAGGCCCTTGTCGAGGGAGGCGATCTCCTCGGGTCCGGCGCCTTTTTGGGGGCCGAAGACCGCCGGTGCGCCGTGGGCGCCGAGCAGCGGGTTGTGGACGTCGCTGGCGACGACGAGCTCGGTGTCGGCAAGTTCGGGGAGGGCGGTCCGCTGGATGCTGTGGATCTGTGCCAGCGCCCCGCCGCTGCCGTAGAGCTGGCGGCCGTCGGCGTCCCGGAAGCTGTACCCGAGGGCGGTGAGCATTCCCATGCCGCCGTCCGTGCTGACGCTGCCGCCCAGGGCCAGAACGATCCTGGCCGGTTTCAGGCTGAGGGCGAACAGGACAGCTTCGCCGAAGCCGCGGCTGGAGGCACCCAGCGGATCCAGTGTTCCGCCGGGCAGGAGTCCCAGGCCGCAGGTGTTGGCCACCTCGACGACGGCGGTGGCGCCGTCGAACGCGATGCTGGCCTGGACGGGCTGGCCGGTGGGTCCTGAGACGGTGTAGCTGCGCCGGGTGAAGCCGGAGGCGACGGCGGCGTCGACGCTGCCGTCACCTCCGTCCGCCAGTGGAAGCAGTTCGCAGTGGATCGTCCCGGCCGCGCCGGTGAAACCAGAGGCGGAGCGGAGTCCTGCTGCCAGGGCATCGGCCACCTCACCGGCCGTGAGGCTGCCCTTGAACTTGTCGGGTGCGATCAGGGCTCGCACGCGTTTCGGGGCGGTTGTGGTGAACATGTCAGATGCTTTTCGAGTAGGCAGGGCGCCGGTCATCACTGGAGGCGGGGGCGTCATCGGCCGGTTCTGCGTGCTGGGGACTGGCCGTGCGGGGATCGTGGGCGGTCAGGTCAGCAGCGATGTCCGTGAACTCGTCGAGGGGTGTCGGATCCTCGCTGGGCAGGGGCTCAACCACTTCGCCGTTGAAGACTCGGCGGACACGGTCCGCGTCCAGCGTCCGGTCCCACCAGGCGATGAACAGTGTGGCGACGGCGTTGCCGGTGAAGTTCACCAGGGCCCGGCATTCGGACATGAACTTGTCGATGCCGAAGATGAGCATGATGCCGGCGGCCGGGATGGTGCCGATGGTGGCCAGGGTGGCGGTCAGGGCGATGAAGCCGCCGCCGGCGACGCCGGCCGCGCCCTTGGAGGTGAGCAGCATGACCGCGATCAGGCCCAGCTGCTGGCCGATGGTCAGCTCGGTGTTGGTGGCCTGGGCGATGTAGACGGCGGCCAGCGAAAGGTAGATGGCGGCGCCGTCGAGGTTGAAGCTGTAGCCGGTGGGAACGACGAGCCCGACGGTTTCCTTCTTGACCCCTGCGTGCTCAAGCTTGCGCATCAGGCCCGGCAGCGCCGGTTCGGCGGTGGAGGTGCCAAGGATGAGCAGGTACTCCTCCTTGAGGTGGCGGATCATCTTGAAGATGTTCAGCTTCAGGAAGGCCATGACGGATCCGAGGACCACGACGACGAACAGGATCGACGTGGCGTAGAACAGGGCGATCAGCCCGCCCATGCTGGAGAGGGACGAGACGCCGTACTTGCCGACGGCGAAGGCCATCGCGCCGAACGCGCCCAGCGGGGCGGCTTTCATGATGAAGCCCAGGATCTTGAACATGACCCCGGTGAGGCGCTGGACCCCGTCCAGGACGGGCGCCCCGACTTTGCCCGTGGCGTTCAGGGCGATGCCGAAGATCACGGCGATGAAGATGATCTGGAGGATGTCGCCCTCCACGAAGGGCGCGGCGATGCTGGTCGGGATGATGTGGGTCAGGAACTGCCACCATTCCTGGTGGGCGCCGGTTTCGATGAGCTTGGCCGCGGAGTCCGTGGTCTTGATGGCGCTGGCGTCGGCGTTGACGCCCTCGCCGAGGCGGAAGATGTTGATGGCGACCAGGCCGAAGAGCAGGGCGAAGATGGTGCCGATCTGAAAGTACGTCAGGGCCTTCAGGCCGGTCATGCCGACCTTTTTCAGGTCCGCGACGCTGGCGATGCCGCCGACGATGGTCAGGAACACGATGGGACCGATCAGCATCCTCATGGCGTTGACGAACGTGGTGCCGATCGGTTCCAGGGCGATGCCGGCGGCGGGCGCGAGCCAGCCCACGAGAATGCCGAGGACGATTCCGGTCAATACCCAGAAGTACAGCTGCCTGTACCAGCGTGTCTTGGGGGCCGGCGTTGCCGCGCCCGGGGTGGTGATGGGTCCCATGATTCCTACCTCATTGTGGAATGTGATTGCCGGTGGTGTTTGAAGAATGAAAGAGCTGGGCCGGGCGGGCGGCGGCGACGGTGCGCGGCGCCGCCCGCCCGAACGTGGTCTGGCTAGACGGCGGCCAGGGTGTGGGCGAGGGCCTTGATGATGGCGTCGGTGACGTCATCGGTGTTGGCTTCGCCGCCGACGTCGCGTGTCAGGTGGCCGGCGGCCGTGGTCTGTTCGATGGCGGCCTCGATGCGGCGGGCTTCCTCGTGCAGGCCGAAGTGGTCCAGCATCAGGGCGGCGCTGGCGATCGCGCCGATCGGGTTACTGATACCCTTGCCGGCGATATCCGGCGCGGAGCCGTGGACCGGTTCGAACATGGACGGGAAGCGGCGTTCCGGGTTCAGGTTAGCGCTGGCCGCCAGGCCGAGGCTCCCGGCCAGGGCCGAGCCGAGGTCCGAGAGGATGTCCGCGTTCAGGTTCGAGGCGACGACGACGGAGAGTTCTTCCGGGTGCAGGATGAACTTGGCGCTCATGGCGTCGACCAGGACGCTTTCGGTGGCCACGTCCGGGTAGTCCAGGGCCACTCGCTGGAAGGTTTCGTCCCAGAGGACCATGCCGTACTGCTGGGCGTTGGACTTGGTGACGGAGGAGACCTTCTTCACGGTGCGGGTCCGGGCGAGGTCGAAGGCGAAGCGCATGATCCGCTCGCAGCCCTTTTCGGTGAAGAGGGCGGTCTGGAGGGCCACCTCGTTGCCGGGGCCGCGGCCGCTGAGGTTCCGTCCGCCCAGGCCGGCGTACTCGCCTTCGCTGTTTTCGCGGACCACGATCCAGTCGAGCTCGGTGTGATCGGCCTTGCGCAGCGGGGACTGGACGCCGGGCAGGAACTTCACCGGGCGGATGTTGGCCCACTGGTCGAAGTTCTGCGTGATGTTCAGGCGCAGGCCCCAGAGGCTGATGTGGTCCGGGACGTTCTCCCAGCCGACGGCACCGAAGTAGATGGCGTCAAAGTCCTTGAGGACTTCCAGGCCGTTCGGGTCCATCATCTGGCCGGTCTTTTCGTAGTAGCCGCAGCCCCACGGGAACTCGGTCCACTCGAAGGCGAACTTGCCGCCGGAATTCTCGGCAAGGGCATCCAGGACGCGGCGGCCGGCGGAGACGACTTCCTTGCCCACGCCGTCGGCGGGGATAGAAGCGATGCTGAATTTCTGGGTGGCGCTCATGTGCCTACCTCCTCGTTGAGTGTGTTAGCAGCGTCACACTGCTTGTCCTCTTCAAGTAGACGGTCCGGCACCAGCCGCCGTCCAAGACCAAGATTCGATACGGTAAATAGGCTCAACCTATTGGTCGACGGCCTGCGGGCCTCCTGCCGCTGCCACATGCAGCTCTGCGACCGCCAGGAAGGCCTTGGCGGCGGGCGTCAGGCCGTCCTTCCGGCTCAGGATGGCGACGTCCAGATGGGACACCGGTTCGATCAGCAGGGTCCGCAACCCTGACTTGTGCGCCAGCGGCGCCCACGATGAGGGCATCACGGCGTGGCCCACCCCGGCCAGGACCAGCGGCAGGATCGAGGTCCGGTGCGCGACCTCCACCACGATTTCAGTGTTGACGCCGCGGGCCAGCGCATCATCGACCAGCCAGCGCATCAGGGATCCGCGCTGGCTGGCGATCAGCCGGTGCCCGCCCAGATCCTCACTCTGAATCGCCGGCCCCGGGCCGAACGTGTCCGCCTGCGGGTTGACGATGAGGATCAGCGGCTGGCGCTCCAGCTCCAGGACCTGGACGCCCGGGACCCGGACGGGGTTTGGGGATCCGGCCAGGCCGATCTCGGTGCTGCCGCTGCGGACGGACTCAACGACCTCCTCGGGCGTGAACGCGGCACTGACGTTAAGCCGCACCGACGGATGCGCCCGGGTGTACTCGGCGATCATCGACGTCAGCGGCTCGATGCCGGGGGAGGGCATGGTGACAATGTCCAACCGCCCGCTCCGCACGCCCCGCAGCGCCTGCACCGCGGACTGCGCGGCATCGAGGTCCCGCATGACGAGCCGGGCCGGCCCGACGAGTTCCTTGCCCGCTTCGCTGAGCACCGCACGGCGGCCGATGCGGTGAAAGAGCGGCACCCCCAGGTCCTTTTCCAGGCCCGCGATGGTCTGTGAGAGTGACGGCTGGGCGATGAGCAGGTGCTCCGCGGCGCGGCTGAATCCGTCGTGGTCAACGACGGCCAGAAAATACTTCAGCTTCCGGGTGTCCACGCCAGCTCCTTCACCGGTCCGGTCCTGGGGCTCCGGCCGCCCCGGATATCACGCCCGAGGGCGGCCAAGCGTGGGGCGCGGAAGCATAGATAGCTTACGCCTGTCAGGACGGGGCCGCTCAGCTGACCTGCACTGATGACTGGTCTGGCTGCAACCCCCGGGCCTAGAATCGGGCTGGGCGCAACAGGCCAAGGCACCGGCCGGACACGCCCGCCCGAGGATCAAGTCCATGTTCCAGCGGTGCCAGTAGAGGGGGCCTGCCATGGACACCACCGGAAAACTTGAAACGGAACAAAAGTACGACGCCGAAACCTCCTCAGCGCTTCCAGACCTGCGGGAAATCGAGGGTGTGGACCACGTCGCGGAGCCGGCGACGGATCATCTTGAGGCTGTGTACTTCGACACCCGGTCCCTGGCCCTCGCCGCACGGCGCCTGACCCTGCGGCGCCGCACGGGGGGAACGGATGAGGGCTGGCACCTCAAGCTTCCCGCCGGCACGGACCAGCGGGAGGAAATCCACGCACCCTTGGGCCAGCCGGAGACCGTACCGGAAGAACTGTCCGATCATCTGCAGGTATTCACCCGGGGCGATGAACTGGTGCCCGTCGCCCGGCTGAGTACGCGACGCACCACCTACCGGCTCTACGGACCCGGCGGTGAGCACCTGGCCGACTTCGCCGACGACGTTGTCCATGCCGAGGCCCTGCAGCCGCCAGGGCCGGCCCTGGACTGGCGTGAATGGGAGCTCGAACTCGTCCACGGACCCCGGGAGTTCCTCGACGCTGCCGCCGAAACCCTGACGTCCACGGGAGCGAGCCACTCCGTCTTTCCTTCCAAACTTGCCCGCACTTTTGGCGATGCGTGGCCAGCCGGGCTCGGCCCCCGGGCCGGAAAACCCCGGAAGAAAGGACCGGCAGTCGACGTCGTGACGGCCTATCTCGATGCAAGGATCGAAGACTTCATCGCCAATGATCCCGGCGTCCGGCTGGGGACACCGGATTCCGTCCACAAGATGCGGTCCGCGACCCGCCGGGCGCGCTCAGCCCTGGCCACCTATCGCAAACTCTTCAACCGCTCAGCGGTCCGGGAACTCCAGTCTGAACTGAAGTGGCTGGGCCAGATCCTGGGTCCGGCGCGCGATGCCGAAGTCATGCTGGAGCGGCTTCGCCGGCACGTCATGGAACTCCCCGAAAAACAGAGGTCCGGCTCCTTGAACCAGATGATCGAACAGGAGTTGGTCGCAGCCCACAACGCAGGTTACAGAAACGTCCTGAAGACCCTCGGGACCGCTCGCTATTTCCGTCTTCTTGGCTCCCTTGAGGAGTTCCGGGACCACCCGCCTGCCAAGCCTCGCGCCTTCCGCCCGGCGCGCAAAGTGACGGCCAAGCTGGTCAACAGGGCAGCAGAGCGGGTGGAGCGTTCCCGGAGGGCCGTCAAACGCTCCGCCGGCCGGACCTCCCGCGACACGGCGCTGCACGAGGTGCGAAAGGATGCCAAGCGCCTGCGCCACGCGGGCGAATCGGTCACGGAAATCCACGGCAAACGCGCCGTCAAACTCACGAAGTCCGCTGGACGGCTCCAGACAGTCCTCGGCGACCATCAGGACAGCGTCATGGCAACAGCCCTGCTGGGGAGACTGGCGGCCACCCCGGACCTGACCGCCGACACTGACCTCGGCTTCCAGGGTTTGCTGGAGATGGAAGAACGCATTGCCCGGAAAACGGAGAAGAAAGCCCGCAAGGCAGGGAAGAAGCTTCGCGGCCTGCGCCTCCGTTCCTGATTCGCGACGTTTCCGTGTCAGGATCAGTTATGACCGACCGTCTGATGCTGCTCGACACCGCGTCGCTGTACTTTCGCGCGTTCTACGGGGTACCCGACACCATCCGCCGTGCCGACGGCACCCCGGTGAACGCCGTCCGCGGGCTGCTCGACATGATCGCGCGGCTGACCACCGACTACGGCGCGACGCACCTCATTGCGTGCTGGGATGACGACTGGCGTCCGCAGTGGCGGGTGGACCTCATCCCGAGCTACAAATCGCATCGAGTTGCCGAGGTGGTGGCCGACGCCCCCGATGTGGAGATCGTGCCGGACGCGCTCGAGGCGCAGATTCCGATGATCCGCCGGGTGCTCGGGCTCGCCGGCATCGCCGTCGTCGGGGCTGTCGAGCATGAGGCCGACGATGTCATCGGCACCTACGCCAGCCACGCCGAGCTTCCGGTCGACGTGGTGACGGGCGACCGCGACCTCTTCCAGGTCGTCGACGACGCCCGCCACGTGCAGGTGATCTACACCGCGCGCGGCATGAAGAACCTCGAAGTCCTGACCGACGCCGTCGTCGTCGGCAAGTACCGCGTGCTGCCCGGGCAGTATGCCGACTACGCGACCCTGCGCGGCGACAGCTCCGACGGGTTGCCGGGCGTCGCCGGCATCGGCGAGAAAACCGCCGCGTCGCTGCTCGGGGAGTACGGCACGCTTGACGGGCTGCTCGCGGCTGCCGCTGACGCAGAAAGCGGGCTCTCCGCATCCGTACGGTCGAAGCTCGCCGCGGCGGCGGACTACCTCGCGGTCGCGCCCGCCGTCGTGAAGATCGTGCGGGACCTGGAACTGCCGACGCTCGAGGAGGCCGGCGCGCAACTGCACCCAGTCCTCGGCGGTTCCCGGGCCGATCTTGAGCGTCTCGCCAAAGAGTGGAACCTCGGCGGCTCGGTCGGGCGGCTCCTTGAGGCACTCGACCTGCTCCGTTAGGGAAAGTCCTTGGATTGTGTGGTCAAAAGGCCGGGGCGGAGGTGCGATACGGATCGCACCTCCGCCCTCCGGAGGCCTGTTTTCAGTGTTTCTTGAAGGCGTCCTTGACTTTTTCGCCGGCCTGCTTCAGGTCTGCTTTGACGTGATGGCTTTTGCCCTCTGCCTTCATCTTATCGTCGCCGGTGGCTTTGCCGGCCGTCTCTTTGCCTTTGCCGTGGAGTTTCTCGGCGGCATTGTGGATCTTGTCACCCAGGCCCATGATGATCCTCCTTATTTGGTCGCCCCCGCGACGTGAATGCCATGGAGGCCACAGTTAATTGTAGGGACAGATGTGCCGAAAGTGGGGGCGATGACCCGACACCATTTGCGGCGGTCCGGGGCCACCGTGCGGCCCTGGGAAACCTGTCAGGATCAAGCGATCAGGGTATGCAGATCCACTCCGAAGATGGCTACAAGGGGCCAGAGGATAATTGCCGCCAGGCCTTCCACAATGTTGCCGGGAATGTTCCAGGCCACTAGATAGCCGTGGGTGGCGGCGACCACGACGCCGATGGCCAGATACACGGTCCCGATCAGACCTATTCCGCGCCCGCCAGATTGGCGCCTGCCTATTCCGCGCATCATCGCTCTTTTCCCGCTGCGGGGTGTGGCTCTAACTATATTGTTGCCGGGTCATTTGCGGGAGGGGCCATTGGCACCATTGGCAGGGGGCCGCGCCCGAAGCCAACGCATGGAACTCGGGGCCGTAAACGGGGGTGTTAGTCGGCGAGGATGCGGTAGAGCGCGCGGCGGGTGTCATCGATTACTTCCATGGCGGCAGTGCGTTGTTCCTCGGTCGCCGAGAAGCGGAACTGGTGGATGACTCCCATGAGCTTTCCCACGCTCTGGTGAAACGCCGGCCCGGATCCTTGGGGATCGGTGTTCCACGCGTTCCCCAGCTCCTCGGCGTGATCGGCCACGTAAGCCTTGCCCGCGTCGGTGAGGGTGAACTCGGTGCGCCGTCCGTCACCCACGGGCGCGATCAGCTCCTCATCAACGAGCTGCTGGAGCGTCGGGTAGACGGAGCCCGGGCTCGGACGCCAGGCTCCCGACGTCTTGTCGGCAATTGTCTTGATCAGGCCGTAGCCGTTGGACGGTGATTCGGCCAAGAGGGAGAGAATCGCGGAGCGAACATCGCCCCTGTTGGCCCGCCGCGAACCGCCGGGACCGAATCCCGGTCCGAAACCCGGTCCGAATCCTGGCCCGAAACCCGGCCCAAACCCGCGGCCCGGCCCGAATCCGCCGTGTCCGTGGGGTCCGCGACAGCTCCTGCCGCGCCCGAAGCGTCCCAGCGCGGGTCCGCCGTCCGTTAATTTGTCGTCGTGATTGCCTTTCATAACAACATCGTCCTTCCACTTCACTTGAATCTCACTGATGGTCGCCGATCCTTCGGCGATAATTAACGATATATCGGTGAGTGTCGCCGGTCAACGGTCCATCCGACTGGTATTTCGCTGACAGTGGGGAGGTTGCCGGCCGCCGCCGGACCCAGGGCCGACAGTCCGTGCCATCGCCTCGACGCTGAAATGTTCCAGCCGGGCACCCTTCGCGGATTCGCCCAGCCGGACAGATCAATCAGCACCCGATCACGGGCCGAAGCCGCGGGAAGCCGCGGTCACTTCTGTTCGTGGTCTCTGAAAGTGATTCGGAGCGGCCGGGGTGCAGGGCCGGACGTGCAGGCTTTAGACCGGCCCTGCCTGGGTGAACGTGGGCACCATTGTCACGGATCCCACGTTCGGGAGTGCGTGGCGGGTGGCGTGGTCGATTTCGTCGTGGAGAGTGGCAAGTTCCCCTAAAGCGGTGATCGCGGTCATGGGGATGGAGACCTCGACGTGGAGCCGGTGGCCGGACCAGCGCAGCCGGGACGTTGCGCCCTCGGGGGCGTGGGCGGTGACAACTGCTGCCAGGCGGTCCGTCAGGTTCGGGTCGACGCCGTCCATGAGCCGGCGCCCGATGTCGCGAATGGTTCCCCACAGCAGCACGGCGATTGCTGCGGAGATGAGCAGGCCCACGATCGGGTCCGCGAGGGGGAACCCGAGCCATATGCCGATGACTCCGGCGACGACGGCCAGTGAGGTGAACCCGTCGGTGCGGGCGTGAATGCCATCGGCCACGAGCGCGGCGGAGCCGATCCGTCGTCCCACGCGGATCCTGTAGATCGCGACGAGTTCGTTGCCGGCAAAGCCCACCAGCCCGGCGGCGAGCACCCAGCCCAGGTTCTGGACCGGCTGGGGTTCAAAGAAGCGGCGGAGGGATTCGACGGCGGCCACGACGGCCGAGAGTGCGATCATCGCCACGATGAACAGCCCTGCGAGGTCCTCGGCACGACCGAACCCGTAGGTAAACGTCCGGGTCGCGCGGCGGCGTCCGAGCAGAAAAGCGATCCACAGCGGCACGGCGGTCAGGGCATCGGAAAAATTGTGGACCGTGTCCGCCAGCAATGCCACGGAGTCGCTGACGAGCACGATGACCAGCTGGAACAGCGACGTGGCCCCCAGCCCGAGCAGGGATACCTTGACGGCGCGAATGCCCTGGGAGCTGGTCTCCAGGGCTGAGTCGATCGAGTCGGCCGAGTCATGGGAGTGCGGCACGAAGAGCTCCTGCAGCCACCCCTTGAACCCGGTCGCGTGAACATGCCCGTGCGGGCCGTGGTGGTGGTCGCCGTCGTGAGCTTGAAGGTCGCCCTTGCCAACGCCGTGTTCAGAGTAAGCGTGCGTGTGCCGGTGGACGTCGTGGCCGGGATGCATCGGCTGGCTCATGCGCCGGCCTCCCTCTTGAGGCTGTGCGGAGCGATGGTGTGATGCGGAGCTGTGCCGAGGGTGTGTTCGGCCTGGTGAATCGCGTCGGCCACAAGCTGCCAGGCGTGCCCGTCCTGCAGGCGGTAGTAGACCTTGGTGCCTTCCTGCCGGGTGGCGACCATGCGCGCCAGCCGCATCTTGGCCAGATGCTGGGAAACCGCAGCCGCCGATTTCCCCGCCTTTTCGGCGAGCACGTTGACGGGCAGCTCGCCGTGGCGCAGGGCCAGGATCAGCCTGACCCGGGTGGCGTCGGCCAGCATGGCGAAAACCTCCACCGCCAGTTCAACGTACTGGCTGTCCGCCGTGAGGGTGCAAGCTTTGTTATCTGCATTCATACGCAGATACTTACATATAACTGCGCCTCTCTCAAGACGGCGGCCGCGCGCCGGGTGCGCGGCCGCCGTCGCTGGCCCCTCCTAGCAGGTCAAGCCTGGGCTTTCGGACGGGCGGGACGTGCTACCGGCCGCCGAGGGATACGGCTTGAACATGCTGTTGGGACTGCAGATAGCCGAACAGTTGCCGCAGCCCGAAGGACCATTCCGGCAACTCTTCCGCAGCGCCCACGAGGTTGATCAGGGCCCCGAGATGGCTGCTGCGGATCGTCACAACGTCTCCCATGTGGTGGGTGAACCCCTGCCCCGGCTCATCCCGGTCCTGGGTCGGGGCGAACAGCGTGCCTGTGAACAACGCGAACCCGTCCGGGTACTGATGGTGCTTCCCGAAAGTCGCCGCCACGAGTTCTTCGAACGGCCGGCTGATCCTGGCCACGGAGTTGCGGCCCTCCAGCGAATAGCCGTCCTGGCCCTCGACACGCAGCAGGATCTCTTCCTGG
The DNA here is from genome assembly GCF_918697925.1 of Arthrobacter sp. Bi26. GTDB lineage: Bacteria > Actinomycetota > Actinomycetes > Actinomycetales > Micrococcaceae > Arthrobacter. The sequence goes on from NZ_CAKKMF010000026.1 coordinate 28,665, forward strand.
CGCAGCGTTTCCAGGCTGAACCCGTCATCGAACAGCCGGATCAGTGGGCCCAAAGCGCTGGAGGCATTGTTGTCCTTCGCCTTTCCCAGCAACAGGGCGCTCCTGCCCTCCACATCCCGGAGGTTCACGTCGTTGCCAAGCGTCGCGCCCACAACCTGACCGGCCGAGGTGACGATGAGCACCAGTTCCGGCTCGGGGTTGTTCCATGCGGAAAAGGACGGAATCCCGACTCCCGCGCCGAGCCCCACCGAGGACAGGACCGGGGCCTTCGTGAAGACCTCGGGGTCCGGTCCGATGCCCACCTCCAGGTACTGCGACCAGAGGCCCTCCGCGATCAGGACTTTTTTGGCCTCGGCCGCCGCCGGGGAGCCCGGGCGGATTGCGCCGATGCTGCCGCCGAGGGCGGTGGCCACCAGTTCCCGCATCTCTGTGGCCCTGCTGGCGTCTCCGCCGCAACGCTCCTCGATCACGCGCTCGATCATGCTGTCCACGAAGGTGACGCCGCAGGCCTTAACGACTTGCAGGTCCACTGGCGCCAGGAAGTGCGGACGCGTTGGGTCCTGCGCCAGGGATGCTTCGACGACGTCGGCGGTCTTCCAGCGCGCCGCATCCATCGCAGCACGGACGTCCGCCACAAGATCGGGACGTTCGAGGAGCTCAGAGACCGTCCCGGCCAGCTGGTGAAGGTCGAACACCCCCTCCTCCTGGACCGCGACCACCCGCGGTCCCGAGGTTTCAACGTCCCAGACACGGCCGATCAGCAATGCCTGCGCTGCATCGTCCGGGAGCACAGATGCTCCGCCGATGTTCAGGGGTGCGTTCATCGCTGAGCCTCGCTCCCGGGAAGTCCCTCTGCGATGACGGGCCGCCGCCACACTCCATCCACCCGCTGCGGCACGTTCCAGCCGTTGGCGTCCTGCAGCGGTTCGGGCAGCCGCGCTTCCGGGAACGACTGGTAAGCCACGGGCCGGAGGAATCGGCGGATGGCGGCCGTTCCCACCGATGTGGTGGCGGACGTCGTGGCGGGGTAGGGTCCGCCGTGGTGCTGGGCGTAGCTGACCGTGACCCCCGTGGGCCAGCCGTTCCAGAGCACGCGGCCACTGATGTCCGTCAACCGCGCGGCGAGGTCGGAGACGTCGTCGCCGGGCTCCGCCTGGACAGTGGTGGTCAGCTGTCCCTCAAGAAGTTCCGCGAGGGCGGGGAGTTCCGACTCGTCGCCGTACTCCACCACCAGGCTGGCCGGTCCGAACATTTCCTGCCGGAGGATCGACGGATCGCTGCGCACCGCAGCTGCAGTCGTGTGAAGCACGGTCGGCGCCGGCGTCTCGGCGAAGTCTCCTTCCACCAGGACCTCGACACCAGCGTTGCTCTGCAGGCGGGCCACAGACTGCCTGTAGCCGTCGTGCAGCCGCGAGCTCAGCAACTGAGTTGCGGCGAAGTCCGCCAGGGCGCCGCTGAGCACCCGCCGGACGAGGTCGGTCTGTCCGCGGGGAACAAACAGCAGCCCCGGCTTGGTGCAGAACTGGCCCATTCCCATGGTGAAGGAGCTGGCGTAGCCGCAGAGGATTTCCTCGCGCCGGGCCGCCCAGGCGCCCTCGGTCACGAAAACAGCATTGATGCCGCCCAGTTCGCCGAAGAACGGAATCGGTTCGGGCCGGGCCGCGGCACGGTCAAACAGGGCCCGTCCGCCCGCCGTCGAACCCGTAAACCCGATGGCCTTGACTGCGGGGTGGTCCACCAGGGCCTCCGCCGCGGGCCGGCCGGTGACGAGCGAGAACAGGCCGGAGGGTGCCCCGGCGGCGTCAAGTGCGGCGATAACGGTTTCGGCCGTGCGAACCGCAAGGTTCAGGTGTCCGTCGTGTGCCTTGTGCACGACGGCGCAGCCGGCGGCCAGGGCCGAGGCGCTATCACCGCCCATGACGCTGAAGGCGAAGGGGAAGTTGGACGCCCCGAAAACCCCGACGACGCCGATCGGCACGTTAAGCCGGCGCAGGTCCGGCCGCGGCCCCATGCCCCAGTCCGGGTCTGCGTGGTCGATGGTGGCGTCGAGGTGCTCGCCCTGACGGATTTCCGCCGCGAAGAGCCTGAGCTGGAAGACGGTGCGCTTCAATTCGCCCCGGAGCCGGGCGTCGCCCAGATGCGTTTCCTCGTGGGCGATTTCCACGAGCGAATCCGCGTCAGTCTCCAGGCCGGCGGCCGCTGCCTCCAGCCAAGACGCCCGGGTGTGGGGATCGGCCGCGCGGCCCTTTTCGAACGCGGCCTGGGCGGCATCGATACGCGCGTTGAGGTCCTCAAGAGCGGTTGTCATCGGACCGCCCCGGCTTCGGTCAGGGACGCGCCCGTGACGGCGGCGCGGCTTCCCACTTCCACCCATCCTGCCCCGGCGGGGAACTCCCAGCGGGAGCGGGAGGCGCTGAACATTTCGGCGCCGGTCCCCGGCAGTTCCGGGGCGGCGTACCGGCCGTTGATGATGCGGACCGGCTCGGCGAAGTGCTCGTGAAGATGGTCCACGTACTCGATCATCCGTCCGTCCTGGGTACCGCTGATGGCCGCGTAGTCGAAGAACGAGAAGTGCTGGACAAGTTCGCACAGCCCGACACCGCCGGCGTGCGGGCAGACCGGCACGTCGAAGCGGGCGGCGAGCAGGAGGTTGGCGATGTTCTCGTTCACGCCACCCACCCGCGTGGAATCCAGCTGGAGAACGTCGATGGCCCCGGCCTGCAGCAGCTGCTTGAAGACGATGCGGCTCGCTACCGCCTCGCCGGTGGCGACCCGCACGGGTGCAACACCCTTCCGGATCTCGGCATGGCCCAAAATGTCGTCCGTGCTCGTGGGCTCCTCGATCCAGTAGGGGCTGAACTCTGCCAGCTGGTTGACCCATTCGATGGCCTCGGAAACTTCCCACCGCTGGTTGGCGTCGATCGCGATCGGGAGGTCGCCGACGGCCGCCCGGGCCAGGGCCATGCGGCGGCGGTCATCGTTGAGGTCACCGCCCACCTTCAGCTTGATCATGGAGAAGCCGTCGGCGGCTGCCTTCTTGCTCAGCCTGACCAGTTTCTCGTCGCTGTAGCCGAGCCATCCGGGCGAAGTGGTGTACGCGGGATATCCCTCCACTTTGAGGGCCGCGATCCTGGCAGCCTTGCCGGCTTCGCCGGCCCGCAGGATGTCCAGCGCCTGCTCCGGGCTCAGGGCGTCGCGAATATGGGTGAAATCGACGACGTCGACAATTTCCTCGGCAGGCATCTCGCTGAGGAGGAGCCACAGCGGCTTGTTTTCACGCCGGGCGCGGATGTCCCAGAGGGCACTCACGAGCGCACCGCAGGCCATCTGCGTGACGCCCTTTTCCGGGCCGAGCCAGCGCAGCTGGGAATCGTGGATGAGCCGCTTTGAGGCGCCCCCGAGGTCGTAGATGAGTTCGTCGATGTCCCGGCCGACGAGCAGGCGGGCGTAGGCGTCGATGGCATGCGTGAGGATTTCGTTGCCGCGTCCGCAGCTGAACACAAAACCGTGGCCTTCGTCTCCCGCATCGGTGCGGATGACGACATAGGCGGCGGAGTAGTCGGGGTCAACATTGACCGCGTCGGAGCCATCGAGTTCCAGCGACGTGGGGAAGCGCACGTCCTGGGTGTGGATGGAGATGATGGAAGGCATGGATATCTTCTCTCAGATCAGTTCAATGAGTGGACACGATTCCTATATGAATTCCAATAATCATATAGGAAAGGTGATCCAGATCAAGTGTTCCGGAGAGTAAAGAAGCCCCGGCCAGCAGGCCGGGGCTTCTTTTCAGCCGACGATGTGCGGCCGTGGGGGTCCGCTGTCCTCCAGTGGAGAGAGGGCCGCGTTGTCCTTGAAAGCCTGGGCAAACCGGGTGAAGGAGTTTCTGATGTGCTCGGCCATGGCCTCCTCGGCACGTTCCGGCTGGCATGTCCGGATGGCCTCCCGCACGGCCGAGTGCTCGGCTACCGTAATGGCGCCGTCGACGTCTGCGGGGTAGAGGCGGAACGTGTGCAGGTGGCAGTGGGTTTGCGCGAAGGCGTGCCGCACAACCGGGTTCCCCGCCGCCGCGAGGATGGTGTCATGGAAGCGGGTGTCATGGGCCACGAGGTCCTGCCGAAGGTCCCCGCTGTTCTGCATCCGGTCCCGGAAGGCCGACAGCTCCTTTTCCAGGGCTCCGGCCGGGTTGGCCAGGCGGTCCACGGCGGCAGAGCGCGCCGCCCATGGCTCGACCAGGAGTCGGAATTCAAAAAGGGAGCGCAACTCGGCCAGGTCCAGCAGGGGAGTGGTGCTGTAGCCGCGTCCTGGGGTGTAGACCACCAGGTTGTCGCCCTCCAGTCGCTGAAGCACTTCGCGGACCGGAGTCTGGGAGACGCCCATGCTGCGGGCGACGGCATCGATGTTGATCCGCGTGCCGGGTTCAATTTCGCCCGTGAGGATGGAGGCGCGCATGGCCGAGTAGACATCACTCACGGCCGCCTTGCCTCTGGATGCATCGGACGATTGACGTGGGGGCACGCGTTTACCTCTTTGTGTGGAGTGGTGGGAGTCGCTGTGGGAATCATAAGCCACAGGGCGCCGGGGGGCGGTCTGAAAGATTTTCCGGAAAGGGACTTGTCGTGGATCACATTCTCTATATGATTAACCCGATTCCTATATGATTCTGGTGCTGGCACTCTTGGCGCCTGACCATCCCGGTGCCCAGGCACCCGAAGCCATGTTTATGTCAAAGGAGACCGCATGACTGCGCTCGGCAGTAAGCTCGCCCCCAAGTCATCCCCCAATATGCCCCGCACCATGACCCGCAAACGCTGGATGATTATTTGGCTCGCGTTCATTGGGCTGAGCATCAATTATCTGGACCGGTCCAGCCTCAGCGTGGCCTTGCCGTTCATGGGCAAGGACTTCGAACTCTCCGCAACCCAGCAGGGACTCATCTTCGCCGCCTTCTTCTGGGCCTACGACTTCTGCCAACTGGCAGCCGGGTGGTACGTCGACAAGGTGGGGCCGCGGAAATCGTTCTCGCTTGCGGCGGTTTGGTGGTCCATCTTCACCATGATCACGGCCATGTCGACGAGCTTTTGGTCGCTTTTCGCCGCCCGGTTCCTGTTGGGTGTGGGTGAAAGCCCGGCGCCGAGCACCGCGGCCAAAGTTGTGGCCACTTGGTTCCCGGTCCGGGAGCGGGCCTTTGCTACCAGCATCTGGGATTCGGGCTCCCGTGTGGGTGCGGTCATCGCCCTGCCCATCGTTACCTTGATCGTGGCGTTCACCTCGTGGCACGCGGTCTTCATCATCATCGGCATTGCCGGTCTGGTCTGGGCCGCCGTGTGGTGGAAGACGTACCGCAGCCCCGAGGAACACCCGGCTGCCAACGCCGCCGAGGTGTCCTACATCCAGGAGGGTGGTGCCCGAAGCGAGGCGAGCGACGACGCCGGCGCAGCGAAGCTGCCGTGGCGGTCACTCTTCAAGTACCGCACCATACTCAGCATGATGTTCGGCTTCTTTTGCCTGAACGCCGCTATCTACTTCTTCATCACGTTCTTTCCGAGCTACCTCGTGAAGGAGCGCGGGTTCGACCTGCTCAAGCTCGGGTTCTTTGGTGCCATTCCGGGCATCTGTGCAGTCGCTTTCGGCTGGTTGGCCGGCTATGTCGCCGACCGTGCGGTACAGCGCGGCGTCTCGGTGACCCGGGTCCGCAAGACCGCCATCGCCGGTGGCCTGATCGGCGGTTCGGTCATCATGTTCGCTGCCGTGGTGCCGGAGGCGTGGATGGCCCTGGCGCTTCTTTCAGTGGCGTATTCGAGCCTCACCGTCGCCGCCACCGGCATCTGGTCCCTGCCGGCCGATGTTGCCCCGAGCTCCCGGCACGTGGGATCCATTGGCGGACTCCAGAACTTTGCCTCCAACCTGGCCGGCATCTTCACGCCGATCCTGATCGGCGTCCTGGTGGATCAGACGGGGTCCTTCGTGGCGCCGCTCGCGGTCATTGGAATCGTTTCACTGATCGGCGCCGCAAACTATCTGTTCATCCTTGGCAAGATCGAGCCCCTGAAGGTCCCGGCGGCAGCCTCGGTGTAGGGAACTGGGGCCGCCACTCTGTGTTTCGGGTGGCGGCCCGTCCGACGTCGGGCAGTTGGCTGGCACAGGGCGGCCGCTGCTGAACCCCATGCTATTTCGGCTTGAATGTTAGGACTCGACCGGTGCGTCCGGGTGCCGAAGACTCAACTGCTTGGCGTGGAAGTCGAAATGAAGTGTCGGGTAGGCGTACACATCGTTGCGTGTCATTAGCGGAGTGAAGAAAGGGTCCCACCTGTCGGGGAACGGCATCGACCTGGCGAGGGACCGGGAACTCTCGCGACCGAGACGGCGGGAGAGCGCAGCGATGGTCTTGTCCAGTTTCCGGCTCATCCTTCGCCGGTTGTAGACGCGGGCGGCGGCCCGGGAACCCCAGTAATTCACCACATCAAAGGGGCCGGTGGCCGAGTTGAGGACGCCAGCAAAAGCCCTGCCGACCGGGCGGGGGAGCCGGCTGACAACGTGGACCAGGGGAAGCAGGGCGCGGACCACCATGTAGCCGAATACCATGTGGAAGAGCAGCTCCTCGTTGGTCCAGCGTGTGCCGTCGCTCCTGCGGTCGAGATCTGCGGGCGCTGCGCTCTGCAGCAAGGCGGCGAGGTCGCGGCGGGCGCGGCTGTACCCGGCCAGGATCTCTTCCCTTGTCGGGTCCACGATGTGCCTTTCGTAGTCTTCGGTCTTCAGCCGGCCGCGGCCCTCAAATGGTCCGCATCCATGGCGACGTGCCTTCATTATGTCCCGCGTAGATCAGCCGCAGGGGCGGAGGATCTCTCAGCCGATCGTGGAGGGCCTGAGCTTCCGAACGCTTCCGGCGGCGGCGAGAACGGCGGCCGTGGCCGCTGCAGCGGCCATGGCGTAGGCCATGCCCGTGTAGGTGCCGAGCCAGGCCGCCAGCAGCGGACCCGCGGCCGGGCGACGGCCGTAACGGCTGTGAGCGGTGCCGCGAACAGCCCCTGCAAAGTGCCAAGATTCTGTGTTCCCCAGCGGTCAGCCACGATGGTGGCCTGCAGCAGGGTCTGGCAACCGCGGACCGCGCCGGCGAGCATTCCCGCCGCGATCAGCGCCGGCACCGGGCCGGGCAGTGCAGCGAGCAGGAAGGCGGCGCAGGCCGCCGTTCCGGTGATGACCTGCAGCCGGGCGCCGGCCGGGATGGCCGCGAACAGTAGCCGGCCACCGACCTGACCGGCGCCCACGAGACCGAGACCGAGCGCGGCCGTGGCGTAGTCGGCGCCTTTCTCCGCGAGCAGCGGCATGATGTTCAGCGTCACCGTGTAAAGCCCCAGGCAGAGCAGGACCATCAGCGCCTGCAGCCCGAGGAATTCCGGGCTTCGCCGGACGATACGCGGCATGGCCCGGTGGACTGTCGCAAGGGTGCCGGGGGCGGCCGGGGCCCAGTTCCGGTTCAGGTAGCGGGCGTGCAGCGGCACGGCGATGAGTCCCATGATCCCGGCGAGGATGATGAAGGCGCCCCGCCAGCCGAACGCGGACGTCAGGGCTGCGGTGGCGGGGGCAAAGATGGTGGACGCGAACCCGGCGACAAGGGTCAGGATCGTCAACGGCCGCACCCTCGCCGGGCCGTACCAGCGGCTAATGACTGTGAAGGCTGGCTGGTACAGGACGGCGGCCTGCGCGGTACCGGCCAGCAGCCAGGCCGCAATGAACACTGCCAGGTTCGGTGCCATCGCCGCCACGACCAGGGCAAGCATGCCGAGCAGGGATCCGCCGATCATCAGCATGCGCGGGCCGGTCCGATCGAGGATCCTGCCGACGGCGATCCCCGCCGCCGCGGAGACCAGCAGGCCGGCGGAAAAGGCTCCCGTCACCTGGGCCGGGTCCCAGCCGGTGTCCTGGCTGATGGGCCGGACCGCCGCGATCAACGCGTAGTAGAGCACGCCCCATCCGGTGGTCTGGGTGATGCACAGCGCGGCAAGGCCGCCGCGCGGTGCACCCTCGGCGACCAGTGTCCGGGATAACGCCGGGGCGGGCATGCCTAGTCCCCGGTGAGCTCCGCATACAGCTTCTGCACGCGGGCCCTAATGTCGTCCCGGACCAGGTTCATGCGTTCCATGCCTTCGATGCCGCGTTCGGAGGGCTCGTCCGTATCCCAGAACTCGAGCCGCTTGCCCTCGCGGGGCTCTAGCTTAGCTTCGTTGCCCAGGACGATAACGACGTCGGCCCCGTCCAGGACTTCGTCGGTGACGGGTTTGGGGTGTTCGCCGGTGATGTCGATGCCGAGTTCTGCCAGGGATTCCACGGACTGGGGGTTCAGCGATTCGGCGGGCTTGGTCCCGGCTGAGTGCACTGTGACGGTCCCGTCTGCAAGCTGGTTCATGAGTCCGGCGGCGAGCTGGGATTTTCCGCCGTTCTTGCTGCAGACGAACAGGACGCTGGGGGTTTTCGTGGTATCGATCATGCGTTGGATTCTTCCTTATCTGAGCTGGGGCTGCTGAGCAGTGATGCGGCCAGTGCCTTGACCCGCTCGTGAATTTCGTCGCGGATGATCCGGACTGCCGCAACGGGTAGTCCGGCCGGGTCTGCCAGTTCCCAGTCCTCGTAGCGTTTGCCGGGGTAGATCGGGCAGGAGTCGCCGCAGCCCATCGTGATCACGACGTCCGAGGCACGGACCACATCATCGGTGAGGGGTTTGGGGTAGTCCCGGGTCAGGTCCAGGCCCATTTCGGACATCGCCGCGACGACGCCGGGGTCCAGTTCCGCCGCCGGCATCGAGCCCGCGGAGCGGACGCGGATCCGGCCCTTGGCCTCGACGTTCAACAGCGCGGAGGCCATCTGGGAGCGGCCGGCGTTCTGCACGCAGACAAACAAGACTTCGGGGACCTCCGAGGCGACGGCTCCCTTGGATTTGGCCAGCGCAGTGAGCCGGTCGTTGGCGAAGTGCTCGGTGGTGGCAGGAAGGTGGGTGGTGATCTTCGCGGTCCGGGCCATGGCCGTGTACGTCTCGAAGACGTAGCGTTCGACGGTTTCGGCGGCGAAGATGCCCGCGAACTTGTCGGCCAGACGGTTGCTGATGCGCTGCAGCAGCTCGGTGTTCTCCTGCAGCCTCTGGCGGGTTTTATACCGGTTTTCGTGGGGTTCAGTCATCTCGGCGCTCCAAGGATGTGATTCACGGAAAGGAAATCCGGATCAGTTGCTGTCGCCGGAGCGTCCGTGGGACAGCCCGGTGGGGAAGCCCACGAGCACCGGCTCGGGAGCGGCGCAGCATGAGGATTCGGACGCAGTGGCGGGTGCTGGGACGTCGCAGCTGGTGCCGGCGTCAGAGGAGCAGACACCGGTTTCGGGGAGTTCGAGCTGGACTGTGTCGGCCGCCTCGCGGTCACCGGCCAGGGCGGCGACGACTGAGCGGACCTGTTCGTAGCCGGTGGCGAGCAGGAAGGTCGGCGCCCGGCCGTAGGACTTCATGCCGACGATGTAGAAGTCCTTGTCCGGGTGTGCCAGCAGTGCTGCGCCGTGCGGGGGGACAGTGCCACAGGAGTGGAATTCCGGGTCGATCAGCGGGCCGAGCTCCACGGGTGCTTCGACGGCCGGGTCAAGGTTCAACCGGAGTTCGCGCAGGATGTTCAGGTCCGGGCGGAAGCCGGTGCAGGGCACCACGACGTCGGCCTCCAGGGTCCGGCCGTCAACGGAATCGACGCTTACTCCCGAGGCGAGGGATTTCAGCGAGCCAATGCCAAATCCGGTGTGCAGTTCGATGGTTCCTGCCTCGACGAGGCGGCGCAGGCGGGCGCCGAGCTGGCCGCGGGCGGGCAGCCCGTCGGCGTCGCCACCGCCGTAGACCTTCTCGGCGGACGCGCCGCGGACCGCCCACAGGATCCGGGTGTTCGGTTCGTCCTTGGCCAGGTCGGCGAGGCTGATCAGCGTGTTGGCGGCGGAGTGGCCGGCACCGACGACCAGGACACGGCGGCCGGCGAACGAGGCGCGGTCCCGGCCGGTGACGTCCGGCAATGAAGAGGAAATCCGGTCCGCGGCGGTGTCTTCGCCGACGGCGGGGAGCCCGGAGGTACCCAGCGGGTTGCGGGTGGACCAGGTGCCAGAAGCGTCTATGACCCCGGCCACGGTGTGGTCGCGGGTTTCTCCGTCCTCGTGCTCGACCCGGACGACGAACGGGGTGGCCTCGCGGTTTCGGGTGTGGGTCTTGTCCATGCCGGCGCGGGTCACGGCGATGACCCTGGCGCCGGTCTGCAGCCGCGAGCTGATGGCCGGGAGCGCGGCCAGCGGGCCGAGGTAGTTGTCGATGAGTTCCCCGCCGTAGGGCAGGGCCGTGGGCCGCGGCGGCGCCCAGCCGGCGGCTTCGAGCAGGCGGACGGCGGCGGCATCGATGTTGAACCGCCACGGGGAAAACAGCCGGATGTGGCGCCACTGTTCGATGGCGGCACCCGCGGAGGGGCCGGCTTCGAAGATCAGCGGCTCCAATCCGCGTTCGATCAGGTGGGCCGCGGCGGCCAGGCCCACGGGACCGGCGCCGATCACGGCAACGGGAAGGTTCTTCGCTGAATCCATTGGTGTCCTCTTTCATCCGTAGTGGTGTTGCGGTTGTTTTCGGTTGGCCCTGCCGGCCGGGGTGGGCCGGCAGGTGCCGGGGTTGGGTTAGCAGCAGTCCTGATCCTCGTCGTCGCAGCATCCGTCGCCGCAGCATCCGGTGTTCATTCAGCTCACCCCCTTTCCGTCATCTGTCAGACGTGTGGTGCTGCCCCTTACTTGGCGGCAGGGGCCAGGGACTCGATCAGGTCCTCGATGCGGCCCTTGATCTCGTCGCGGATCGGGCGGACGGCTTCCACGCCCTGGCCTGCCGGATCCTCCAGGACCCAGTCCTCGTAGCGCTTGCCCGGGAAGTAGGGGCACTCGTCGCCGCAACCCATCGTGATCACGACGTCGGATTCCTGCACGGCCTCGGTGGTGAGGATCTTGGGGATCTCGGCGGACATGTCGATGCCGAGCTCGGCCATGGCCTCGACCGCGGCCGGGTTGACCTTGTCGGCGGGCTGCGAACCGGCGGAACGGACCTCGATCCGTCCCTCACCGAGGGTGGTCAGGAAGGCTGCGGCCATCTGGGAACGGCCGGCGTTGTGGACGCAAACGAACAGGACGGACGGCTTCTTGGCGGTTTCGGTGCTCACGGGGTTTCTCCTGGAATCAATGAGGTGAGTGGGCGATACAGTCTGGAGTCTTGCGCCCGGTTTGAAGCTCTCAACCGAACATTGATGATGATCGATATAGAGAGTATCGGGCTATAGATTGATGAATGTCAATATTTGCTTTCGGCGGGTTTCTGCGACGGACCTAGGCGGCGGTTATGCGGGGTGCAAGGTCATTGATGCGGCGGGAGATGTCGTTGAACGCCTTGTCGAAGGCTTCTTTGGTGCCCGGGCGCAGCGGGTCCGGCACCGACCAGTGGATTCCACCCAGTCCGGGCAGTTCCTCGTGGGCCTTGTCGCAGACGGTCACGATGAAGTCGCCCTCGCCTGCCACCTGGTTCAGGGTGCGCGGGGGAAGGTCCGCAAGGTCCAGGCCATGACGGCGGGCGACCTCGATGGCTCCCCGGGCGATTCGGTCCGCGGGGTGGGTTCCGGCAGAGGTTGACGGGATGTTGCTGACCTGCTGCCAGAGGGCGGCCGCCAGTTGGGACCGGGCGCTGTTGTGCGTGCAGACGAACAGGACGCGGTGGGCACCGTGCTCCGCCCCGGGAACGAGGTCGTCCAGGGCGCCGGCGGCGAGGCGGATGTAGCTGCGGCGCCGGTCGGCTTCGGAGCGGCTGCGCGTTGCCAGGCCGGCATCTTCGAGCGTCCGCAGGTGGTGGGAGAGGAGGTTGGACGGCATGCCCAGCTCTGCTTGCAGTTCCGTCGGGGAAAAATCCCCGAGGGTGAGCAGGTCGACGATGCGCAGCCGCGCGGCATCAGCGAGGGCCGCGTGCCTGGCTACCCGTCTTCGGAACGAGTCAACTCCTTCAATATTCATTGATTCAATTTTGACTGAGTTAGTTCTTTGGATCAAGCTGTTGCCATGACTTCAAACCAGCCGCCGCTGTGGCGCCGCGCCGTGGCCGAACTGCTCGGCACCTGCCTGCTCGTATCCATCGTCGTCGGCTCCGGAATCGCCGCCCAGCAGCTTTCCCCCGGTGACGTCGGCCTGCAGCTGCTCCAGAACAGCACGGCCACGGTGCTGGGTTTGACGGTGCTGATCCTGATGTTCGGACCGGTAAGCGGCGCGCACTTCAACCCCGCGGTGTCCCTGGTTGACTGGCTCCTGGGCCGCCGCAGCGGCTCCGGCCTGACCCTGCCGGAGCTGGGCGTCTACACGGCGGCGCAGACGCTCGGCGCTATCGGTGGCAGCGTTCTCGCGAACGCCATGTTTGACATGGGCACGTCCGTCTCCACCAAGGAGCGCGCAACCGCAGGGCATCTGCTCGGTGAGGTCGTCGCCACTGCTGGGCTCATCCTGTTGATCTTCGCCCTTGCGGCCACGTCCCGCGGCGCCCTCGCTGCACCTGCGGTGGGTGCGTATATCGGCGCGGCGTACTGGTTCACGTCCTCGACGTCGTTCGCGAACCCGGCAGTGACGGTGGGGCGGATCTTCAGCGACACCTTCGCCGGCATCGCCCCGGGATCCGTTCCACCATTCATTATTGCTCAGCTGTTCGGCGCCGCAGTGGGACTTGGCCTGCTCCTCCTGCTGTTCCCGGCCGCGGCCCGCATCGCGGACGACGTCGTTCTCCCGCGCAGTGCCGAACCGGCCAGCTCATAAGCTGCGCCGGCACGCGACGGGCCGACCAGTGCCCGCCGTAACCGAGTCTGCGCCGGGGACGCTCCCGACCCGAGGCCTGCGGCTCATATATTGATGATTATCAATATCAGGGCATAATAGACACATGAACGCCCTGCCTATCCTCGAACCGACCATGGACGGAACCTGCTGCTCGCCGTCAGGAACGCCTGCCCTGGGCGCAGAGGAGGCCAAGCAGAAAGCGCTGGTCTTCAAGGCGCTGGCCGACCCGAACCGGCTCCGGCTGCTCTCCATCGTCAAAGCCGGCGAGTCAGGGGAGGCATGCGTCTGTGACCTCACCGGGCCCCTGGACCTGGGCCAGCCTACGATCTCCCATCACCTGAAGATCCTGGTCGAAGCCGGGCTGCTGCACCGTGAAAAGCGCGGCACGTGGGCCTACTACTCCCTGGTGCCCGGGGCGCTCGAGGAGACGGCCGGGCTCCTGGCAACCCTGTGACCGCGCCAGAACAGCCTGCGGTCACGGTCCGCACCATGCGCGAGGACGACTGGCCGGCCGTCCTGGGGATCTACCGCGAAGGAATCGCCACGGGACACGCCACCTTTGAAGCAGACGTGCCGGACTGGGAACGCTTCACCAACTCCCGGCTGCCCGGCCACCGTCTGGTCGCCGAGGCGCCCGAGGGTGAGATTCTTGGCTGGGCGGCTGTCTCTGCCGTGTCCGCGCGGCCTGTGTATGCCGGCGTGGTCGAACACTCTGTCTACGTCGCCGCGGAGGCCCGCGGCAGGGGAGTCGGATCCGCACTGCTTCAGGCCTTGGCAGCGTCGACCGAACAGTGCGGAATCTGGACTATCCAGGCCAGCATCTTCCCCGAAAACGCAGCAAGCCTTAAGCTCCACCTCGCGAACGGATTCGCCGTCGTCGGAAGACGTAGCCGCATCGCCCGCATGAGCTACGGGCCCAGCGCGGGTCAATGGCGGGATACTGTGCTGATCGAGCGGCGCTCCCCGATCATCTAGAACGCCGGTGATGCGCCCGCAGAGCAGTTAGGCGTCTCCAGCCTGCCTGCCAGTGGGGTTCGCCCCGGCAAGCTATTCCGCGCCGGGCGGCACGGGGGACCCCGCCCGGCCAAGCCGCTGGAAGGATGCGCTTTGCTGCGCCAGCCGGCGCATGGCCAGGAGTACGGGTTCCATCAGGAGTGTCCCGAGGACCACGTGCCGCATCGCGGCCTCGGCCGAATCCGTGGGAACACTTTCGACGTCGGCCTCCGCGATGTCCTGCATTGCCGCGGCGTAGCGGTCCAAGAGCGCCGCCGGCGCGTCGAATCCTGCATCTGAAAGCCCGTGCAGGGCCGCCACCAAGGCAGCCTGGGTGTCGCGGTCGCATGTCTCTGCGCCCCAGCCCCAATGGTCCAGGAGCTTTTGTGCCGAGGAGAGGTCGACGTCGTCCGGCGCGGTCCGGGTGACCGCGTGGTGCGCGATTCCGAGCAGATCGTGGCCGGACTCTGGCGGATTCTCCAGGCCAAGCAGTACCTCGCGGGTGGCGCTGACGCTGAGCCCGGCGGTGCCAATCAGCGCCCGGATGAGCTTCAGCCGCCGGACATGCGAGTCGTCGTAGCGCGCCTGGGTCGCGGACGTCAGCACGCCGTCATGCAGCAAATTCTCCCGAAGGTAGTACTTGATGGTGGCCACCGGAACCTCCGTGGCCGCGGCCAGCTCTGAGATGCGCAAAGATTCTCCTTGACTTAGATAGTGATACTCCCCAATATTGGGGAGTGATGGTATCTAGTTAGGAGAAAAGTATGGCACGCATCAATGCTGGACGTTTCACGCACCGCCATTCCGGTGATTTGGTGGTCTTCCTCATCGGCATGCGCATCAACCGTCCCTGGCGTCCGGATCTGTGGCTGCCGGTCTTCCTTGCGATGCCCCGGATGCTGACAGAACTCTTCAGGGAGCCGGGGTCCGGCCTCCGTGGTTTTCGATTTGCCCTCGGAGCCGGCGGGCCGGTCATCGTGCAGTACTGGGACTCGCTGGACAAGCTGTATGCCTACGCTAGTGCGCCCGAGTCCGAGCACAGGCCAGCCTGGACTGCTTTCAACCGCCAGGCAAGAAAGGCCCCCAACGCCGTCGGCATCTGGCATGAGACATTCCAGGTGAGCCGGGCCGAGAGCATGTATGTCTCGATGCCTACCGAAGGCCTCGCGCAGGCCACCGAGCTTGTGCCTGTCGGGCCAGGAAGCCATCACGCGAAGGAGCGGCTGTCTAAGCCCCGCTGAGATCGCTGGGGCCGGCCGGTGCCCCCGGCAGTGAAAGGCGGGCTGCGAGGCCCGAGAGCAGGATGGTGATTCCTTCGTCCAGTTCGGCCATCCCGTCGTAGTCGGCGAGGACGGGGGCGAGGGCGCGGAGGCGGGGGAAGTCCTTCGGCGGCAAACGGTGCAGGCCCAGGCGGAGGAGGGCCTCGTTTTCGTCCGGGTCGACGACGAATTCCTGCAGTTCGTTGAGGATGTGCCCGTAGAGGTATCCGTAGTAGGCGCGGTAGACGTGCAGGGCGTCGTCGGGTGCGAACCCGGCATCGATCAGCAGGGACAGGATCTGCTCCAGCGGCCGCAGCGTCCCCAGCGGCCGGAGGCCCAGCGGTGTTGACAGGGGGCGGGTCACGAGGAGGGGCACTACGTTGGGGTGCCGGAGCGCCAGGAGCCGCAGATCGTGGGCAATGCGCCGGAGTTGGGCCTGCCAGTTGGGGTCATCGGGAATGATGGCCAGTTCATTCAGGACGAGTTCTGAGACTCCGTCCAGCAATGCCGCGCGGTTGGCGGCGTAGCGGTACAGGCTCATGGGATCCCGCCCGAGTTCGTGCCCCAGCCTGCGCATGGTGAGGGCGTCGAGTCCTTCGGCGTCCACCAGTGCCAGCGCTGCGGACAGAACAAGCTCCCGGCTGAGCCGCGCCTTCTTGCCAGGAGTCGCTGGGGGTGCCGGATGCTCTTCGGGCGACATGGTGTTCCGTTCGGGTCGGTGCGGAGAAGTCGCATTTCCAAGACAATAAGCAGGTTGCTTAATGTGTAGTCTACGCCTACAGTCTACACTGTAGAGAAGTTGTTTTGTCTGGTTTCCGCGGCCACGCGGATTGCCATCCCAGCAACGCTTTGCCCCGGATCTGCGGTGACGTAGAGTCCGGGATCACGCTTCAGCGCCCCGTGCACGGCCTTGACGCTTAGCTGCTGTAGCCACACGGCGGCACAAAATGCACCGCGAGGAAACGAGCCACTCATGGCAACTTCTCAATACGACCAATTCCTGCAGGAAGCCACTACCCAAGACCCTGCATCCGACCACTCCCTGGGCCGGGACTGCCTCTACGGCCTCTACACCAGCTGGTGCTTCCTGAGCCAGGCCACACCCCGCCCGGAAGATGCCTTCTGGGCGGCCATGAAGGAGAAGCAGATCCATCCCAAGCGCAACGGCCTCCGCATGAAAGGACCGGCCGCAGCGGACTACATCCTGGCCAGCTACCCGGGTCTGGTCTGACCCGGATGACAATCACGTCAAGCACGTACCTGCCCCGGGATGCCCACCAGCCCCGAGGCCGCCGGCCATGGTGTGCGACATGCGACACCGACCGGCACCTCCTCCTGGACTCCGTCACGACGATGAATCCGCAGCGGGAAATCCTCGCGGCCGCCATTAGCTGCACGAACTGCGGCAGCTCGCACGTGGTGGCTACGACCGCGGCCTTTCTCGCAGCCATCCCGGGGCCGAATGGGAACAGCAGCGGCGCCGTCCATAGGGACGAGACCTACCGCCACTGCCAGGAGCCGATGTCAGCGGTGGACCCCGAGCGGCGCAGCGCGCACCGGCCGGTTTCCACTCATGCCGGGACTCCGGATATTCTGGGCGACTATCTCCGGACGCGTGTTCTGCGGTGCCGGTGCGGGTTCCAGATGGAAATACCCCGCCCATGACAGGCAGCATCATCCGGGGTCTGTATCCAACAAAGTATTAGGGGCACACCGTGACCAACCACAGCACATCCACCACCGGGCATTCCACGGCCCACAATCAACCACCCGGGCTTATGGACATGGATCTGTCCCCGCAGGGACTTGCGGATGCCCCGGCTCACGAAATCGACCCCGACAGTCTCGTCTACACCGGCAACAGCTAAACAAGTCAGCTGCTGCCGGTAGCGGCGGGGATCCGGACGGCCCTGCCGCTGACCACTATTCCGCCGGCAGCGGGAATGTCCACTGTGAGTACGCTTGGCCGGCCGACGTGCCGTCCCTGGTGGATCAGGACCCTCGACGGGGGCTCCACCAGGCCCAGGATGCGCAGGTAGGCGCCGACTGCCGCCGCGGCGGCCCCTGTTGCCGGGTCCTCCGTGATGGCTCCCACGGGGAACAGATTCCGGGCTTCGAAATCGCCATCTGCCACCGGGTGCAGGACGGCTACCGTGGCGGCCCAGCCCTGGGCATCCATAAGCCGGCGCACCCCCTCCGGGTCGAAGCCAAAGGAGTCGAAAAGGTTGCTGTCGGCGAAGACCAGCACCGGATGCCAGTTCCCCGAATACGCGATCCGCGGCGGGTAGGCGGGATCGAGATCGGCCAGCCCGACGCCGAGCAGGCCCAGAAGGTCAGCCAGCACGTCGTCGTCGAATGCGGCCAGCTGTGGTTCAACCCCGGTGAACGAGGCGGTGATGTCGGCGCCGTCGCCCGCAGTTTCGATGACGACGGGGCCGACAGGAGTGTCAAAGGTGAAGGATCCTGCCCCGTCGCGGGCGCTCAGCGCAACGGCCAGCGCAATCGTCGCATGGCCACAGAATGGCACCTCCGCGATCGGCGAAAAGTACCGAACCCGGCTCCGGCGCGGGTCCCCGCCGACGCCCGGCTCCGTCACGAAGGCTGTTTCGGCATACCCGACGGCGGCCGCCACCGCCAGCATCCCGGCATCGTCCAAATGGCTGGCATCCAGCACCAGTCCGGCGGGGTTGCCGCCGTTTGGCGTCGTGGAAAAGGCCGCATAGCGGAGGACCTCGGGGGTGTATTCCATACCCCGATCCTCGCATGTCCAGCCACCGGGGCAGCGGTGATCCACCCATGCGGGCAGGCTAGGGGTGTGCATCACGGAGAGGTGATAAGCGAGGTCGCGTCGCGGCAAATCCTGGCTCTGCCGGCTCAGGCGAGGTTTTCCTTGAGCAGGGCACGGTGTTCGATCGCGGCTTCCCGGTGGAGCGCACGGCCGGCGTCGGTGAGTTCCAGAAAGAGTGAGCGCCGGTCATCTTGGCAGGAGCGGCGGGAAATGAGTCCGGCCTTGTCGAGCCGATCCACCACCTTGGACATGGCGCTCTGGGTCATGGGGGTGCGCTCACCCAGCTGCTTCATCCGGCACGCCGCGTCTTCGCTTTCGGCCACGAGATCCAGGATTTCAAACTCAGTCAGGCCGATGTTGAACCGCGACTCAAGGGCGCGGTCGATCGCCGCCGCGGTGCGGAAGTACGTGGTCTGGATGCTGCGCCATTGCTCAACCAGCTGGCGGTCCTGCGGTGTTGCCATGCCGAAATTCTAGTTCATGGCGAAATAAAAGTCCACGTCATAATATTCCTTGTCATTCAATGACGTGTCATATAAATTAGTGCCATGACCTCAACTTCCACTCTTCAAAGACCTGCCGGAGACCGGCTTGCTCCCGTCCGCTGGAGCCGTGCGCAGTGGATGCTGCTCCTGGTCCTGTGCACCGTTTTGGCGCTCGATGCGCTGGACGTATCCATGGTCGGTGTGGCACTGCCTTCAATCGGCACTGAACTTCACCTGGGAACCGAGTCGCTCCAGTGGATCGTCTCCGCCTACGTGCTCGGTTACGGAAGCCTTCTTCTGCTGGGCGGCCGGATGGCCGATCTGCTCGGGCGGCGGCGCATCTTTTTGATCGCGCTCAGCGTCTTCGCCGCAGCTTCCCTGCTCGGCGGCCTGGTGGATGACCCCGCCCTGCTGATCGGCACCCGCTTCCTCAAGGGCCTAGCTGCCGCGTTCACCGCTCCTGCCGCGTTCTCGATCATCACCACCAACTTCGCGGAAGGTCGGGAACGCAACCGGGCCGTGTCCATCTTCACTACCTTCGGCGCCAGCGGCTTCTCACTCGGTCTGGTCGTCGGGGGCCTGATGACTGCTCTGAGCTGGCGCTGGACCTTCCTGGTTTCGGTACCGGTGGCGGTCGCCGTCGTGATTCTTGGCCTGAAATACATCCCGCGGGACAACGCCGCCAGCAAGGCCGAGGGCAGTAATCATGACAGCGGGCACGACCTCTGGGGTGCCGTCACACTCGCCGCCGGCATGCTGGGGCTCGTGTACACACTCGTCGCGGCACCCGGGAACGGTTGGGGATCTGTGGCAACTATCGCCGGATTCGTGGCCTCGGCAGCGGTGCTGGCAGCCTTCGCGGTGATCGAGAACCGCGTCAGGCACCCCTTGATCAGGTTCAGCATCCTCAGGGAAGGTTGGGTGGCGCGGGCGAACCTCAGCGCCGTGGGGTTGTTCGGCTCATATTTGAGCTTCCAGTTCATCCTCACGCTCTACCTGCAGTCCGTGCTGGGATGGAGCCCCCTCGGCATGGCCCTGGCGCTTCTTCCCACGGGCCTGCTGGTGGCCTCGAGCGCACCTTTCGCTGACCGGCTCATCGACAAGTTTGGCGCACCGCGGCTGATCCTGACCGGCTTGTCCTCGCTGGCGCTCGGCTATCTGCTGTTTCTGCGGGTGGGCACGTCGCCCAACTACGTGACGGACATTCTGCCCTCAGTTCTGCTGCTGGGTGTCGGCTTCGCCCTGGCCTTTCCGTCAATCAACGTCCAGGCCACCGCGGGCATCCGGAACTCTGAGCAGGGTTTGGCGGCCGGCCTGATCCAGACCAGCACCCAGGTGGGGGCTGCACTGGTTCTCGCCGTCACCACCGCCATGGTCAGCGGTCACGGCAATGCGTCCGCCGGCGGCGCCGGCCTGGGTGCGGCGGCCATGCTGGAACAGTATCGCCCGGGCCTGATCCTGAGCGCGGCCGTGGCGCTTGCAGCCTTGCTCATCGCAGCGGCGCCCTCCCGGAGCCGGAAGCGGGTGGCAGTAGATCACTGAGTCGGCCTGGACGTGACGTCCACCAGAGCCCCCGGCCTAGGCCGGGGGCTCTGGTTTGCGCTGGGCCTGAGACGGCCCTGTTGGGCGCAATGGCGGACGACTACGGAGGAACAAACGGGTGAACAGCGGGCAACTGAGAAAATAAAGCATATTTTTTGTGAAACATTTGACACAAAATTTGAGTCGTGGCACGCGCGCGCAAATGTTGTGCAAGCGCTTACATGCCTCACGTTCCGGCCCTCTTTCGTGCCTGAAATGTGGTTTTGAATCCTCGCCAGCACTGTCTACGGTGATGAACGTCCGGGAAGTCAGCACCCTCCCGGGCCATCAGGCGGGGCCCTACCGAGGTCCCGCCCCCTCGACACAATGGCGTCCTCGATGACGCCTGCGGTGTCATCGGGGCTGCCGGAGTTTCGGGGAATGAGGGCACACGCCCGTCTTCCACGAATGGTCTCACTCCGCGAGAAGAGCAAAAATGCACGAGCACCCCAATACACCCCGGAAGCTGCGGTGGCGTTCTGTCGCCGCGGCACTGGCGGCGGCCGTGGCGGCCTCCGTCTTCCTTTCCGTTCCGTCAGCACAGGCAAACACGCCCTCGGATCCGCCGAGCGGCGGGCAGATGCCGGCTCCGACGCCCGGCTTCCCCCTGCCCACGAAGCACACCCAGCAGTCGTTCGATCCCGCCGCAGCCTTCACCTCCAAGTGGACGCGTGCGGATGCCAAGCAGATCATGGCCCAAAGCAGCACCGCCGTGTCCCCGGGCCAGAACTCCATGAGCCCGAACGTCACCATGCCGGAAATCCCCGAGAACTTCCCGGCCATGAACGACGACGTGTGGGTTTGGGACACCTGGTCCCTGACCGACGAGAACGCAAACCAGATCAGCTACAAGGGCTGGGACGTCATCTTCTCACTCGTTGCTGATCGCCACGCCGGATACGGCTTCGACCAGCGGCACTGGAACGCACGGATCGGCTATTTCTTCCGCAAGACCAACGCCGACCCGGCCAAGGATAAGTGGAACTACGGTGGACACCTGTTCCTGGACAACACCTCCATCGGCAACACCGAATGGTCCGGTTCCACCCGTCTCATGCAGGGCGACAACGTCAACGTCTTCTACACGGCAACCACGTTCTACGACGTTGCCGAGCGCAACGCCGGCGGCGGCGGAATCGCCCCTGATGCCGTGATTGCCAAGGCGCTGGGCAACATCCACGCGGACCAGAACGGCGTGAGCTTCGACGGCTTCGAGCACACTAAGCTCCTCGAGCCCGACGGTGTCATGTACCAGAACAAGGCGCAGAACCCGGGCTTTGCCTTCCGGGACCCGTACACGTTTGCGGACCCGGCTCAGCCCGGCAAGACCTTCATGGTCTTCGAAGGCAACACCGGCGGCAAGCGCGGCGACTACAAGTGCAAGGACGAAGACCTGGGCTACCAGCCCGGCGATCCGAATGCCGAATCCACGAACACTGTGAACACCACGACCGGTTCCTGGTTCCAGACCGCCAATGTCGGCCTGGCCGTCGCGGACAACAAGGACCTGACCAAGTGGCACTTCCTGCCGCCGATCCTGTCCGCCAACTGCGTCAACGACCAGACCGAGCGCCCGCAGATCTTCATCCAGAACGAGGACGGCAAGAACAAGTACTACCTGTTCACCATCAGCCACCAGTTCACCTACGCTGACGGAATGCGTGGCCCCGACGGCGTCTACGGCTTCGTGGGCAACGGTGTCCGTTCCGACTACCAGCCGATGAACAACAGCGGCCTGGCTCTGGCTTCCCCCACGGACCTGAACATGCCGGCCAACGCGCCCGAAGGACCGAATCCCCTCCAGAACGGCCGCCAGTTCCAGGCTTACTCGCACTACGTGCAGCCGGGCGGTCTGGTGCAGTCCTTCATCGACAACGTGAACGGTGTCCGCGGCGGTTCACTCTCGCCCACCGTGAAGATCAACTTCCGCAACGGAGTTTCGGCAGTTGACCGCACCTTCGGCCAGAACGGCCTTGGCCCGTTCGGGTACCTGCCCACGAACCTCAACGTCGGCGGAGCCGGCCTTTACAAGTAGTGCAATAGGCAGTCATGAGGCGGAAGCGCCCGGAATTCCGGGCGCTTCCGTCCTCCGCATATACAGGCCATAGATGGGGCGGGATGGCTTCCGCCAGAAACAGGAATGTTGAGTCATGAAAAACCTTCGGACGATCTGGATTGTGCTCGCAGCAGCGGCCGCGGCCGTTCTTGTCGTGCTGGCGCTGGTCCCTGCGACGGGATCCCGTCCGGGCGCCCAGAGCCAGGCCGAGCAGGCGCATTCAGCTTTCGATCGGCCTGAGGGGGCATCCGAGTTCCGGCCGAGCTATCACATCACGCCCGCGAAGAACTGGATGAATGATCCGCAGCGTCCGATCCTGCTGGACGGCGTGTGGCACTACTACTACCTCTACAACGCGGGCTACCCGAAAGAGAACGGCACCGAGTGGTACCACCTGACCAGCACAGACCTGGTGCACTGGAAGGACGAGGGGGTGGCGATCGCCAAGTACAAAAACGGGCTGGGCGATATCGAGACCGGAAGCGCCGTGGTGGACCATGACAACTCGGCCGGCTTTGGCAAAGGAGCCGTGATCGCTGTCATGACGCAGCAGGACCAGGGAATCCAGCGGCAATCCCTGTTCTATTCCACCGACCACGGATACTCCTTCACCGCGTACAGGCAGAATCCGGTCATGGATAACCCCGGCGAACCGCACTGGCGGGATCCTAAGATCATCCGCGATGAAGCCCACGGCCAATGGGTGATGGCCCTGGCCGAAGGCGACAAAATCGGCATGTATACCTCGCCCGACCTGAAGAACTGGCGCTACGCCTCGGGCGTCGAACGCACCGGCCTAGGCGTCCTCGAATGCCCGGACCTCTTCCAACTGGATCTCGACGGTGATCCATCCAAGCGGACCTGGGTCCTGGCGGCCAGCGCGAACGGGAGCGGCGAGGGATTCACCACAGGCGTTGCCTACTGGACCGGCGAGTGGGACGGAACGCGCTTCGCCCCGTCCGGCGGGCCGCATCAGTGGCTCGACGCCGGCTCCGACTTCTACGCAGCCGTGACGTGGGACGATCCGAGGCTCACCGAAAGCCAGCGGATGTCCTCCCGGCACGCTATCGGGTGGATGAACAACTGGGCGTACGCCCGGCAGTTGCCCACCGAGGACTGGCACGGCGGCGCAGACTCCATGGTGCGCGACATCCGGCTGAAGACAATCGCGGGGACGCCGACCCTTGTGTCGAGCCCCTCCGCCGCCATGCAGTCCATTGAGGGCCCGGTGGCAACGACCGGGGAACGCCGGCTGACACAGGACGGCGCCGGACAGCTGCCGGCTCCGGAGGGCGGAGCGTACCGGCTCGATGTGACGCTTGAGCGGACGGCGGACGACGACGGTTCCGTTGCGAGGATCGAACTCGGAAGCGACGGGGAAACGTTCGCGACTGTCGGATATGACTTTGCCGACCAATCGGCATTCATCTCCCGCGAGGCTGATGCTGCCGCCACCGGCAAGGCCGGACTCAGTCCGGACTATCGGGCATCGCGGCGCGCAGTCAGCCCAGCGCGAGACGGCAAAGTGGAGCTATCGATATTCGTCGACTATAGCTCGGTGGAGGTTTTCATCAACGGCGGGGAAAAGACCATGACCTCACTCGTTTTCCCCTCCGCGGGGACGCCGAGCATCAAAGCCGCCACGGCGGGGGGCGCGCTGACGCTGAAGTCCTTCAGCTACAGGCGGTTGGCCTCCACACACTGACCGGTGACGTGCGGCCCACAGCGCACCGCACGACGGCGAAGAGCGAGTCCATTACGGGAGATAATCCGGGGCCGCGCCCAGACCGAAGTACTCCTCAAGGGTGCTAATCCCGGTCCAATGCATATCCTCGGCGATCGCCCGTCCCACATAGCGCAGATGCCATGGCTCGTAGGTGTAGCCGGTAGTGGCCCCGGCCCCGGCCGGATATCGGATGATGAATCCGTGCTCCCAGTCGTGCTGAGCAGCCCACTGGCCTGCCGGGGTAGTTGCGAAGCAGGCTTGCAGGGCGCAGGTTCCGCTGGCATTGCCGATGTCCATCGCCAGGCCGGTCTGGTGTTCGCTGTAGCCGGGCCGGGCTGCAAGGGTATCTGCCGTCGCCTGTCCGTACTGGCGCACGTAGCTGTCGTAGAGGCTGGCCTGCTCGCTGAACGAACGGTAGCCGCTGATCGGCATGACGTTCACGCCGGCCGCTTTGGCGGCTCTGGCAAACTGCTTGTAGGCGTCCGCGGCCTGCGTCCGCAAGCGTTCGCCCTGGACCCTGACCAGCTGCCCCGGCACATAAGCAGCCGGGTTCAGCTGCCGGTGCTTGTTGACCGCCACCTGCAGGCTGGCGGCAGAATCGAAGTCGTAGCCCACCGCGGCCACTGCCGTCACCGATGGTGCGATCATGCCGAGCGAAAGCACCAGCCCCGCCACAGCACCTGTCATCCTGCTGATTCCTTTAAGCACGATGGCCCCCAAGAAGTGTCCGGAACAGATGCGGGAACTCTACCGGTGTGCGGGGCCGTGGTCGAGGTTGAACGCTTTAGATGGTCAACGGAGGACGGCCAGACTCGCCAGGGTGCCGCCGTCGCCTTCGGCCAGCAGTCCGACGGCGTTGCCGGCGTGTGCAGGAAAGACCAGATCAGTGATGGTCGCCAGGCCGTCCTGCGCGAAGACTTCGACGGAACAGCGGTCCAGGAAGACCCGGAGCCGTAGCCGGCCGTCCTCCAATGGCATGGCAACGCGCTCCACCGACGGGAATGCCTCGTGGAACCCCACGTTGCCGGATCCGGTCCGGTCCAGGCTGAGCTCCGCCGTGAGGCAGTTGTAGGCCAGGACAATGCGCGCCCCGGCCCCGGGCCCGGACCTGGAGCCGGATGCACCGTCCGTTTCGCTGCCGGCCCGGAGCACGAGACCTACCCTGCTGGCAGTGCCCGGCTCGAATTCCGCATCGATTCGCAGCACATCACCGCAGGCCTCGGCTGGAAGCCACGTCACCCCTTCCGCTAACGGCTGCCGATCCATGGCAAACGGCTCTGCACAGTCGCTGTCGAACGGGTCCACCGCCTCCTGCACCAGCACGGGGCGCCCGCCGCGGGACACCAGCCTGACTTCACGGACAAGTGACATCGCGCTGCGCCAGCCGTCTGAGGGTGTTGAGGCGGCGTACTGCCAGTTGTTCATCCAGCCGATCATGAGCCGCCGGCCGTCCGGGACGTTGCTGAAGGACACGGCCGCGTAGTAGTCCCGCCCCCAGTCGAGCCATCCGTAGTCGGCCATCCGGCGGTCGTCGGCCTGCACGCCTTCGGTGACTGTGGTTTCGGAACGGAACCTCACGCCGTCGAACGTTCCGATGAAGTACTGGCCGCCGGAGCCGCCGGCGATGCCGCCGGGGCTCAGGTTTACCACCATGACCCACCGGGTGTTTGAGGCATCGCCGTCCACCGGCAGTTCAAACAGGTCCGGGCACTCCCACACCCCTTCCGTGGCGTTCGCGGGGCCAAAGGTGCTCAGGTACTCCCAGGACAACAGGTCCGCCGACTTGTAGAGAACCACCTCGTGGTTGAGAGCCTCGACGGCGACCATCACCCAATAGCTGCCGGCGTCACCGTCGTGCCAAAAGACCTTGGGGTCACGGAAGTCCGGGGACGCCCGGTCAAGCACTGGGTTCCCGGCGTACTTGGTCCAGGTGGCGCCCTCGTCCGTGCTGTAGGCGAGGGACTGTGCCTGCCGTCCGGCGAGCGGCGACGCGGGCGAATACGCGCTGGTGTAGATGGCCACCAGCGGAGGCACTCCGCCGACGCCGAAACCGCTGGTGTTATGGACATCGAGAACGGCGGAGCCGGAAAAGATGGCCTCCTGGTCATCGCACCAGATGGCCACGGGTTGCTCGTCCCAGTGCTGCAGGTCCGTGGACGTGGCATGGCCCCAGGACATGTTGCCCCATTCAGCGCCGTGCGGGTTGTGCTGGTAGAAGAGGTGGTAGGTGCCGTTGGAGTAGACCAGACCGTTGGGGTCGTTGAGCCAGTTGCGCTCCGCTGAGTAGTGCCACTGTGGCCGGTACTGGCAGTCGAGTTCGGTGAGTGTTTTCATGAGGGTTCTTTGCAGGCTTTCGCGTGAGGAGGCTGGTCAGCCCTTGACGCCGCTGGAGGCGATGCTGTTGATGAAGGATCGCTGGAACGCGACGAACAGGACCACCACGGGAATGGTGATGAGGGACGCGTAAGCCATCACCTCGCCCCAGGAGACGTTGAGCTGGAAGAAGTACTGGATGCCGATCATCACCGGGCGGAGCTCCTCGGACTGGACCACCATGAGCGGCCACAGGTAGGAGTTCCAGGCGGGCAGGAAGGTCAGGATGGCCACGGTGGCGGTGGCCGGTCCCGCGAGGGGCATGACCACCTTGCGGTAGATGGTGAACCAGCCGGCGCCGTCGATCCGGGCTGCCTCGTCCAGTTCCTTCGGGATGGACTCGAAGTACTGGTGGAACAGGTAGATGGAGAACGCGTTGGCGATGAAAGGGATGATCTGGACCTGGTAGGTGTCCAGCCAGCCCTTTGAGATCTCGAGGCTGAACCCGTTGAGCTCAAAGTACGGCAGCTGGTTGACCCACCACACCAGCGGCAGCGCCAGCGTCTGGAAGGGCACGATGAGGGTGGCGAGGATCGCGGTGAACACCACGCGCTTGCCGCGGACCTCCATGCGGGACAAGGCAAACGCGCAGAGGCTGTTGATGAAGATGCCGAGCACCACCGTGACCGCGGAGATGCCGATGGAATTGATCAGGAAGCGGGCGGCCGGGACCCGGTCGAACACGGCTGCGTAGTTGTCCAGCGAAATGTTGCCGATCGGCAGGAACGCTGCCACCGAGGACATGTCGCCGAAGATCTGCTGGTCCGGCTTGAGGGAGGACACCATCATGAACACGATGGGGAAGGCGGCGACGGCAGCGAACAGGAGGCGGACCGCCATGGTCGTTGCACTGCCGAGACCCTTGGAATTGAGTGTCTGTTTCACGTCAGTCCTTCTCTCGGGTCAGGTAGCGCTGCACTGCGGAGATCAGCAGCACGAGCACGAAGAACACGAGCGAGATGGCCGAGGCGTAGGAGGTCTCCTGCTGCTTGAAGCCGGAGCGCACCGCCTCGTAGATGATGGTGGTGGTGGAATCGAGGGGCCCGCCCTGGGTCATGACGCTGACCTGGTCGAAGAGCCCGAGCGCCTGGATGGTGATGGTCACCAGGACCAGGGTGCGCGTGTGTTTGAGGCCGGGCCAGGTCACGTAGCGGAACTGGTGCCAGCGGCTGGCCCCGTCGAGTTGGGCGGCCTCGTACAGTTCCCCGGAGATGCTCTGCAGACCTGCGAGCCAGATGATCATGTGGAAACCCGCGGCCTGCCAGATGGACAGGGCGATGATGGCCGGCATGGCGGTCGCGGGATCGTTGAGCCAGTCCGGGCCGTTGATCAGGCCGAAACTG
Organism: Arthrobacter sp. Bi26; assembly: GCF_918697925.1. GTDB lineage: Bacteria > Actinomycetota > Actinomycetes > Actinomycetales > Micrococcaceae > Arthrobacter. The sequence goes on from NZ_CAKKMF010000026.1 coordinate 56,118, forward strand.
GCCGTCGACAGCAACTCATTGATCAGGCCGTCCTTGCGGTACATGAACATCCACAGCAGGGACACCACCACCATGGACGTCACCACGGGAAGGAAGTAGATGGTGCGGAAGAAGTTTACGCCGCGGAACTTCTTGTTGATCAGGAGGGCCATCGCCAGGGCGAGGCCCGACTGGACCGGCACCACCACGACGGCGAAGTAGCTGACGTTCAGCAGCGACCGCCAAAACGTGGGATCCGCGAAGAGCCGCGCGAAGTTGTCCGTGCCAACGAACTCAACGGGCCGCGGGGAAACAAGCCGGGCGTTGGTAAATGCCAGGCCGAAGCCCATGATCGCCGGGAGGAAGACGAAGGCGAGCAGGAGGACCGCGGCCGGGGCGATCATTCCCCAGCCGCTGATCTGTTCGCGCAGGTGGCGTGGGCGGCGGCGCGGTTTGCTGGGCGGTGCGGCCGGGGCCGGATC
>NZ_CAKKMF010000027.1 GCF_918697925.1 Arthrobacter sp. Bi26
CGAGGATCAACAGGCTCAACTCCACTCATCCACCAATCAGATCGGCAGAAGTGTCACCACCAAGAACCTCGGAACTGTCACCATTGACCTGACAAAGAACTGTCACCTATGTCCTGCGACATAACACTTCGGATCGGGTCGTACTGGGGCCGGACCGGATCGGATCCCTTATGTTTCCGGGACTTCCCAGTGTTGGCAAGGGTTGGAATGCAGTTCGAGTCCCACCTCGGGCACGGCATTCCCCCTCGTCAGAGGGGGTTTTTGCTTTAACGGGTGTACATTGACCCTTGTTGGGTCCCTCTGACGCTTGTCGCGGCCTGTGGCCTGGCCGCCGCGGTGGCCTGTGAAGTTGTGTGGGGTGACGGGTTCAAGTCCCTGGCTGGTGGGCCTTCCGCGCGCTGTGACTGGGGTTATGCGGTTCCTCGTTCCGGTTTTGTCGGTGTGGGCAGTGGTGGCCTACACCTATTCATGGACCGGGGGAGCGGGGACTACATGACTGTGACGATTGCGCTGTAGGAAGCACCGGGAGGCTGATCATAGGAACACCCGCGTACGCCGTGCGGCGCTGTTGTCCTAGCAAAGGGGGTGTGTACAGTCTCCACACTGTCGTCTGCTTTATTCGAGGACGTGACGAATTGAGTCCGATGTCAGGTTGGGCCATAAACCCTTCGATCGTGGTGCCCGTGAAGTGGTTCTTGGAGCGCAACGAGACTGGGATGCGGTGTGATCTGCGGCGATAAACGGAGGCGTTTCAGCGCTGCTGCATGTCGCTCTCGGTGCCCCGCCGCGGGTATGAGGCAGTCAGGCCGGCTCTCGGCTGCTGCCCGGTTGTCTCGTATCCCTAGGGATACGAGACGGGGGACGAGATCATGCCCTCGCTCCGTGGCTGGTGCATTCTTGCCCTGCGACCTTAATCGACGGTCAGTCGCCTTCGTTCACCTCGTCCGACGCGTCTGGCTATGCGCGGGCACTTCCCGTCTTCGCGGTGCGGGCGGCAATGGCGAGGGTGAAGGCTGTTGCGAGCCCGAGTATCGTCCAGGCGTAAATTTCCCAGCCGGGGAGGTTAGTTGTGGCAAGCCAGCGGATGGCGTAGTTGGTGGTCGCGCCCACGGGGAACGTAAACACCCAGAACGCTGGTGAGAAAGGCAGCTTGCGATATTGGGGGAGGAGCATGACCTGCATTAGCGCCATGATTGCCAGCACGCCGGTGAGCCCGAGTTGCACGGTCCCTACGGGTCCCGGGTGTGACACCATCCAGGCGATGTTGGCCGTTGCAGGTGCAGCCAGGTATGCGGACAGTCCAGTCTTGGCTGCTGGTGCCAGCGCGCCTCCGGTCATGAGCCGGACGGTGACGACGGTGCCCACGACAAGCCAAAAGAATACGCCGACGCCAAACGCAGCCATGGCCGCATCATGGACGTGGAGGCTTGCAAATCCGATGCTCGCAACGAAGGACCCGGCAACGACAGGCAGCAGGTAGCCGGGATGGATGGACTGCATCGATACCCCGCCTGTCACCCAGTGGGCGAGAAGTTGTGCGGCGACGATGGCCAGGGCGGCGATGGACGCCACACACAGCCAGGCACCCCAGGGCGGCAAATACTGGCTGTAGTGGGAGGAAAGCAGGATCCCGACGAGTGGAATAAAGGATGCGAAAGGCCCTGCCACCTCGTGCTTGAGGTCAGAACGGAATGTTCCTTTCCGCCGAAGGCCCCGGAACACGTACAGGACGGTCAGGACCAGCCACAGGGCGGTGGCTGCTCCGTAGAGAGTTTCCTCCGGCCATACCGGGGATCCGAGGGTGCCCCTTGCGGCGGACCAGGCGCCGCCCAGGCCGGCAAGCCCCAACGGTACGCCGAACCGGCTCAACTTATGCATCCCTGGCTCGGCGTGCGGAAGCAGAACAGGTTTCTGCGCCACAGGCGCCTGGGCAACAGTGGTGGCACTATGTGTCATGGTGCCAGCGCCTCCGGTTGGTGGGGAAAGACGAGGAGTGTGCTTGTGGCGGTGGCGAGGAGTTCACCTTCGGTGGTGCTGAGGCGGCCTTCTGTGAAGATGAGCCGCGAACCAGCTTTCACCACTGACCCCTCTGCTCGAAGGGCGCCCTTCCGGAGCGTGACGGGCCGCAGGTACTTCACCGCCAGGTCGATGGAGGTGTAGCCGAGACCTGCTGCCAAGGTGGTGTGTGCTGCGCAGCCGAGGGCCGTGTCAAGGAGTGTGCATGTTAGGCCGCCGTGCACCATTCCAAGGGGGTTGTAGTGGGCTTCTCCCGGCCGACACTCGAATTCGACGTGGCCATGTGTAGCTTCGACGAGATCGAATTTCATCAGGGATGCGATCGGCGGCGGCGCTATGCTGCCGTTACGGAGGCCGGAAAAGTAGTCCATACCCGACAGTAGTGGCAGCTGTTGGAGAGCTACTGCCGGGTCCATCCAGGTGAAGGTCTCCGAGCGCTCTGCGGAGGTGTTGCTTGTCATGAATGTATCTCTCTGAGTTCTTAGGAGGTCTTCAGGCTTTGCCGCGGTCATGCCGGCCGTTGGCTGCCAGCGCCGGGTAAAGATCGGAGATCGCACCAGAGAGGCCAAGCTTCACGCCGGCAGTGATGTCATCCACGATGACCTTGTAATCTCCCTTAGGTGGCGGGCTGTCGCATACACCTTGGCCGTGCCCCTGGCGAGGGCCTGTTCCGCGAGTTCGGGGCCGAGCCCTCCATTCGCACCCGTGACAAGGGCGACGGCACCAGACAGCAGTGGCATGAATTCTCCTGATCTCGGCAGGGCGCCCACGCGGTTGCTGCAGCCTTCGAAAATCAGGTTAGCTCAGTCGGTTTGAATTTCCAACTAACTTGTATGCTTATAGAACGCACTGAAAGCAGGTAAGTCATGACACCAACCGATACGGCCAGGGATGCGCCCAGGGCATGCTTCATCGCAGCAGGGCTCGAGGTGCTGGGAGAGCGGTGGGCGCTGCTGGCCCTTCGGGAGATGTCCCTGGGCGTTCATCGATTCGACCAGATAGCCCGTAACACAGGCGCCTCCCGCGACATACTGACAAGCCGGCTGCGGACGCTCGAAAGCCATGGCGTTATTGAGCGCGTCCAATATTCCGAACACCCCCCGCGCCATGAGTACCACCTCACAATTTCCGGGGCCGAGATTGCTCCCATTCTCATCTCACTCGCAGCGTGGAGCAGTACCTGGATGCGCGACGAGACCCCCCGCGCCTCTTACCGGCACAGTTGCGGGGCCGACCTGAAACCGGTGCTGACCTGCGCGGAATGCGGCGAGGAATTCAGACTGGGCAGTCTGATGCTGGGACCGCTTGTGTCTACGGCCGACGCGATACCGGTGGACAAGCAACGACAAATTTGAAGGGCGACGACGGAACACCCCGCGGTCGTCTCCTGTAGCGGCAAACCATGGAATATCGATAAGACGTACATCAGGAGCAGATAGATGTCCGGGAATCCGGCAGAGACACTGCAAATAGTTGACTTTGAAGACCCCAGAGCAACCCGTCTGCGGGATCTGCTAACAGACGAGCTCCTCGCCCGGTACGCTACCGAAGAAGAACCTCATCTTTCCGAAGCAGCGCAGACAGCGCTCTCCGTACCACCGCAAGATTTCATCGCCAGCGTCCTGGTACTTAATACCGTAGGTGAAGCCATAGGGCACGGCGCTCTCCGCCGGTTAGATGGGGAGTGGGAGGTCAAACGGGTCATTACAGACCCTGCAGCCCGAGGTATGGGCGCTGCGACCGTACTCATGGCTGAACTCGAGAGGATTGCCGCCGGTGCCGGCGCCCGTCGCGTTATCCTGCAAACCGGGGGCAAGCAGCCGGAAGCTGAAGCCTTTTACCGGAAACTTGGATACCGGCAGATACCAACTTATCCTCCCTACGAGGACGCCATCCCGACGTCGATCTGCTTTGCAAAACAGCTTCAGCCTATGAAGGACCGGCTCCCGTCCGTTCTCGGCCAGGAATAGAGGTCCGGCCGTCGGCAGAAAAGGTCCAACTCTGACATGAGCTTTTCGTCTCGCTCGAACCACGATAGTGGACCTTTCGTAAGCTACGGCGGCGGGGCAACGGCGCAACTACGGCGCCGGCAGGAGAGTGCTTCACCCCAACTTGGCGTGACGCATGTACTGGTAGACGGTTTCCCTGGGCAATAAGACGAATCCACTCAGCCCGGAGCGCCTTGGCTCAGGCAGCTTCGGGCATCCCAATGCACTGACAGGGTACCTCCGACCTTGAAGGCCAATTTGGAGATACAGGACGCGATTACGCTCTGATGCCGGTATGGAATGCCGAAAATAGCTAGACCGTCGCCTTGAGGGGGACGGGCACCAGTGTCTGGAGTTCCTCGAGCGTGCAGCCGAAGGTCTCCCGCACCTGGACGCCGTCGGGTCCGGTGAGGAAGACGGCCTTGTCCGTGTAGACGCGGGTCACGCAGCCGATCCCGGTGAGCGGGTAAGTGCAGGTCTCCACGAGTTTGGACGCGCCGTCGCGGGTCAGGAGCGTCATCATGACGAAGACGTCCTTGGCGCCGGTGGCGAGGTCCATGGCGCCGCCGACGGCGGGGATCGCGTCCGGGGCGCCGGTGTGCCAGTTGGCGAGGTCGCCGGTGGCGGAAACCTGGAAGGCGCCCAGGACGCAGATGTCCAGGTGTCCGCCGCGCATGATGGCGAAGGAGTCCGCGTGGTGGAAGTAGGACGCCCCCGGCAATTCGGTGACGGGGATCTTGCCGGCGTTGATGAGGTCGCCGTCGATCTGGTCTCCGGTGGCCTCCGGGCCCATGCCGAGCATGCCGTTTTCGGTGTGGAGCGTGATGTTCTGCTCCGGCTCGAGGTAGTTCGAGACCAGGGTGGGCTGGCCGATTCCGAGGTTCACGAACGATCCGGGGGCGATGTCGCGGGCCACGAGGCGGGCGAGATCGTCACGGCCCAGCGGCTTGCCGGACGTCTGGAGATCAGCCTGGTTGCCGGGCCGGACACTCGCGTGGTCATTGGTTGGGATGCTCATCTCAGGCCACCTTCACGATGCTGTTGACGTAGATGCCGGGGGTCACGATGTTTTCCGGGTCCAGGCCGCCGGTGGGGACGATCCCGGACACCTGGGCGATGGTGTGTTTCGCGGCGGCGGCCATGATGGGGCCGAAGTTCCGCGCGGTTTTACGGTAGACCAGATTGCCCCGGCCGTCCGCCGTGAGGGCCTTGATCAGGGCGACGTCGGCGTGGATGGGGGTCTCGAACACCTGCCACTTGCCGTCCAGGAAGCGGGTTTCCTTGCCTTCGGCGAGCATGGTGCCGTAACCGGTGGGTGTGAAGAAACCGCCGATCCCGGCGCCGGCGGCCCGGATCCGCTCGGCGAGATTTCCCTGCGGGACCAGTTCGAGCTCAACCTCGCCGGCGCGGTACTTCGCGTCGAAATGCCAGGAATCGGACTGCCGCGGGAAGGAGCAGATCATCTTCTTCACCCGGCCTTCCTTGATCAGCAGGGCCAGGCCCTGGTCGCCCTGGCCGGCGTTGTTGTTCACCACGGTCAGGCCGGTGGCGCCGCACTCCAGCAGCGCGTCGATCAGCTCGAACGGCTGCCCGGCGTTGCCGAACCCGCCGATCATCACGGTGGAGCCGTCCTTGATGCCGGCGACTGCCTCGCCGACGGTGTCGATGAAATTCAGCATCTCTCTTAGCCCTGTCCTCTATGCCGCATCGCGGGAAGTTACGTTTTCGAGCACGACGGCGAGGCCCTGGCCGACGCCGATGCAGATCGCGGCGACGCCCCAGCGCTGCCCGGAGGCCTGCAGGGACCGGGCCAGGGTGCCGAGGATCCGCCCGCCGGAGGCGCCGAGCGGGTGGCCCATGGCGATCGCGCCGCCGTGCCGGTTCACGATTTCCGGGTCGATGCCCCAGGCGGTGATGCAGGCCAGGGACTGCGCAGCGAACGCCTCGTTCAGTTCGACGGCGCCGACCTGGTCCCAGCCGATGCCGGCCTTGGCGAGGGCCTTGTTCGCGGCCTCGACCGGGGCGTAGCCGAAGTACTGCGGGTCGTTGCCGTGCGCGCCGCGCCCGGCGATCCGGGCCAGCGGCTCCATCCCGAGCAGCCGGCGGCGTTCTCAGAGCCGATCCAGGCGGCAGAGGCGCCGTCGTTTAGCGGGGAAGAGTTACCGGCTGTGACGGTGCCGTTCCCGGTGCGGAACACGGTCTTGAGCCCGGCGAGCTTCTCCGCCGAGGACCCGGGACGGATCCCCTTGTCGCGGACCAGGTCCGTGCCCGGGACCGGGACGACGAGGTTGTCGTAGAAGCCCTCGTCCCACGCCGCGGCGGACAGGTTATGAGAATCCGCGGCGAACTCGTCCTGCTGCTCACGGGTCACGCCATACTTCTCCCGGAGCCGTTCGGTGGCCTCGCCCAGGGAGATGGTCCAGTCCTTCGGCATGGCCCGGTTCACCAGCCGCCAGCCCAGCGTGGTGGAGGCCAGGGTCAGGTCCCCAGCCGGGTACGGCTTTTCGGTCTTGGGCAGCACCCACGGGGCGCGGGACATGGACTCGGCGCCCCCGACCAGCACCAGGTCGGCGTCGCCCGCGTTGATTTGGCGCGAGGCAATGATCGCCGCGTCCAGGGAGGACCCGCAAAGCCGGTTGACCGTGGTACCGGGAATGGACACCGGAAGGCCCGCGAGCAGGGTTCCCATCCGGGCGACGTTGCGGTTTTCCTCGCCGGCGCCGTTGGCGTTGCCGAACACCACCTCATCGATCCGCTCGGGGTCCAGCGCGGGGGCGCGTTTCACGGATTCGCGGATCACGTGCGCTGCAAGGTCATCCGGGCGGACGGCGGCGAGGCCTGAGCCCAACTTGCCGAAGGGGGTACGCACGGCGTCGTAAACAAAAGCCTGGTTCATGGTTCTTCCTTCGTTGGCGCGAGCAGGGGTTGCGGGGTCTAGGCTGCCGCGGGCTTGCGGGGAGTCGGCTGGTACGCAAGGAACTTCCAGCTCTCGCCCTCTTTTATCCATACCGAGAGTGCACTGTTGGCAAGCGTTTTGTGGGTTCCGTTGACAGTGAGGTCCGCGTTCATCTGTCCCAGTACGAGTGCGGTGTCCCCAATCAGGACGATGTCTTCGATGGGATGGTCGATCCGGTGGTACCTGTAGAAGCCCTTGCGAAGCTTTTCCAGGTAGCTGCTCAGCGTGTCACGGTCACCCAGCGAATGGGTGTACACCAGGCGCTGGTGGCATAGGCCCTCGAAGGCGTCGTAATCACCGTCGACTACGGCTTGGTAGCGCTTTGCTTCCAAGGTTTCGATCTTGTATTTCTCGGCTGCAGTGGCGTTATCCACGGAGCACTCTCCTTGCTTAAAGTGTTGGGGGCTATCGGCCGCCACGAGTCTGATTTCGCCCAGATGTCCCTGCCCAACGCTGCGTCTTCACGACGTTGAGCCGGGCCTTCGTTAGGGAATGCCAAACCTGAGCTGATGATTCTTGGCCCAGCCTCATTCCAAGGTAATTGACAGCAGGGTGGCCGTCAACTGATAGTTGACACAATCCGCGCGGTCTGATTGCGCGACAGAGCCTGCGCCCAGCCTTCTCTTACCGCATATTCAACAGAGGGACGGCCTTAATTCGCAAGAGAACGCGCTTTCTAAGGACCCCTCCATGGTGCGTTGACCGGCGACTTGAGGTTTACAGGAATGGTGCACATGTAATCTTTTACTTGACACCTGTGTGTTGAATCACTTAACGTCGTCCTCGAACCAATCAAACGGAATGAGGTCAACGTGGTCCTTAGTACCGAGGTCCTGCTTTCTGTGAGCAGGATCAGCAAAAGCTTCGGCGGGGCGAAGGCGCTGAACGACGTTTCGGTGGACTTCCGGGCGGGTGAAGTGCACGCGCTGCTGGGAGAAAACGGCGCCGGAAAGAGCACCCTGGTCAAAGTGATAGCCGGTGTAGTTACAGCTGATACCGGCGAGGTGACATTCCCGGGAGGCGCCGGATCATCCGATGTAGCCATGGTGTTCCAGGAACTCTCAGTGATCCCCGAGCTGTCCGTCCGGGACAATATGGCTCTCAGCATGCGCCGGACCTCAGGTCTTCTGGTGCGCAGGGAAAAACTGCAGGAGCGGATGCAGTCCGCGCTGGCTTCTGCGGGTCTTGAAGACCTGGATCTGGACATGCCCGTGGAGGCATTGCCGCTGGCAAAACGCCAACTGCTTGAGATTGCCCGCGGGCTCGTCGCCGATGCCCGCACCCTGATCCTGGATGAGCCCACCGCCACTCTGTCGGACATTGAAATCTCACGGGTCCATGAGGTCGTGAGGTCGCTTGTGGCAGGCGGACGGTCAATCGTCTACATCACGCACCGGATGGGCGAAGTCTTCCGGCTGGCTGACCGGATCACCATCATGCGTTCCGGCAGCGTGGTGGCCAGCGGCCCGACGGCCGATTTCACCATGGATTCGGTTGTTACGCACATGCTGGGCGAAGATCACACAGCGGGGGAGGCGATCCACGTCAAGGAAGACTTTGCTCCGGAAAGCCGCCGGAAGCTGGACATCCGAGGACTGGCCTCCGGACACCGCTTCTCGGACGTCTCTTTCACCGCGCAGGCCGGGGAGGTCACCGCGCTCTTTGGCCAGATAGGCTCCGGAGCTGATGACGTTGTTCGAGCCCTGGTCGGCCTCATCCCCGTGACCGCGGGGGACATTCAACTGAACGAGATTCAGCTGTCAGCCCTGACCCGACCCAAATCCCAGAAACACGGCATTGCCTACGTTTCCGCGGACCGCGTCCTGGAGGGTGTCTTCCTCAGCGGCAGTGTCGCCCAGAACGTCAGCTCGGGCGCACTGGCCGGCGTGAGCCGACTGGGCACCATCAGGGCAGAGCTGGAAACGGACCTCGCCCGTTCCATTGCCTCAAATGTGGCCTTCGACCCGTCACGCATCCGGGTTCCCGTCGGATCCCTCAGCGGCGGCAACCAGCAGAAGATCGCAATCGGCAGGGCCCTTGCCACTCAACCCGATGTTCTGGTCCTGAACGAGCCGACCCGTGGCGTAGATATCGGTGCCCGCGCGGAAATCTATCGTGCACTCCGGCAGCTCTCCGCGAACAACGTCATCGTCATCGTTTATTCGAGCGACATCGTCGAGCTTCGCGAACTGGCCGACCGGGTCATCACCATGTTCCGCGGCCGCCCGGTCAGCAGCAACCGGACAACCGATGTCACGGACTCCCAGATCCTCACCGAAATCCTTCACGGAGCCAAAGCATGAACACCAAAATCGCGGCACGGTCGACGTTACAAAAACCGTCATTACCAGCCACACCCGTTGCTGAAACCATCAAACGGATCACGACGGACAGTTCAGCCATCATCGCCGTGACCACCGTCCTGCTGTTCATCCTGGCTTGCATCTTCGTCAACGAGTTCGCCACGGTCACCAACCTGCGTGCGCTGTTCCTCTCAGTTGCCCTGGTGGGAATTGCCGCCGTCGGCCTGAGCATTATCACCATCGTCGGCAGGCTATTTGCTCTGTCCGTCAGTGCGATGGTCGCGGTGTCCACCATCGTCTTCGCCTCCCTCCTCCACACCGGTCCATGGACCGCCATGGCGGCCGCCGTCCTGTTCGGGGCTCTCGCCGGTGCAGTGCAGGGGTTCTTCGTCGGGCGCCTGGGCACTGACCCCATCGTCACTACCATCGCAGCCGCAGCGATCCTCATTGGCTTTGCGCAGATCGTGACCGGTGGGCGCAATGTGCAGGGCGCAGGCGACGCCAGCGTCTTCGGGCTAACCATCTTCGGCGTCGTACCCGTCCAGGTGCTTGCCTTCTTCGTGCTTACAGTGCTCGCCTGGTGGACGCACCGCTACACCGTGCTGGGCCGGCGGGTAACCCTCGTGGGCCTGAACGAAAAAGCAGCCCTTGTCTCAGGAATGCGCGCCTGGCCGGTAATCCTGTTTGCCTTTATCGGCTCGGGCGCCATGGCAGGTCTTGCCGGCGGGCTGCTGTCCTCTGAATCGGGACAAGGAAACCTCCAGCTGGGCGGCACCTTCGGCTTCGATGCCATCACGGCTGTCGTTGTAGGCGGCGTCAGCGTCAAAGGCGGAACAGGGAATCCCGTCGGCGCTGCAACCGGGGCCGTCCTCGTCGGCCTGCTCGGCAACGCACTGGTCCTGCTCGGGCTCAGCTACGAAGTCCAGCTCATCTTCAAGGGCGTCCTCGTCCTGCTGGCCGTGGTAGCAACCGGCATCGCATCCAACCGTCAATCAGGAAGAAGGCGCTGATCCCGTGGTTAGAATCTATTGGCACTTCCGGACACTTCTGGCATGGTCGCTGGCCGTCCTCGCATTCATCGCCTTCGCACTGACCAACCCGGCCTTCCTCCACGCCGGCAACCTCTACTCGCTTCTGCAGTCCTTCGCCGTCCTGGCTCTGGTCGCAACCGGTCTCTCGATCGTCATGATCGCCGGCGAATTCGACCTCTCCATCGCCGGGACCATCCCTTTGGCCGGGCTCATCGCGGTCAAGGTAGGTGAAACCGCCGGGATACACCTCGGTGTGGCTGCCGCCGTCGCCGTCGCCGCCGCCGTGGGGGTCCTCAACGGCTGGCTCACCGCCCACTACGCCGTACCGTCTCTGGCTGTCACCGTCGGGACCTTGGTGCTGACTATTGGACTGGGTTTCGCCGTTGCGGGCGGCAAGATCGTCACCCTCACCGACTTTGAACCGGGGCTCTGGCTGGACCAGGCCATCGCCGAGATCGTCTCACCCCGTGCACTGCTGTACGTGGTTCTCGTCGTGGCCGCGGGATGGCTCATGGCCAAGACGTGGTCGGGTGTGAAAATCCGCGCCGTCGGAAGTGACCGCCAGCGCTCCGCAGCGTCCGGCCTTCCGGTGACCCGTGTCCTGATCCTGGCGTTCGTTATCTCCGGTCTGTTCGCCGGCGTGGCAGGCGCCCTTCAGGGACTGACCCTGGCTTCAGGGGCGCCTGGATCAGATGAAGCGACCCTCCTGCAGGCCGTCACCGCAGCAATTATCGGCGGAGTTGCGCTGACCGGCGGCAAGGGCAGCATCCCGGGCGTCGCCGCCGGAGCCATGCTGCTGGCCGTGGTCGGCAACGGCCTCAGCCTGCAAGGCACCTCAACCGCCATCATCCAGCTCATCAACGGCGGAATTCTCCTCCTCATCGTTGTCATTGACCGCCCGCTGAACCGCATCGTGAACAAGTCGGTCGAGAAGAGCATGTCCACCTCCCAACACCGCGTACCAACCAACCGCTAAGGATCACCATGAAAACCACCTCAATGAAGAGACTGGCTGTCGCCCTTTCCCTCACCTCTGCACTATTCCTGGCAGCTTGTGGATCAACGCCAGCAGCAGCCCCGAACGCCGGTGGCGGTTCAACCGACGTCAAAGGCAAGAAGGTGACCTTGTTGACCGTCGCCCAGAGCTGTGACTACTGCGCCAAGCACACCGAAGAATTCAAGAAGGTCGCCGAAGCCGCAGGCGTCCAGGTGACGGTCGTCGTCAACGATTTCAACGCCGCTGAACAGGCTCAGCAGGTCACCCAGGCCATCAGCACGCGCCCTGACGCCGTTGTATTGTGGCCCGCCGATGCGACCGCCATCATGCCGTCCCTGCAGCGGCTCAAGCAGTCCAAAATCCCGGTGGTCGTGACCAACTCGCACCCGCAGTCCGACGATGACAGCCTCTGGAACACCTTCACCGGGCCCGATGACTATGCCAACGGCCAGGAGGCGGCCAAGGCCATGATCGCGGGCTTTAAAGAGAAAGGCTTCGGCGACTCGGGCTCGGTCGTTATCGTCGAAGGTGTACCCGGAACCCCGCCGGCCATCAACCGCACCAAAGGCTTCAAGGACGAACTGGCAAAGTTGGCCCCTGGAATCACCATCGCCGGTTCACAGCCGGGCAACTGGGACCAGACCCAGGCCACATCCGCAGCTGCCAGCCTCATTACCCAGTTCGGGAACAAGAATCTGCGCGGCATCTACGCCCAAGCAGACAACATGCTCGCCGGCGCCATCGTCGCCGCTGACCGGGCCGGCCTGAAATCCACGGACTTGGCCATGGTCGGTTCAAACTGCTCCACCGAGGGTTACACCGGCATTGAAAAGGGAGTCCAGTACGCCTCGGTTCTGCAAAGCCCCATCGAGGATGGCGAGTTCGCAGCCGAGGCTGTCATTGATGTCCTCGAAGGCAAGAGTGTGGAGAAGAACAACTATCTGACTCCCAAGACGATCACCAAAGCCAACCTTGCTGACTGTGCTGCAGCAGTAGGCAAGTAACGGAGGAATTTATGACTGACTGGACACTCACTCTTCCCGACCATGTCATCGTTACGGGCACAGCCAGTGGGTTGGGTCTGGAATGCGCGAAGGCACTGCTGTCAGCGGGAAGCCACGTCTTCGGTGTGGACCTCGGAGGCAGCCCCGCAGAGCTGACGGACCAACCCCGGTACCAGCACATCGTCGGCAACGTCGCAGAAGAGGCGACCTGGCAGGAAGTAGCCAAAACGGCCACTGCAGGCGCCAACGGATCACTGGGGCTGATCGCCGCAGCAGCGATCCTTGGTGTCGGCACGCTCGAGGAAGAAACGCTGGAGTCGTGGAAGCGGACCTGGGAGGTGAACGTCCTCGGCAACGTCATCGCCCTCAAAACGCTGATGCCGCACCTGCAGAAAGCGGAGCACGCTTCCGTGGTCGTGGTGACCAGCGTCGATGCCCACTTCGCGGAGCAGCAGCTGGCGTCCTATGCGTCGTCCAAGGCCGCCCTCACCGGAGCCGTCCGAACCATTGCTTTGGACTACGCCCGTACGGGCATCCAATTCAACCTGCTGGCACCGGGGCCCATGCGGGCGGGACTTTTCGAACGCCACCTGGCCTCGGCCAGCGACCCGGAGAAATTCCTGGCCACCCGTGAGGCGCGGCAGCCCCTCGGGCGCATCACCGGCGCGGACGAAGTCGCCAATTCGGCACTTTTCCTGCTCTCCAAGGAGTCCTCGGCCGTCTTCGGCACCACCGTTGTAGCTGACGGGGGCCTGACCACCGGTTTTGATTTCCGGACGGGCTCCGAAGGCTCTTCCGCCCATCAGAACTAAAGCACCACAGGAACACCGAACCACCGAAAGGTACAACTCATGGAACTGGAACTGACCGGCAAGAAAGCCGTCATCACCGGCGCGGCCTTGGGCATCGGCCGTGCCACCGCCCTTCTGCTGACCGCCGAAGGAGCGACGGTCGCAGCCCTGGACATCGACAAGTCGGCCCTGACCGAACTTGAGGAACTGGCCGCTGACCACCCTGGCCGGATCGTCCCCGCCGTCGTTGACTTCACCCAGGGCGAAGCTACGAACAACGCTGTTGCCGAGGCCATCGACCAGCTCGGCGGCCTGGACCTTCTCATCAACAACGTCGGCTCTGGCGCAGTCCGGACCTTCGAGCAGATCACCGACGAGGACTGGGCGCGGACGATGGAGCTGAACTTCATGAGCTACGTGCGCGCCATCCGCGCCGCATTGCCCGCCCTGCGCGAGTCAGCGGCTCCATGCATCGTCAACAACGCATCCGACCTCGCCCGGCAACCTGAAGCCCAGCCTGCCGACTACTCCGCCAGCAAGGCAGCTGTCCTGGCCCTGACGAAGTCCATCGCCCGCGCAGAGGGCCCGAAGATCCGGGTCAACGCCGTGGCACCGGGACCCATCTGGACACCGTTTTGGACCAAGCCGGGCGGTTTTGCTGATACGTTCGCAACCCTGCACGGGATGGAACGCCAGGCAGCCGTCGAACATGAAATGAAGCTCCGCCAGCTGCCCCTGGAACGGCTCGGCACTCCGGAGGAAGTAGCGCGCGTCATCGCGTTGCTCTGCAGCCCGGTGACCAGCTTCGTCACCGGTTCCGTCTGGGGCGTGGATGGCGGCAGCATCCGTGGACTCATCTAACTTTCAGCCCGCCCTGGATCGGAAGGAGCCCCACGTGCCCGACCCCCATTCTTCAGACGAACAGGAGATCCTGTCCCTCGAAGACCGCCGCTACGAGGCGGTACTCAGGTCTGACTTCGACGCCTTCGCCGAACTTTGCCATCAGGACCTGGTATATGCGCATTCAAACGGGGAACGCGATGACCTGAGCGGCTACATCGACAAGTGCCGGCAGGGTGTTTACGTCTATCACCGGATCGATCATCCGGTGGAGCAGGTCAAAATAGTAGGCGATGTAGCCTTGGTCATGGGAGAAATGCTCGCCGATCTGACCATCCGGGGCACGCGTACCGCATTGGACAACACCGCCTTGGCCGTGTGGATCCGCGTGGGTTCATCCTGGAAGCTGCTGGCCTACCAGCCCACCCCCAAGCCTGGGCAGGCTGCCCTCGGTCAGGAAGGCTCAACCGCCTCCGCGGGCTCAGCTGTCTAAAGTAACCAGGCCCGCAAAGCCAAAAGAGTGCCGGCGACAACCCGTCGCCGGCACTCTTTTGGCGTCTACCGCGTCCACGTCTTGGCAGGCGGCCCAATGCTGCGAGGAGCGTGTCCGCTTGTATTCCCCCGGTTGACACCTGCAAACCAACGCTTCCGCACTGAAGGCACGACACGTCCATCCCATGAAGGGGAGGAATGCTAAGAGTGGGAGTGTTCCATCGTCGCGGAGTCCTCACCGCTTGATCCCTGACCGGCCCTGGCCAGGTCGAGGGGATGGGCGAAGCCTTGACGGCCGACCACGGCCCAGATGGCGACACAGTCTTCACCGGAGGTGTTGCTGAGACGGTGCGGCACATTTGAATCGAAATTCATGCTGTCTCCAGGCCCGAGAACATCGCTATCAAAAGCGACCTGGACGTTAAGTTGGCCGGAAAGGATATGGATGTACTCCCATCCGGGGTGGCGCATCAGTGCGTCCGCGGCGCAGGACTCGCTCCCGGGCCCGTACGTGACCCGCAGGAACTCAACCAAAGGGTCGGCCCGTTCCGTGAGCCGCTCCCAGCGGACGCCTCCCATGTTGATCTCTGGACGGTCCCCTGCCCTCTGGATTCCCGGGATTGCCGTGCCTGCAGACGGGGCGAAGACGGGAAGGCCGCTGACAGTTGAATCAACGGTCGCGCCGTTTTCTTCCGGGGCGGGAGCCGAGTGCTCACCACTCATGAGCGTGTCCAAGGAGAGCCCAAGCTCCGAAACGATGGTGTACAGGGTTCCGATGGAAGGGACGGCACGGCCCAGCTCGACCTGTGACATAAAGCTCGCGGAGATACCGACCCTCCGGGCGAGCTCCCTGAGGGAGATCTTCGCCTTCATCCTGGCAGCCCTGAGCTGACTGCCCAGCTGGGCACGATCCTCCTGGGTAACCGGTGCAGTGGCTTGAATGCTCATCGTCGGCCTTTCCGGCGATCCAATCCGGCAAAAGAGAGGACCGCTGTTATGTATGTCCACCAACGGACCGGGGAACCAGCCATAAGTGTACAGTTCGCGTACACACCACTTTAGCTCCTCTACCGCAAAATTGCCCAGACTTCACAGTTATTACGCCTAACTACGGCGGAAAATCTCGGAACCGTCCGAATCAACCGAATGTAAAGTGCCATGTGCTGTATTACTTGACAGTGTGCGGTGTATCACTTTACATTGGAAGGGTGATGCAGCCGCGAGAGCTGACAAGGGCGGGGGATCTCCCGGCCCGTCGGCGCACCGGCCACAGCTTCCGGAGCTCCGGACTCGAAGTCGAGGACCGGGCGGCGCCGAAGCAAGAATTCCACTTGTGTATGTCTACCTTCTAATTAGGAGCAATTGATGGTGCAGGATCGCAAAGGCGCCTCCGCATTCAAACTGAGCCGCCGTCACGTTGGTGTCGCCGTGCTCGCCGGCGCCACGATGGCGCTCTCCGCCTGCGGCGGGAGTGCGTCATCGGGAAGTGGCGACGCACCCACCGTCGGCTTCTCCGCCGGTGTCCTCGACAACCCCTTTACGGCAGGCCTGGTGGACTCCGTCGTTAGCGAGGCCAATTCGAACGGCCTGAAGATGCTACCCGCCTCCAACGCCGAGGGTGACCCGGCCAAGCAGGTGACCGATATCAACACCCTGATCTCCCAGGATGTAAAAGGCCTGGTGACCATACCCCGGGACAGCGATGCCATCATCCCGGCCATCCAGGCTGCGAACGCCGCAAACATCCCCGTCGTTACCGTGGACACCGCAGCCAATGGCGGCAAGATCTACATGAACATCAGGGCGGACAATGTTGCCATGGGCACCAGCGTCTGTGAACAGATCGGCAAGCTGACCGGCGGCAAGGGCACGGTCCTGGAACTGCACGGCGCGCTGTCAACCACCTCCGGGTTTGACCGGAACAAGGGCTTCGATGAGTGCATGTCCTCCAAGTTCCCGGATGTAAATATCATCCGCAAGGACACCAACTGGGAATCTGCCAAGGCGGTGGAAAACGCCCAGACAGTTCTCAGCACATCGAAGATCGACGCCGTCTTCCTGGCCAGCGACTCCGTGATGCTCTCCGGCGTGCAGACCGTGATGGAGGGTCAGGGCAAGTGGGCCCCCACCGGTCAGCCCGGACACGTCCCCTTGGTGACCATCGACGGTTCCAAGGGATCCTTGGATGCTGTCCGGTCCGGACACGTTGACGCCGTCGTTTCCCAGCCGGTAGATCTCTACGGAAAGTACGCCGTCCAGTACCTCAAGGACGCCATCGCCGGAAAGGAATACAAGGTCGGTCCGTCCGAGCACGGCAGCGAAATCGTCGACTACAAGGGCAATCTCGCGGACATGCTTCCCTCTCCGGTCATCACGAAAGACAACGTTGATGACCAGAACCTCTGGGGAAACAAAAAATAACTCGCTCCCGGCCGAGCAGGGCCAAGGTGAAGACTGAATTTCAGAAAGGGTGACATCGTGGTCACAGCTAACACCCAGAATGCCATCGAGATCCGCGGACTACAGAAATCTTTCGGATCGACCCAGGCGTTGACAGATGCCAACCTGACCGTTCGTTCAGGCGAATCCCGGGCCCTTCTCGGCCGGAACGGTGCCGGAAAGTCCACTTTGATTGCGATGCTTACCGGGCTGGTGACTCCGGACGCCGGAAGCATCCACATTCAGGGCGCGGACGGTGAAATTACTGAAGGTCCCGGATCCGATTCCATCGCTTGCGTGTATCAGAAAAGCACCCTCGTGCCGGAACTGACCGTGGCGGAAAACATCAGCCTTGGCGCTTACCCACGCAAGCGGTGGGGGAGCGTGGACTGGCCGGCGATGCGCAAGGCGGCAACCGACCAGCTCAAGGACTGGGGTTACGAGCGCATCGTCGACAAAAACGTCGAGGACCTTGAACCGCTGGAAAAGAAAATCGTCGAAGTATGCCGGGCACTGTCCCGGGGACCGCGGATCCTCCTTCTGGACGAACCGACGGCCGGCCTCGACGAGGGGGCTTCCCATGAACTATTCGCCCAGATCAACAGCCTCCGCCAGCGCGGGGTGACCGTCATCTACGTCTCCCACCACCTGGAAGAAATCTTCAAGGTCTGCGACTCTGTCACCATCCTGCGCGACGGACGCGACGTCCTGACCGCCCAGACAGCCGACCTCACCGTCAACCGGATCGTCAACGTCATGGCCGGTGTGACGGAGCAAGAAGCTGCAGCTGCTAGGAAAGATACTGCCGCCACCAGTAACCGCCAGGACCAGCTTGGCGAAACGCGACTCACCGTGACCGGCGTCGGCGTCGGCTCCCGCGTCCTGGAAGCCAACCTGACGGTCCGCGCTGGCGAATGCGTCGGCCTCACAGGTCTCGATGGCGCAGGCCACGTCCAGCTCGCCCAGGCAATCGCAGGTCAGCTGGCACTCGATGCGGGAACCGTTGAACACAACGGCCACACCCTCGGGCACGGAAACGTCATCAAAACGATCAACGCCGGAATTGGCTTCGTTCCCGAAGACCGCCACGTCAACGGCTACGTCCCGGAACTGTCCGTCGAAGAAAACGCCACCCTGACCATCGTCGACCGGCTCCGCGGCCGTGGCGGCCTCATCAGTTCGGGACGGCGCCGCGAACGCTTCACGGAACTCTCCGGCGCGTGGTCCATCAAATGCGACGGACCCACCCAGGCCGTCGAAGAGCTCTCCGGAGGCAACCAGCAAAAGGTCGTGCTCGCACGGGCCCTCGCTTCAAACCCGGACACACTCGTCCTCGTCCACCCCACCGCCGGTGTCGACGTGACAGCGAAGGAATCCATCTACGAATCACTTCGGGCGCTGCGTGACAGCGGACGAGCGCTGCTGATCGTCTCCACCGACGACACCGACCTGGAAATCTGCGACAGGGTCATCGTCATGTACAAGGGCGAAATTCACGCCGAACTCAACGCCGGCTACGAAGAGTGGGAACTCGTAGGCGCCATCCAAGGGGCGGAGGCCGCGGCATGACAATGTCAGCCCCGCCCCTGCAGCCCACGACCAATGAGCCAAAGAACCAAGGAGAAACTCCAATGTCCACGCATACCCCGACCGTTGCGGGTACGCCGACCAGCCGCCGGCCCCTCAACATCATCGACCAGGCCCGCTCCTCCGGCTGGGCCCGGGAGCTTGCGCTGCTGCCCGCCATCATCGTGGCCATGGTCATCGGCGCCTTCCTGTCGCCCCAGTTCCTCACAGCGAACAACCTACTCAACAACGTCCTTGTGACCTCCGCCGTACTTGGCATCGTGGTCATCGCCGAAAGCATCATCCTGATCTCGGGCTACTTCGATCTTTCGCTCGAGTCCGTGGTGGGCCTGGCTCCGATGCTTGCCGTGTGGCTGGTCCTGCCCGCCGCGGTCGGCGGCTCCGGCTGGGGATGGTCACCTTGGGCCGCGTTCGGGGCGATGCTCGTGCTTTCCATCGTGGTGGGATTGATCAACGGGTTCCTTGTCGGCAAGCTGAAACTCAACGCCTTCATCGTCACCCTCGCCATGCTCACCTTGCTCCGCGGCCTGACCATGGGCCTGTCCGGCGGCAAGACCCTCTCGGGGCTCCCCGCTGAATTCCTCGCCCTCGGCAACACCAAGTGGCTGGGCATCTCCATCCAGATCTGGCTCTTCGTGATCTTCCTGGTCGCCGCCGCAGTATTCATGCGCAGCCACCCGGTCGGGCGCAAGCTCTACGCCATGGGCGGCAACAACGCCGCCGCAGCAGCAGCAGGCATCAAAACACTGCGCCTTACCATCGGCGTCTTCGTCGCCGGCGCGGTCATCGCCGCGTTCGCCGGCCTCATGCTCACCGGCCGTATCGCTTCCGTGACGGCCAACCAGGGCGACGGCCTCATCTTCACCGTCTTCGCAGCGGCTGTCATCGGTGGCATCAGCCTCAATGGTGGCAAGGGCTCCATGATCGGCGCACTCAGTGGCGTGCTGCTACTGGGCATCATCCAGAACATCCTCGTCCTGTCCCAGGTGCCCTCGTTCTGGATCCAGGCCATCTACGGTCTGATCATCCTCAGCGCCCTGATCTTCAACTACCTGGCCGGTTCCCGGCGCACCCGCCGCGTCGTCTAACCAATCCCGCCACTTCTGAAAGCAAGGAGCACACACCGTGAGTTCACCATCCTTTGACGGAAAGGTCGCCATCGTCACCGGCGCGGCCAGCGGCATCGGCCACGCCACAGCACTGGCACTTGCCGCACAGGGTGCAACCGTCTACGGAGCCGACATAGCCGCCGGCGACGCAGCTGACGGGGCCATCCAATGGCGGCGCCTCGACGTCGCCGAAGAAGACGACTGGAAGGCACTCACGGAAGAAGTGCTCCAGGCCCACGGCCGCATCGACGTCCTGATCAACAACGCAGGCCTGGTCGGATCGTACGAATCGATCACGGATATCGACATCCAGGACTGGCACCGGATCATCTCCGTCAACCAGACCGGTGTCTTCCTGGGAATGCGCTCCGTCGCACCGGCCATGCTGGCGCAGGAATCCGGATCCATCGTGAATGTCTCGTCCATCTGGGGACTTGTCGGAGCAGCCGGCGTCGCCGCCTACCAGGCATCCAAGGGTGCCGTGACCATGATGACAAAGAACGCCTCCGCCACGTGGGCAGCGCAGGGGATCCGCGTGAACTCGGTCCACCCCGGGTTGATCACTAGCCCGTTGACGGAAAACCAGGACCAGGCCATCTCCGATGAGCTGATCGCCAAGACCCCCATGCACAGGGCCGGGCGCGCCAGCGAAGTCGCCGATGCGATCGTCTATCTCGCCTCCGACAAGGCCTCCTACATCACCGGCGCGCAACTCGTTGTCGACGGCGGATTCACCAGCATCTGAGCACGACTTACCAGCCGCCCCAGCTCCAAGGAAGGAACCACCATGAGCACGGACCTCGGCCCCGGCACACTGACTGCCGCTGTCATCGACAGTTTCCGCAATACCCCTGATGACCGGCTTCGGACCATCCTGACCAGCCTCACCACCCACCTTCACAACTTCGTCAGGGAGATTGAACCCACGATCGACGAATGGGAAACCGCCATCAACTTCCTGACCGCCACAGGCCAGAAGTGCGACTCTGTCCGGCAGGAGTTCATCCTCCTCTCCGACGTGCTGGGCGTGTCCATGATGGTGGAAACCCTCAATGACGCCGAAACTCCGGACGCCACCGACTCCACTGTCCTGGGTCCTTTCCACATGGTCGAATCCCCAAAGCGTGAACTTGGCGAGAACGCCTCCCCGGAAAGCGAAGGAGACATCTGCCTGGTCAGGGGGCGCATCCTCTCCGTCACCGGTGAGCCCGTCCCCAATGCCGCCATCGACATCTGGCAGGCAAACACCAAGGGCTTCTACGACGTTCAGCAACCCGGCATCCAAAGCATCGGCAACGGCCGCGGCCTGTTCACGTCCAACGCCGCCGGAGAGTTCTACTTCCGCAGCGTCATCCCCAGCTATTACCCGATCCCGACCGACGGCCCTGTCGGGGACCTGCTGCACGCGACTGCCCGGCACCCGAACAGGCCGGCGCACATCCACTTCATCGTGGGCGCGCCGGGTTTCCGGGAACTGACGACGCACATTTTTGTTAGCGGGAGCGACTACATCGATTCCGACGCCGTTTTCGCCGTGAAGCAGAGCCTGATCGCCGAATTCGTGCCCAACACCTCAGAGGCCGACGCAGCCCGCTACGGTCTCACCCCACCGTTTATGGAGGCAGTGATCGACATTGTCATCCACCCCGAGCTCGTCGACCCGGACATGATCCACACCGCCGTGATGTCCCCGTCCACTGCACGGATTATCGAAGCACAGGAGAACACCCGATGAAGGATTTTCAGTACCAGGCACTTCCGATGCGCGTCCGTTTCGGAGCCGGCTCACTTGCCTCACTTAACGACGAAGTCGTCAACCTTGGCCTCAAGCGTGTCCTGGTCCTGGCTACACCCTTCCAAGCGGATATGGCCGAAAGGATTTCTCAACAGCTGGGCGAGCTCAGCGCCGGTGTGCACGCCGAAGCTGAAATGCATGTGCCCATCGAATCCGCCCACAAAGCGCGTGAAGTAGCTGCCGCTGCCCAGGCCGACGGTTACGTTGCGGTCGGCGGCGGGTCCACAACTGGCCTGGGCAAGGCCATCGCGCTTGAGTTCGGCCAGCCCATCATTGCCGTACCCACAACCTACGCCGGCTCCGAAATGACGCCCGTATGGGGCCTGACCGCCGACGGGGAGAAAAGGACCGGACGCGACTCCAAGGTCCTGCCCACCAGTGTCATCTACGACCCCGAACTCACTGTTTCCCTCCCGGTGAGCATGTCGGTCACCAGCGGATTCAACGCCATCGCCCACGCTGTGGAAGCGCTGTACGCACCGGACGGTTCGCCCATCATCTCCCTGATGGCCGAGGAGGGCACCCGTGCCCTCCTCGAAGCGATGCCAAAGATCGTGGAAGACCCATCCAACATCGACGCCCGCTCCGATGCGCTGTACGGCGCGTGGCTCTGCGGGGCCACCCTCGGCGCGACTACGATGTCGCTGCACCACAAGCTGTGCCACACACTCGGCGGGACCTTCAACCTTCCCCACGCCGAAACCCACACTGTCGTACTGCCCTACGCCCTGGCCTACAACGCCCAGCACGCCCCCCAAGCGATCGCGGCCCTGCAGCGCGCCACCGGGGCAGACAACCCGGCGGCCCACTTCAAGAAGCTGAGCGTGGCCCTCGGCGCACCCTCGTCCCTGGCTGAACTGGGCCTGAAGGAATCCGACGTCGAAAAGATCGTCGAAATCGCCACAAAGAACCCTTACGCCAACCCGCGGGAAGTGACCCCCGAGGGCATCCGGGAACTCGTCACGGCCGCCCTTCACGGCAGCGACGTCTAAGCAACGTCCTCATTCCTCCCTGTTGCCTGAACCCACAGAAAGAACACAACATGTCTGAGACCGTCAACGAAGTGCGTACGGCGCCCGCGGCACCTCCGCCGGGGACCGTCCCGGCCGTCCTGGTCCGCCAAGACGCCGGCGGCACCATCACAGTCGAACCCGGCACTGCAGCCATCACTGCGACCAAACCCGCTGAGCTCCTTGTACGGCCCGCTTACGTGGGGGTGTGCGGCACTGATATCGAAATCCTGCACGGCAGCATGCCGGAGACCTTCAAGATCAATTACCCGCACGTCTTGGGCCATGAATGGTCAGGAATTGTCGTGGAGGTTGGCGCCGGCGTTGAAGGGTTTCATCGGGGGGACCGGGTCCTTGGGCACGGACACCTGGGCGGCAACGACTGGTTCGGGGTCACCCACGATGGAGCCGCAGCTGAACTGTTCACCGTCCCGGCCGATATGTGCTTCCACATCCCTGACGAGGTGGACATGCTCACGGCTGCAGTTATTGAACCTTTCGCCTGCGTGTTGAATGGGCTGACCAAGATTGGCGGCATCAGTGCCGCCGATACCGTCCATGTGCACGGGCTCGGAGCCATCGGCCTGAATGCAGTGATCCAGGCTGTTACCGCCGGCGCCCAGGTAGTCGCGTTCGATCCCAGCCCGCTGCGGCGTGAGATGGCGATCAGACTGGGAGCCAAGGCCGCAGTGAACCCGTTGGAGGAGACTGTCGCTACCGCAGCCGCGGAACAGGCAGTCGGCCGACCGTTTGCTGACGTGGTCATCGAAGCCTCCGGAAATTCCGCTGCGCAGGCGGCTGCCCTTGAGAGCGCCGACCTCAATGGTCGGGTTCTGCTGATGGGTGTTTCCACTCCAAAATTCGCGCCTGCTCGCCTGGGCCTGGTGCAGGAACGAAACCTCTTGATTACCAGCTCCACCGGGGCGCCGGTAGCAGTATGGCCCGCAGCAATCCGGTACGTGGCAAACACCCGCCTCAATCTCGGTGAGATCGTCTCCACCGTCGTCCCGTTCTCCCGCGGAGACGAAGCCCTCCAAAGGGCACAGGACTCAAGCCGGGAAACGAAGGTCATGCTTGCCCCGGATGCCACCAACGCCGACGGCGTGGCCGCCTCCTCAACCCACAAAGCCAACTAACAAAGGACGAACGTGAACGACACGAACATCATTCAGAACCGGGACCTCCTGGCCTCCTGCTGGACCTGGGCAGGCAACGCCGCCCCGCTTCGGGGCGATGAGACGAGCCCTATCGACGTGCGCACCCGGGTTGAGGCTGCCGCCAAGGCAGGCTGGAAGGGACTGGGCTTTATCCACGCCGACCTTCCGGAGATTGAAAAGACCATTGGTCTCAAGGGGCTCCGCCAGCTGCTGGACGACAACGGCATCGTCCACGTCGAGATGGAATTCCTCGCGGACTGGTGGAAGACCGGCCCCGAACGCGAAGAATCCGATCGCTGGCGTAAGGTCCTGTTCAACGCTGCAGAGATACTCGGCGTCAAGACCATCAAGATCGGCGCCGAACTGGCCCTCGAAGGTGAGCCGGCGCCTGTCGATGAAACCGCGTTCCACCAGGAATTCGACCGGCTCGCCACTCAGGCCGGGGAAGTGGGCACGCGCGTCGCTTTGGAGCCCATGCCGATGAACAACCTCAAGACGATCGAAATCGGCGCGAAGTTCATCAGCGAGGTCAACAACCCGCACGGCGGGCTCACCGTCGATACCTGGCACACCAGCCGCGGCGGCACCCGCTACGAAGACCTGGCCGCGATCCTGCCCATGGACAAAGTCTTCATCGTCGAAATCGATGATGCCCGCAAAGACGTCGTCGGTTCGCTGTGGGAAGACACCATCAATGAGCGGCTTTACCCTGGCGAGGGCGATCTGGACACCGTCAGCTTCGTCAAGGCCATCTACGAAGCCGGCTGGCGGGGTCACTGGGGCGTGGAAATACTCGCGGAATCACACCGCCTGTTGCCGTTGGATCAGGCATTGGCACGCGCCCACGATTCAGCCGCGGCGACACTCGAGGCAGCGTCCCAACTGATCGCCGCGGAACAGTCCGAAAAGGTCTAACCCGAGCTAATCCGCGTAAGCCTGGCCCACCTGCCACCCTGCAGGGTGGCGCGTGGGCCAGGTTTGCCACGGAGCCTTACAAGAGAAGCGGAACACCATGAGCGCACCAGCCCCGGAGGCACGATCGGACGCCGCCATCCAGCTTGGCATGCGTCTTCGTGACGCCCGGCAGAGCGCCAAGCTCTCCGTACGCGAGCTTGCGCGCCGTGTGGACGTCTCCGCCAGCCTCGTTTCACAGGTCGAGCTGGGCCGCACAACACCGTCTGTCGGAACCCTTTACGCCCTCGTATCAGCACTGGGCTTGTCCCTTGATGCGGTACTGCAGGATGCGGGGCAATTTCCGTCGGCAGGTACCAG
Organism: Arthrobacter sp. Bi26; assembly: GCF_918697925.1. Taxonomy (GTDB): domain Bacteria; phylum Actinomycetota; class Actinomycetes; order Actinomycetales; family Micrococcaceae; genus Arthrobacter. The sequence continues at coordinate 24,788 of NZ_CAKKMF010000027.1, forward strand.
TCTTCGGGTTGTTGAAACTCCAGCCGTCTTTGAAGACGGGCGGCCCTGGTCATCCGAAGGTGCGGTGACACCTCTGGTGCCATCTACAGGGAGTAACGAACTTCCTGGACTTCTGGAAGCGAAGAACCGTCCAAAACTCCGTGTCGATGGTGTCCTCTGGGAGCGACTCACTGCGGAGAACGACCCCAATGTGGAACTGCTTCGCGTCACGTACGGAAGCGGCACTGAATCCTGCCCGCCGGATAACCTCATGCGGCACGGGGGACATGAATACTTCCACATTCTTGAAGGAAGACTCAACGTGGAGGCCGGGTCCTCCATGGGAACACTTAGCGCCGGAGACAGCATCAACTTCGTCTCTTCCGCCCCTCACCGGCTCAGCAACCCTTTCAACGAAGATTGCATCGCAATTTGGGTGGTGGTCGGCCGGCGAAACCATCAGCAGGACAACCCGGTCTCGCCGGTCGCATAAGTAAGACGAGCAACAGAAAAAAACCATCACATGCACTCACGGAGCCTTGAAACGGAGTCCCAGTTGAATTCGTCATCCACACAGAATTGGGGCAAGGAGCCCGCTGGCGAGGCTCATGCAAACAATTCGGCCACCCCTGCTCACTGGGGCGAGCTCTGCCCGGGTGATCACGTCTGGGTGGTTTGCGCCAAATCTTCCCACTCCGGGATTGTTGACGCTGCATCTGCTGACGGTGAGTATCTGTGGGTGCTTCTCAACGGCGGGCACGGTCGCAGGTTGTTCACCAGGGCCGAGGTAACCAGGACTTATGTCGATCCGATGGACCTCGCCAAGCGGTCACGACCAACGCTTTGACCTCTCTTACCTCAGTGCGGCCTGAAAGAGCGGGACTTTGTAAACCTTCAGGCCGAGGTCACGAACAACCAGACCCGCAACCTTTGGTCTGCTCAAACGCCGATAAACCTGGTTACTCAGTCTGGGAGAAAACGATGAGATTGCTGCTCCACCGAATTTCCGTTCTGGTCGACGGCGCTGGTTACGGCGGCGACCTGATCGCGCAGGACAGCCCAATGGAGACGGGGTTCCCCCAGGGAGTCCTGGCGTCATTCCCCTGGGAAGGCTGGTGGCACGATGAGCCGGATGAGAGCGCAGCCCATAGGTGACCGCTGAGGCCTAGGGGCACAAACAACAGAACCTGGCCTGCAAGGTAGCCGCCAGATCCAACACCATGACCAAAGCCCCGGTAGTAAAAATCGACAGGAGACAGCACTTTGAAACCGATCGCCGTAGGACTTCTGGGAATCACCCACCCGCACGCTTCCGCGCGGGTCCGCGCCCTCCGCGAAATAGCAGGCGTCGAGGTGGTGGCTGCCGCAGACGACGATCCGCGACTGAAGTACTTCACCAACAAGTACGACATGGAGGCCCGCGACATCGACGGGGTGCTCCAGGACGACCGCATCACCGCGATCATGGTGCATTCCAAGAGCAAGGACATGGTCCCCCATGCTCTGCGGGCCCTCGCCGCGGGAAAATCTGTCGTCGTAGAGAAGCCGGGCGGCGGAACAGTCGATGACCTGCTGAAGCTGGCCGAGGCGGAGACCCTGGCCGCTCCGGGATTGGTAGTCCAGGTCGGCTACAACGTCCGCCTGGCACAGTCGGTCACTCGGGCAAAGGAGCTCATAGGCGCCGGGACCATCGGGAACGTGGTCAGCGTGTCGGCCAGAGGTGCCTCCCTGGCCGGGGAGCATCTCACAGCACATCTCAACCAACCGGGGGACATGGGCGGGGCGCTGTGGATCATCGGGTGCCACATGCTCGATTCCCTGGTCAGCATGTTTGGGGTGCCGGAGTCCGTCAATGCGCGAGTGCACAAGTCCCCGATGCTCTCCGACGAGTCGAGCCGCGAGGACTCCGCGGCTGTGCTGCTGAATTACCCCGACATGTCCGCTACGTTCAGCTTCGACAGCCATGACCGACTCGAATGGTTCGAAAGCTCAGGTATATCCGTCTACGGCACCGCTGGAATGATCGGGATCGGCGTCCTTCCCCAAAAGCTAAGGGTCTACGTCGAGAAGGACCGGGCCGGTTGGTCCGCCGGCTGGACCGAATGGACGCAGAGCTATTTCACTCCGCCGTTCGCCCGTACTGATGCGAACAAGTTCTCTGAGCTGCCCGAGTTGGAGAACATCAGCAATTTCCGCACGGAAATGCGCGGATGGATCGACAGCATCCGCACTGGTGAATCTGTGGTGGCACCGGTCACGGATGCCCTTGCCGTAGCGCGGATTATCGACGCCTGCTACCGGTCCGAGAAAGAGCTGGGGGCATCAGTTCAGGTGGCTCAAGGCGTGATCCTGGACGCGCAGCGCACAACATGACAGCCGTTCGCTGGGGGAGTGCTCGCCACTGCTCGCATCGCCCAACGAGCACGCTACGCGACGAGCATGCTAGGCGGCAGCAGGCCCCCTCGGGCACGCATAACCCTTCGTCAGAGGGGTTTTGCTTTAATGTGTGGACATTGACCCTCCGCGGGTTCCTCCGACGTTGTCCGCGGTTTGTGGCTGGCGCCGCGGTGGCCTGTTCGCTTGTGTGGGTGGCGGGATCTGGGCCCTGGCCGGTGGGCCCTCTGCTTGCTGGAATATCTAGGGTTATGTGTCGTCCTTTTGCTGTTTCCGGTGGCCAGTTGTTGGCCGTCACTCATTCACCGCCTGGCGTTCCCGCTGATCCGCCCGGCAATCGCCACAATCGCCGTGTACAACGCGCTCAACGTCTGGAACAGCTTCCTCTTCCCGCTGATCCTGACCCAGAGTGCGGCAAACCGAGTGCTGCCACTATCACTATGGGCGTTCCAGGGAGAGTTCACCATCAACACCCCGGCCATCCTCGCCGCGGTCGTCCTCTCCGCCCTGCCACTCGTCTTTGTCTATATCGTTGGCCGCCGCCAGCTCGTCGCCGGCGTGACAGCAGGCTTCAGCAAATGAACCCACAAAGGAAGAGCGGCGGAGGGCATGCAAACGCGTGTCCCGCCGCTCTTCCCGTACCCGTTTGCGACCTCGACTCAGCATCGGTTGCTGCGGGGATTGTGTCTCTTCTCAGTCTTTGTCGGATTCCGACAACTCACTAGTGAACGCAGCGACTGCATCTATCGCAAACGACCATCCACAAGATACTTGGCCTGGATCTGGCCAACATCGGCAAGTCGCGTCAGTGAACGGTGTCAGCGATCTCCGTAAACGAAGCATCGTTTGCGATACGTGGTCCGATCAGGCTGCTCTCCACTGCAGATTGAGTCGTTTGGTAGGCGCCGCATGCCTTTCTCGCAAACGTACCGATCTCAATATATGCCTGGAAAAGAATCGCTAGATAGCTAACAAACTCCAATGGACAACAAGCCACAGGTGGAGTGCGCGAACAAGACCGTGCTCGAAATATGTGGCAAGTGGGCGAGTACAACTTCTAATGAGCCGCGTCTTACCCGCCTGATAACAGCTGGTCAAGCGGATGGTGCAGGAAAAAAATACCAATGCGGGCGCGCCGCGCTTCAGTTCGAGCTGGCGCGGTTCGAAAAAATAGGCTAGACTTCTAGCTAAATTCAGCCACCATCGCTTGGTTACTCATGGAGAAAATGTGATTGCTGCAGCCGCAGAGGAATTCGCCACTGTCGAGGAGTGCTTCCGATGCCGGTACCCGTTCGACGAGTCCTACAAGAACTTGGCTGTCGTAGTCGAGGGCGAAGAGGGACAGGTCACCATGGGCTGGGACGTTCAGGGCAGCGTGCTGAACGTACTCCCAGTGACATCCTATTGGGCCACAACAACATCGTTGACATCAGCATCGGCGAGCAAGAAACAGCATCTGGCGCAGATACGCGTGTTCGGCGTCACCGTCGCGAAAAAGACTCTGGAGACGGAATGACCACTAATACCCAGAAGATACAGCGCATCGGGTCCTCCGAATACGAATCATTGGCCCGTACCGCTGCCATCGAGCTGTACCCGGACGTCGATTCTCCCGCCATGGCGTTGTGCTTTAATCTCATCCGCGCCGCAAACCGGATGACCACAGACATGGAAGTCTCGGTGCACCGTCCCATGGGCATCAGCTTCGCCGGCTACCGCCTGCTGTTCACCATCAGGTCGGTAGGACAGGTGAACCCAAACGAGCTCGCCCGGCTGTCCAGCGTTTCCACGGCCTCCATGTCCAGCCTGCTCAACACATTGCAGAAGTCCGGGCTCGTTACCCGAGCGCCGGATCCAGAAGACAAGCGCAAGACCATAGTGGAGCTTTCGGACGAAGGCGAGCAAATGGTGGCCGATCTCTGCCAGATCAACAACCAGCGCGAGCAGGCCTGGGCCGCGGGACTCACCGAAACCGAAGCCTCGATCCTGGCCGAACTGCTGCGCAAGCTGTTGCTGCACCACCCGACTCCCCGGACCAGCTAGAACGATAGGAGATACTAATGAGGGCTCAAGACGTCCGGTTGGACGACGACGTGATCGCCGAACTAAGGCAGCGCGCCAAAGACTTGGAGGCGTACGCCACTTTGTGGGCCGGAGGACCAAGCATTGACTCATCAGGCTCAGCCGCCCTGTCTTCCCTGGTTGAACGACTGGCCAACATGTATCCGTACGGGGATGCGAAATATATCGGACAACTCCTGAAACCGCCGCACCCCGTGGCTTGGGTTGCACAGGCCCTCACAGCATTGATCAATCCGAATAATCATGCTCTGGACGGGGGCCCGGCCACCGCGGTTCTTGAAAAGGAAGTCGTGGCCAAACTCGCAGTGATGTTCGGTTTTGAGGAACATCTGGGCCATCTGACATCGTCCGGCACCATCGCTAACCTTGAGGCGCTCTGGGTTGCCAGGGAATTGCATCCAGGTAAGGTCATACTGTCCGGAACCAACGCCCACTACACCCACGAGCGCATGTGCCGGTTGCTCGGAACCCCGCATGAGACCATTCCGGAAGACGACCGGGGCCGTCTTTCGATGGCGGATCTAAGGATTAGGCTGGCGCGAGGCGGGGTCGGCACCGTTGTCGTGACTCTGGGCACGACCGGTCTTGGTGCACTGGACCAAGTCCATGAGGCCGCCGACCTGGCAGCCGAATTCGGCGCCCGGCTACATATCGATGCAGCTTACGGAGGATTTCACACCCTCCTGGCAACTGGTCCGGAACCGCTGGTTGATCCTGCCCCCTTCCTAGCCGTTCGCCGGGCGGATTCAATCGTCGTAGATCCGCACAAGCACGGACTTCAACCGTACGGATGCGGATCTGTTCTCTTCGCTGACCCATCTGTCGGCAAGCTCTATTCGCACAGTTCCCCCTACACCTACTTCACATCTTCTGACCTCCATCTTGGGGAGATCAGTCTGGAGTGCTCGAGAGCGGGGGCGTCGGCGGCGGCTTTTTGGGCCACGGTTGAAGCTCTCGGGTTGTCACGCGACGGAATGGGATCGAATATCGCCGACGGCCGAAGGGCCGCACTGCAAGTAGCTGAAATCATCAGAGCCGCCGACGGCGCCGAGCTAGTGGTCGAACCTGAACTTGACATCGTTTGTGCCTTCCCTCGACGTCCTACGAGCAGCCAGATATCTGCGGCAACAGAGGATGCGTTTGCGGACATGGCCCGGGACGGCTGGCACTTGGCACTGTATCGGGTCGACAGCAAGTGGCTTGCGCGGAACCATCCTTCGATCGTAGTTGATAGTGACTACACCACTGTCCTGAGATCCTGCACCATGAAACCCGAGCATCTCCAAGTGGCCCAAGAATTCAGCTACCGCCTCATTGCATCGATGGAGCAACAGCCCTCACGGACAGACTAAAGGGGCGGCCAATATTGTTTCGCAGGGGGCCTTGAATCCGGATAGCCCCTGATTTCCCCACGCACACCCCGAACTTTCAGCTGGTTCATCGGCAACTGGACGGGTACCGCGATCGACCACAGGCGTTGAACCCGGGGCATCCCCAGGAGGTTCGTTCCGAGGTTCGCGGGCTCCATGCCCGCCGCCCGACGTTTTTCTGTTCGGGCCTGTCCCGGTGAAGCCACGCAACAGTAGCAGTAACTTGGGATGGATCCCTGGAGTCCGTACCGCCTTGGCAAGTGCGGATAGTCAAAATTTCAGATACCAAGCGTCTAGTTCTGAGGAACTTCGACGCTAACCGCTTACAACGAAGTGAGGAATCGGTGCAGTTTCACCATCACGGTTACGTATCCGGGAACCCGCGGGTCCAGCCGGCAGCAGGAGTCGGCATTAACAGGCCGGCTGAGCTCCCGGAGGAGGTCGATGTGTTGGTTGTCGGCACCGGGCCTGCCGGCATGCTCGCGGCCGCGCAATTGTCCCAGTTCCCCGGTGTCGCCACGCGCATCGTGGAGCGTCGCCCCGGGAGGCTCGCCATTGGTCAGGCCGACGGAATCCAGACCCGCACAGTCGAGACCTTTCAAGCCTTCGGCTTTGCCGAGAGGATCATCGCCGAGGCGTACCGGATCACCGAGACGGCGTTCTGGAAGCCGGACCCCGCGGACCCCTCCCGCATCATCCGCACTGCCCGCACCCCGGATGACCCCGCCGAAATCAGCGAGTTCCCGCACCTTGTCGTTAACCAAGCCCGTGTACTGGACTACTTTGCCGAGTTCATGGCCGACTCGCCCACACGCATGTCACCCGACTATGGCTTTGAGTTCCGTTCCCTGAGCGTCGCGGACGAGGGGGAGTACCCCGTCACCGTGACCCTTCTCCACACCTCCGGCCCCAATGAGGGGCAGGAGCGCGTTGTCCGGGCCAAATACGTTGTCGGTGCGGACGGCGCGCGCAGCAAGGTGCGCGAGTCGATCGGCTGCACCCTCGCCGGGGATCAGGCCAACCATGCCTGGGGCGTTATGGACGTGCTCGCCAATACCGATTTCCCGGACATCCGCCTCAAGTGCGCAATCCAGTCCGGCTCCGGCGGCAGCATCCTGCTGATCCCTCGCGAAGGCGGCCACCTCTTCAGGATGTACGTTGACCTCGGTGAGGTGGACCCCAACAACAAGGGCGCCGTGCGCAACACCACCATCGAGGAAATCATCCACAAGGCGAACGAGATCCTCCACCCCTACACCCTCGACGTCCGCAACATCGCGTGGCACAGCGTGTACGAGGTGGGCCACCGGCTCACGGACCGGTTCGACGACGTCCTGCCGGAGCAGCGCGGCACCCGCACACCGCGTGTGTTCATCACCGGCGACGCATGCCACACGCACAGCGCCAAGGCCGGCCAGGGCATGAACGTCTCCATGCAGGACGGCTTCAACCTGGCCTGGAAGCTCGGACACGTCCTCGAGGGCCGCAGCCCGGAAAGCCTGCTGTCCACCTACTCCGCAGAGCGGCAGGTGGTGGCAAAGAACCTCATCGACTTCGACAAAGAGTGGTCCACCCTCATGGCCAAGAGGCCGGAGGAGTTCGAAGACCCCTCCGAGCTGGAGGACTTCTACGTCCGCACCGCCGAGTTCCCGGCCGGGTTCATGACCGAGTACGCGCCGTCCATGGTGGTGGCCGCCCCTGAACACCAGCACCTGGCAACCGGCTTCACCGTCGGCAAACGCTTCAAGTCCGCGCCCGTTGTACGGGTCTGCGACGCCAACCCGGTGCAGCTCGGCCACCAAGCGAAAGCGGATGGCCGGTGGCGGATCTACGTCTTCGCCGACCCGGCCACGCCCCAAACCCCGCAAGCCGGAACCGCGTCGCCTACAGAACAATTCGCCGACTGGATCGCAAACTCACCGGAATCACCGCTCGCCGCCACCCCGGAGGGCGCCGACCCCGATGCCTGGTTCGACGTGAACGTGATCTACCAGCAGGACCATACCGCCATCGACTTCGGCGCCGTACCCGCGGCGTTCAAACCCCGAGTCGGCCCCTTGCAGCTCACGGATTACGAAAAGGTCTACGCTACAGACCCGACGGCGGACATCTTCGACCTGCGCGGTCTCGACCGCGGCGGCGTCGTGGTAGTCGTTCGTCCTGACCAGTACGTGGCCAACGTCTTGCCGCTCACGGCAACGGCCGAGCTCGCCGCGTTCTTTGCACCCCTCTTGCAGCCACGGCGGCCGGAGGAGCTTCCATCCTCCGCGCTGTCTGGCGGGCCCACCGCTCACTCAACCACCACACCCTCAGCCATGATGAACAACTAAAACAATGGAGCCTTGATGTCACCGTCTCAGACCACGCATCCGCACACACGACGCCAGGGCATGAGCGAGGCGGACCGCTGTCTGGTTGCCGGAACCACGACCGGCACAACCGCCAGCACTCCGGGAATCCCGGTCTCCGCCTGACAAAGCTTTCAGGCCTTATCCGCAAATCTGCACCACAGTTCAATCCCCCGCTTCCACCGCTCTGGCGACCTCTCACCGGATAGCGCAAATGCCAATGGTGTACCGCCCGTCTATACAGTCAGTCGCCCCGCCGCCTCAAGCAACTTATGCGAGCGGGCATCGGTGACCGCTGCCGGCGAGCCGGCACTCCGTGCCGGCTTAGTGCGGCCAACGGGCTACGTCGTCGTTGAGCTCAAGACCGGCAAGTTCCAGCCCGAGTATGCCGGCAAGCTCAACTTCTACGTCGCGCTCGTGGACGACGTGCTCCGGCGCCAGCACCATAACGAAACCATCGGGATCCTCATCTGCGGCACCAAGAACGACCGCAGCGTCCGGTACAGCCTGGGACGCTCCACCTCACCCATGGCTGTCGCCGCCTACACCTACGACAACCTCCCCCCGGCCGAACAACAGGCACTGCCCAACGAAGGACACATCGTCGCAGCGCTGGAATGGGCCGAACCCGAGACCCCGGAGGCGCAAGACCAATAAGGACTCCCGGGACAGCGCTGGGGCGCGTTTCCCCACGTTGCCGGCCAAGACCGGGACCGGGACCGGGACCAGTTGTCGGGCCCCGGCGAGGCCTGCCAGTCCCCGCCGCACAGAAACACCGGGCCCCCGGCATACCTTGCATTCCCGTCAGACAAGAAACGCCAGAAAGAGAATGACGACAGTGGCGAGGACGAGTTCACCTGCTACTCCTGTTTCCTGGGCCGGCACCGGTCCCAGCTCGCGCGCGAAATGAACGGCCCCTCATACTGCATCGACCGCGAAGGCTAGGACGACCCCGCTCCAGATGCCGGACCCGAATCCGTCTCTATCCGTGAGTCGCGGGCTCTTCGCGCCGTTCGTGTGTCTGCCCGTAGGGGACATCGCGGCTTACGACGACGGTGTAGCTGGTGTAACCGTGCTGGGTAACGAGGATGCCGTGTCGGCATTCCTTCATGGCGTGTTCACGTGCGATCTCCACGGCGGCGTTCAGGTCGTTCTCGACGGTGTCCGGGTCGTGGGCAGTGACTTCCAGGACGACATCCGAGTGGCGCTTGATCATCATGGTCTCTTTCGCTGCGGGAAGTGCCGGGGCTCTCAGCGGGCACGGGCTTCCGGGACCGGGCACAGCCGGAGAGCGGGAAGCGGTGGTTCCAGAGGGGTTGCCCGGCATTCTCTGATGGGGCGGGGCCGGCCGGAGTACTTGGCGGGCTGGATCGGCCGAAGCAATCTCCTGCGGATCTGTAGCCAGTCTGGATGATCAGCGGGCCAGCCGCAATACAAAGCCCGAAAAGTCGGCTGTAGCAGTGCCGTGCCCGGCTGGAGCTGCCCCGCGGCAGTTTAAGCGGCGCCTAGGGTTCGATGACGATCCTCACCGGGGAATTTGTTCTGTCCCCAAACATGCGAATTCCGTCGTTTACAGCTTCCAACGGCAGCCGCGCGCTCACCGAAGCGCCGAGATCAAGATCACCAGGCTCGCACAGGAAGCGGTCGGACTCAGGCGGAACTAAGCGGATAAACCGGGGCCGGGCCGGCGATCAAAATTAAGGTGTGTACAAAGTACACACTTTGGGTCTCGGACTGGGTCGTACTGGTGCCGGTCCGGCCCGGATTCCGCATGTTTCCGCGGGAGCCCTGTGGTTGCGGGGGCTGGAATGCAGTTCGAGTCCCACCTCGGGCACGTTTTTTCCCTGTTCAGGGGCTTGCGGTCCTCTGAATGTGAACAAATCTCCTCTTATGGGCCCCTGAAGGGGCCCATTTTAGTTGGTGGCGGCTGGTCTGGCGGCTCCTTCTCTTGGCTTGGACAGCGGTGTAGCTGCGTACTCCTTCATGGCCGGGGGCGCTTGGAAGTGCATGACTTGCTGTGACTTGCGATCAATTCCTCATGTTCATCCCGGTCGGCACCCGGCACTCCTGGGAAACTCTCGTCATGTCCTCTCAGCCCCGAAATAAACAGATCGCCGGCCGCTGCCCTGCCGATGGCCAGGTCAACGCCGACCAGGACTGGCGAACCCAAGGCAACCGCGGAAAAGACTACGGCCAGGACCAACAGAACCCCCGGGACAGCACCGCGCGGCCCGGCCGCGCAGCAGGCCCGTTAGCCCTGGACGGATCAACCTCGCTCATGCCCCCAGCGTAGGACCAAAGACCAGAACGGGCGTCCGCTGACCTCTGTCACCACGGAAACGCCCGGCCTAGACTGGCCTCCCACGGGTGACGTGTGGACCGGTTGCATAGCCCTGTCGGTTCTCATCGGGGCGGCCGTGCACTCAAGGAAGGGATGACCGTGGAGCCTGCTTCGATCTACCACCAAGGGAAGACTCCGAGATCCTCCGCTGTGAATCACCGCACGCACAACCACGAAGAGCAAGCCGAGCAACGGTCTTGCGGATAAGGAGAACGCCATGAGCACATCGTCGTCAGAGGTCTCGTTCAAACAGTACGGAGGCAACGCTGCTGAGAACTATGAACGGTACTTCGTCCCCGCGATCGGGGCGCCATTCGCGACCGTGCTGCTCGGCGCGGCCGCGCTGCAAGTTGGTGAGCGCGTCCTCGACATCGCATGCGGCACAGGTGTCGTAACGCGACTGGCAGCCGAGCAAGTAGGTCCAAAGGGCGCCGTCGCCGGGCTTGACGTCAATCCCGCAATGCTGGCGGTCGCGCGGTCGGTACCCTCGTCGGGCGCTGCGATCGAGTGGCACGAGGCCAATGCCGAGTCCTTGCCGCTCGCCGACGGGTCCTTTGATGTCGTGGTCAGTTCGCTCGGCCTGCAGTTCGTGGCCGACAAGGCGTCGGCGCTGCGCGAAATGCGGCGCGTTCTAGCTCCTGAAGGGCGCCTGGCCATTGCAACGGTCGGACCGACTCCACCGCTGTTCGCGATTCTCGAGCAGGCGCTTGCGCGTCATGTGAAGCCCGAGGTAGCCGCCTTCATGCAAGCGGTGTTCTCGCTGTACAAGCCGCAGGAACTCGAGACGCTGACGAGCAGCGCCGGATTCCGGAACGCCGGGGTTCGGTCGGAGACGCTGTCACTGACTCTGCCCGAGCCAAGGGAGTTTCTCTGGCAATACGTCCACAGCACCCCGTTGGCGGCAGCCGTCGCACAGATCGACGACGAGGCTCGCGCCGCATTGGAGCGCGATGTCGTGGCCGGATGTCGATCGTTCGTGAAAGACGGGATCCTCACGGAGGACATAAGCGTCGTCCTGACGACTGCGCAGAAGTAATTAGCCGTTGGACTTGCAGCGTGACGATGAATATAGGGCGATGCCAAGCGAGCAACCGCCGCATGATAGCAAAGACTCTTGATTCCCTCCTAGTAGGAGGACTGCACCATCGGACATCGAGGTTCCCGGCCTGTGCTCTCACTTGTGAAGATCTGCACTTGCAAAGTGCAGAGAAGCGACCAAGGCCGCCGTGAATTCGTGAAGACCCTGCTGTCCCGCAAGGCCGCACCGAAGGGCTGGCAGCACTTCACCGTCCACGCCATCACCCACGACCCGGAAACCGCCAGCGGCTATGACGGCAAGGTCGCCGCAGAGATGATCGGCGCCAAGACCCCGGCAGAGGAGAAGTGGGGCTGGAATTCCCTGCGGGACCACACCGCCGCCACCACGGCACGGCCCGAGTTCTCCCTGACCGCCCTGATCTGCGCAGGGTATGAAAAGACCATCCAGAAAGACTCCTGGCGGAGCGCCGAAAAGCGGCACTTCCACTACCTGAACCAGCTCATCTCCTGGGGCTACCCCGCCAGCGCCGTCGAACAGATCATCCTCGACAAGCACACCGCCGCAACCGAGTAATGTAAGTGAGTCCGGGCGGCTGCGGCCGGTTCTCACCCGGGGCTGCGCGGGACGAACATGATGACCGCGACGCCGAGCAGGCAGATGCCCGATCCCAGGACGTCCCAGCGGTCTGGCCTGAAGCCGTCGAAGACCATGCCCCAGGCCAGGGATCCGGCGACGAACACCCCTCCGTAGGCGGCCAGGATCCGGCCGAAATGGGCGTCGGGCTGGAGAGTGGCGACGAACCCATAGATCCCCAGGGCGATCAAGCCCAGACCGGCCCACCACCAGGCCCGGTCCTCGCGGACGGACTGCCAGACCAGCCATGCCCCGCCGATTTCGGCCACCGCGGCCAGAACAAACAGCAGTATGGACCTGGTAATAGTCATGGCACCATCCTTCCATCGGGCAACTGCCGGTCCTGCCCATCCCGGCGCAATCCAAGAGTCACCTTTCAGGGCCGCCGGGATGCGCAGCGCCGGGATCATGTGCGTGGTTTGTGGTCGGTGCTGCGCATCCGCACGGCCACAACCATGCCGGAAGCGCCGGTGAGGGCAGCGACAGCGGCGATGGCGGCGGGAATGCCGTAGGCATCGGCGATGATTCCGGAGACCACTGCCCCGACGGCGAATCCGCCGTCGCGCCAAAGCCGGTAGATCCCCACGGACCGGGCACGCCATTGGGGATGGGCGACGTCGCCGACGGTGGCGAGCAACGTGGGGTAGACCATGGCCGTGCCGGCGCCGAGCAGGACCGCCCCGGCCAGCCAGATCCCGAAGCCCTGCCCGAGAGCGATCATGGCGAGGGCCGCGGCCTGGACCAGCATGCCGGCGGTGATCAGCGGCTTGCGGCCGATCCGGTCCGAGAGCGCGCCGGTGACGAGCTGCCCGGCACCCCAGACGGCCGGGTAGACGGCGGCGAGGATGCCGATGGTATCGACCGTCAGCCCGGCAGCGGCGAAGAGGACGGGGAACAGGCCCCAGGCCAGGCCGTCGTTGAGGTTGTTGACCATGCCGGCCTGGCAGACGGAGGACAGGGACCTGTCACGGAAACTGGTGAGGGTGAACACTTCCCGGCTGGTCAGCTGCGCGTGGTTTCCGGCACGGGCGGGAACATGGGTGGCGGCCTCGAGCCTGGCGAAGTCATGTGTTTCCCGTACGGCCAGCACCGACAGGCCGAGGCCGACGGCGATGAACACGGCGCCGAGCAGGAACGGGGCGGGTCGGAGCCCGTAGTGTGCGGCGATGTAGCCGGTGGCCAGGGCGGTCCCGGCGACGCCGAGGTAGCCGGCGGCTTCGTTCAGACCCATGGCCAGGCCGCGGCGTTCGGGGCCGACGAGGTCCATCTTCATCATCACGGTGGTGGACCAGGTCAGGCCCTGGCTGATGCCCAGCACCAAGTTGGCTGCGACAATCCATCCCCAGGACGGGCCGAAGATCAGCATGAGCGGCAGCGGGAGGGCGATGAGCCAGCCGGCCACGAGGACCGGTTTGCGGCCGTACCAGTCCGCGAGGGCGCCGGCGACGTAGTTCGTGCCGGCCTTCGCCACGCCGAACGCCAGGATGTAGGTCAGGGCCGCGGTGTGAAGGTCGAGGTGGAAGACCTGCCCGGCCAACAGCGGCAGCACCGTGCGTTCCTGGCCCAGGGTCCCGCCGACCAGGGCGTTGACCGCGACGAGGAGCATGAACTGGGCCAGGTTTTGCCGCAGGCCCAGGCGCAGCGCGGGGCTGCCGGCGCGGTTGCCCGGTGGCTTCATGGGACCTCTCGGCGTCGTCCCTGCCGGGAGGGATCGTGCCCTCATCGGGTCTGCCCCCTTTCAGGTCCGGGGCGCGGGTGTCTTCTCGTCACTGCCGTTGAGGGCTGGTGCCACGGTGGCGGCGCGGAGCTGGATGAGCGCGAGGTCCAGGACCGGGGTGGCGATGTCCAGGTGGCGGGCGCGGGCGGCAAAGTTGCCGATCAGGTGTTCTGTTTCCCCGGCTTTCCCGGCGGTCACGTCCCGGTAGAGGGAGGAGGTGTAGACGGAGCCGGGCTCGGTGAGCATGTTCAGGGTGGCCTGGTGTTCGGCGTCGGTGATGGGATAGCCGGCAGCGGCGACGACGGCTTCGCATTCGGCGATGATCCGGCGGATGGCGTCCTCGCCGCCGGGGACGGCGAGGATGTTGCCGATCGTGTTGCGGAACAGGCAGGTCGCGACACCGGAGGCGACGATGAAGGCCCATTTGTGCCACATCGACGCGGTGATGTCCTGTGCCAGGGTGGTGTCGATGCCGGGCACCGTGAGGGTGTTCAGCGCCGCCTGAACGCGCGGGGTGCGTTCGGTGGACAGCTCACCGAGCGTGAGGGTGGAGATCGGTTTGAACTGCACGATGCGGCCCGCGCCATCGACGGTGGTCACGACGCGGACGATTCCGCCCAGGACATGGCCCGGGAAACGGGCGATGAGTTCATCCATGTGGGCCATGCCATTAAGGAAGGGCACGATGACTGTGTTCTCACCTACTGCTGCTTCAATGTCGTCCAGGACTGGGGCGAGGGCGTCGGCTTTGACCGCGACGATGATCAGATCGAAGGCTGTCTCGAGCTGGTCGGCGGTCAGCACCGGCGGGTGCAGGGTGTCGATGCGGTGCACGCCGACCACGGTCAGTCCCTCGTTGCGCAGCTGGGTGGCGCGGGGCTCCCGGGCGAGGAAGGTGACGTCGCGGCCGGCCTGGGCGAGGCGGGCGCCGAAGTAGCCGCCGGTCGCGCCGGCTCCGATGACGAGGATGCGCATGGGGTGCCTTTCAAGAACTGTCAGCGGCCCTCACGGAAAATGACGGCCTGTTTTCGGTGCCGGGATTAGGCGGTGAGGCTGGCGGGCCGGGTGCGGGCCCAGAAGATGACGGGGATCAGCAGCAGGGCCAGGACCCCGCCGGCGATCGAGAGCACGGCGTAGCTGGTTTGGGCCACGATGAGCCCGGACATTGCGCCGCCGCCGGCGCCGGCGATGGCGATGAGGACGTCGACGGTTCCCTGGGTGCGGGCCCGGTTGGAGGGGACGGTGGCGTCCACGACCAGCGCGGTTCCGGAGATCAGTCCCAGGTTCCAGCCCAGGCCCAGCAGCGCCAGGGCCAGGGTCAGCAGGCCGAGCGAGTCCGCGGGTGCCATGGCTGCGGTGAGGCCGGCCGCGAGCAGGGTCAGGCCGGAGGCGATGGCCATCGGGGTGCGGCCGATGCGGTCAACGAGGATGCCGGTGAACAGGGAGGGCAGGTACATCGAGCCGATGTGGATGCCGATGACTAGGCCGACTTCGGAGAGGTGGTGGCCGTGGGCTCGCATGTGGACCGGTGTCATGGTCATGATCGCGACCATCGCGATCTGGGTGAGGACCATGACAGCGGCCCCCACATATACCCCGGTGCCCGCCCGCGCGGGGGCGGGGGGTGTGCCGGTGGCTCCGGCTGCCGGTGTTCCGGCCTCGAGTTCCCTGGCGAGCAGGAACGGGTCCGGCCGCAGCAGGGCGAACAGCGCCGCGCCGGCGGAGGCGTAGGCGGCCGCTGCGAGCAGGAACGGGCCGGCGAGGGCGGGGATGCCGAGGCGTTCGGCGAACCGGCCCAGTACGTCGACCAGGTTCGGCCCGAGGACGGCGCCGAGGGTTGTGAAGACCATGGCGATGCTGACTGCGGTGCCCCGGCGGGACGCGGGCGCCAGATCGGTGCCGGCGTAGCGTGCCTGCAGGTTCGTCGCGGTACCCGCCCCGTAGATGAAAAGGGACAGAAACAGCAAGGGGATGCTGCCCAGGACGGCCGCGGCGACGACGCCGAGCGCGCCGAGGGCTCCGGCGGCGAAGCCGAGGCCGAGCCCGGTCCGGCGGCCGAGGCGCTGGGTGATGGCTCCGACGAGAAAGGCTGCCAGCGCGGAGCCGAGTGTGAACAGGACAGCGGGAAGACCGGCCGCGGCGTTCCCGCCGAGCATGTCCTGGGCCAGCAGCGCCCCGACGGTGACGCCGGCGGCCACGCCCGCCCCGCCCAGGACCTGGCTGGCGGCGACCACCCTCAGGGTCCGGCGGTGCACGGCCTCCTGAAAGGCTGCGTCGGTGCGGATCCGCTCCCCGAGCAGCATCATCGGCTCACGCGGTTGCATCGAGATCCACCAGGCGGGTGGCCCGCCACTCGATGACGCCTTCGTCCATAGCCATCGCGGGGATGCTGCGCGCCGACAGCCACGCCGCGGCGTCCCGGGCGAGTTTGCAGAACTCGCCACGGCAATACACCACGACGGGTTTTCCCGCTGGGATCTCGCCGTAGCGTTCCTCCAGCTCCGCCAGCGGAATGGAGACAGCACCGGGGAAATGGGCGCTCTCGTACTCGGACCGGGGCCGGACATCGATGACGGTCATGTCGGAGGTGACTGCGGCCGGATCGATCGTCCGGGCCGGGGGCTCCGAGCCGCCGGGGGACAGGTAGGCCGCCAGGGCCTCCCGCAGCGCGGGGGAGCGCAGCATGCCCACGCGCTTGATCGCCAGATACATCTGCGCGACGTCGTCGCCGGCGAGCTGGTACAGAATGGTGGTCCGCACCCGGCGGGTGCCCACCAGCCCGGCCTGCTTCAGCTGCTGCAGGTGGGCCGACACGGTCGTTATGCCCATCCCCAGCAGTGCCGAGAGTTCTTCCACCGGATGCTCCCCTTGGGCGAGCAGTTCGATCAGTTCCAGCCGCTTGCCGTTGGACATCGCCTTCGCCACCCGGGCGAGCTGATCGAAGACTTCCAGCTTCTCCCCGCCTTCCGGGGCGTTATTCCATAACTCCATGGAATAAGAGAATACAGCGCAGCCAAGGGTTCCGGGAGGCCCCGGGGAGTCATAACCCGCGGCGGGGCGGCCGGGCACTGCCGGTCGCCTTTGGGTTCACAATTGCGTGAATACATCCGGCGCTGTACTTTGGGGTTATGGAAACCCTCACGCACGCCCCGGTGCTGGCGCGGTTCGGCTACGCCGTGTCTGATCCGACCCGGGCCCGGATCCTTCTGGCGCTGGCCACCGAATCTGCCTACCCCTCTGATCTGGCCGATTCCCTCGGGGTGTCGCGGCAGAGCATGTCCAATCACCTGACCTGCCTGCGCGGCTGCGGTTTGGTGGTGGCGGTTCCCGACGGCCGGCGGAGCCGGTACGAGCTCGCCGACGCGCGGCTGGGGCACGCGATCATGGACCTGATCGGTGTGGTCCTGGCCGTGGATCCGGCCTGCTGCGCACCGGACGGGACGTGCCTGGTATGACGGCCCTCCTGCACGCGCCGGCGCCGGAGCGCCGGGCCGTCCTGACCCGGCGGATCCGGCTGTTCGCCGCCGCGACGATTAGCTACAACGTCATCGAGGCCGCCGTGGCCCTGTGGGCGGGAGGTGTCGCGGACTCTTCGGCGCTGATCGGCTTCGGACTGGATTCCGTGATCGAGGTGGCGTCTGCTCTGGCCCTGTCCTGGCAGTTCTCCGCGAAGGACCCGGAACGCCGGGAGCACATGACTCTGCGGATCATCGCCATTTCCTTCTTTGCCCTGGCAGCGTTCGTCACCGCAGATTCCGTCCGGTCCCTCACCGGCGGGGGCGAAGCC
This sequence comes from Arthrobacter sp. Bi26, assembly GCF_918697925.1. Taxonomy (GTDB): domain Bacteria; phylum Actinomycetota; class Actinomycetes; order Actinomycetales; family Micrococcaceae; genus Arthrobacter. The sequence goes on from NZ_CAKKMF010000027.1 coordinate 42,478, forward strand.
CAGCACTCCACCCCGGGCATCGTGATCGCCGCCCTGAGCCTGGCCATCATGCCTGTCCTGTCCTGGCTGCAGCGCCGGGCGGGCAGGGAACTGGGTTCCAGGACCGCGGTCGCCGATTCCAAACAGACTCTCTTGTGCACGTACCTCTCCGCGGTGCTGCTCGTCGGCCTGGTCCTGAACAGCACCTTGGGCTGGTGGTGGGCCGACGCCGGCGCTGCCCTGGTCATCGCAGCCATCGCTGTCCGGGAAGGCATCAACGCCTGGAAGGGCGACGTCTGCTGCACCGTCCCGCACACCCACGATGCGCCCGACGCCGAAACGGACGATTGCTGCTCCGCCCCTGAAATTGGTGCGGACGGTAGCTACGATGGTGGCCGGGCTGCTTCGGACGCGCGCTTAACACCGAAGAGGGACGCTGAGGAGAGCGAGGCTTCCGGATGCTGCGAAGGCTGTGGTTCCAGTCCGGAACCGAAGACTGTCAGCCTGTCCCTGGGCCCCAGGAGCGGCTAAGCCATGGGCTACGAACTGCGCACCATCCGGGGATGCCCGAACAGCGGTCCGGCCCTGGAACTGTTCCGTCAAGCCCTGGCAGCCGAAGGAAAAGACACCGGACGCCTAACGGTCCGTGAGGTAACTTCCGAGGACGAGGCTGAGACACTGCGTTTCCACGGTTCACCGTCGTTCATCGCGGACGGATGGGACTTGTTTCCTGCCGAGTCGGCACCTGCCCTGAGCTGCCGGCTTTATCGCTCGGGGACGGGATAGCGGGGCTTCCCTCCGCCGAGTTGTTGCGCACCGCCGTGCGTGGTGACGGCTCGGAAGCATAAGCGATCGGCAGTCCAGCCTGGACTGCCCAGCCGGCCGGCAGGCGTTGCCCCGACACTCACACACTGGAGGTACCCCATGGGCGGACACGACCACGGACGGTTAACGTGCTGATGGAAAACGCACCGGCTGGCCTGGATCTGGCCGCGGTCCGTGACCACATCCTCGCCCTGCCGTACGTCATCGACGTCCACGACCTGCATGCGTCCCTCGTGGCCTTCGGGACACCGGTACTCTCCGCCCACGTCACCGTCGAAGTCATCTGCATGACCGACGGGCACGCTGCCACCATCCTGGCGGACCTGCAGCGCTGCGTGGCCGAACACTTCGACGTCAGCGTCGAACATTCAACCTTCCAGATCGAACAAGCCGCCCACCACGACCAGGAAAGTTTGCCGCACCGATGACACAGACGCCGTCAAAGACAGCTCCCGCCCCGAAACCCACAGACACTGGAAGGAAAGTCCGCACTGTCGTCTGGACACTGCTGGGGGTCATCGTCGCGACCGGCGTGATCTGGTACGCGATGTACACCTCAAGCAAGCCCGCCCCTCCGGCGGTGCAGCAGGCAGAGGATGCGCAGCTGGTCCGTGACGACAGCCGCCGGGTCACGTCCCCGACCATCGAGAAGGCGCAGCTGGTGGAATTCCTGGACTTCGAATGTGAGTCCTGCCGCGCCGCTGAACCCCTCGTGCAGGAGCTGAAGAAGGAATACGGCGACCGGATCACTTTCGTCCACCGTTACTTCCCGCTCCCCGGCCACCGGAACTCGGGCACTGCCGCGCTGGCTGTCGAGGCCGCCGCGCAACAGGGCAAGTACGGGCAGATGTACGCCAGAATGTTCGAAACCCAGCCGCAGTGGGGCGAAAAGCAGGACTCCCAGGCAGCCCTGTTCAGGGCGTTCGCCCAGGACCTGGGATTGGATATGACCGCCTACGACGCCGGCGTGGCCGATGAAAAGACCAAGGACCGGATCCGCAAAGACGTCGCCGATGGCATCGCCCTGGGCGTGACCGGAACCCCGACATTCTTCCTCAACGGTGAGAAGCTCGTCCTCAACAGCGAGCAGGAGTTCCGGCAGAAGCTGACTGACGCCGCCAGGTAGAGGCACTACAGGTAAATTTCGGCCCGAGCATGTCAGGTTCATTAGCCGACGGTTCGAAGAGTAGGCAGTGGGGAAGGCCGGAACCGATTCGCAGGGCCAGCTACACCGCCTGGGCCGGGCTGAAGCCCCTGGTCCTGGCCGGGTCGGTCACGGCAGGCTGTGCCCTGATGAATACCACGGAGGTGGAAAACCTTCCCCGGCGGGATCCAGGGACCGGTGCACATGGATGCATTGCGGCAGCAGGTGGAGTGGTTCGGCGCTCGGGTGGTGTGCAGAAGGTACCGTTTGGGTGGCCGTCTCGGTGGCTCCTAGCCGGCGTTGCGGGGGGCGAACATGATGACAGCGACTCCGAGCAGGCAGATCGCCGATCCGATGATGTCCCAGCGGTCCGGCCGGAACCCGTCGAAAGCCATGCCCCAGGCCAGGGAGCCGGCCACGAAAACGCCGCCGTAGGCGGCGAGAATGCGCCCGAAATGCGCGTCAGGCTGCAGTGTGGCGGCACAGCCGTAGATCCCCAGAGCGATGATTCCCAAGCCGGCCCACCACCATGCCCGGCCCTCGCGGACCGCCTGCCACACCAGCCAGGCGCCGCCGATTTCGGCAGCCGCCGCCAGGACGAACAACAATACGGACTTGGCAATGGTCATGGGCCCATCCTGTCACCGTTTGCGGGCTTGTTGCCGTGGCGGTCCCGGGGTGAGCCCCCTGCATCGAAGGTCCAAGGGGCTGGCAGTTCGCGCGAGGCGAGAAGCTGATCAAGAACGAAGGAGCGCCCGCCGGCGTGCGCGTCCTGCAGTTCTACCCGGCTCGGGACGGCACCGGCGCGACGTGTCTCTGGGAGGCTCCGTCGGTGGAGGCGATCCAACGGTACGTGGACACGACGCTCGGAGACTCCAGCGTCAACACGTGCTACGAGGTTGACGCGGCGCAGGCATTCGCGCAGCAACCGTCGGGAATCCGCGAGTTCGCTGCGATCAGCCCGTAGGAGCTTGCGTCAATCCACCAGCAGGGAGGACTCTCTCCAGTCGCCAATGCGCAGTTCTCAGTCTTGGATGGAAGCCGCTCAGGTGGCCGACTGTTCTATCGGGAGCCCTGCCGCCTTCCACTCGGGGAAGCCCTCTTCAAGCCTTGTGGCGAGGCGCCCTTCGTCCGTGAGCAGCCGCACGGCCTCGTCCGCATATAGGCAGTATGGTCCGCGGCAGTAGGCGACGATTTCGCTCCCCTGGGGAACCTCGCGCAGTCGAGACTTAACGTCCGAGAAGGGCACGGAAAGCGCACCCGGGATATGTCCGGCTTCGTACTCTGGCTGCGGCCGCACGTCCAGCACAACGACGTCGCCCTGCCGCAGCCTCAGCAGCAGTTCGTCGCGCGTGATCATGCTCAGGTCGGCGCGATCGCCGACGTAGGCACGGACGAGATCGCCCAGCTCCCCCGCGTGCGCTTCGGCTGTCTCCCGAAGTGCTCGCCATAGCCGCTCCACTGCCGGGCTGGCAAGGGAGTAGTAGATCCGCGTCCCCGAGCGTCGGGAGCAGGCGAGGCCGGCTCGCAGCAAGCGCTGCAGGTGCTGGGATGTGTTGGCCATACTCTGGTGGATCTCTGCGGCCAGCTCGTCAACCGACCGCTCGCCCTGCCCAAGGATATCGATCAGCTGCGCCCTCCTGCCGTTCCCCAACGCCTTGGCAGCTTCTGCGAGGGCGTCGAAGAGCGCATCCTTTTCCTGCTGGTCGCCCACTCGCGCCTCCTATTCAAGAGTTCTCTTGACAAGCATACTGTCAGGGGATTCTTATTCAAGTACCTACTTGAATAAGAAAGGGGGTGGTGGCCGTGTCCACCATCCAAACTCCCCAAGGGGAACAGTCCCGCCTCCAGACAGGAGCCGCTCTCATGACGCTGGCCGGGCTGGCCTTCGTGGGGTACGCCGTAATCTTCTTGGTACTCAACTTCACGGACGCCTTCCTCGAGCTGGGCATCGGCCCCGATCAAGTGGACAAAGGGAAGGCGGAGATCGAGGCGTTCAGCCCGCAGCTGTATCACTACATCAGCCATCTGCACATCGCGGTCAGCGGCTTCATTGCTGCGACCGGGCTGGCCGTCGCAGGCCTGTCCTGGTATGGGGTGCGCCGCGGAGAACGGTGGGCCTTCGCCACAGCCGTTATTGTCCCGGTCGTCGGACTCGCCGTGGCCCTCCCCGCGCACTACGCATGGGGTCTGGCCACGCTTGGGCACCTCGGCCTGATCTACCTCGCCGTCCTCATTTTCCTGGTAGGGGTCGTGGCAGCCTACAGCGGAATGCGACGCCCGCGATGACACACCACTGACACTCACACGACGGACTGAATCCCTTAATCCAGCCAGGCGCTCAGTCATGCACCGCGCGAAACAGGTCATGTTGCCCAGGCCCTGCGCGACTCATGAAGCAGTAAATCACGGACGTCCAGAGCTCTAGGAAGGAGCCACCCCGCTACAGCACGGCAGCCAACAAAACAGGCCCCCGAAGGGACCAATTCGTCAACACTCGTGCACACTTAGAGACCAAAGGGCCCCTTGACCTGCGGAAACACTGTGTCCGAGATGGGACTCGAACCGTATTCCAGGCCCTGCAAACTCTGGGAACTCCCGAAAACATAGGCAATTCGAGCCAATCCGACCGATCTACGAGCCAGTCCGACGCCGAAAGTGTTGACAGTGTCAACACACCCTGCCTGACCAATTTTGAAAAACCTAGAGCAGTGGCCGCGCTCCTGCATCTGGCAGCGCGGCCGCCGTTTTCCTTATGGGTTTTGCCAGCCCACGTGCAAGATCATCCACTTGCGCGGCCACAGCCGCTTCACGGAGTTGAGAGAGACGACGGCGGCCGCATCGTTTGCTATACCGGAGCAGCCCAAGGTTATTTGGCCACAGCTTTATCCGTGCGCTCGAAAACACGCCTGCGAATAGCACTAACGCCTTTGCAGATATTTCACCACTTCACCAGAAATTAGGAGGGGATTACGATTCCTGATCCGAGCGGGCCCACTACATAGGCACCTCCACTGAGCAGGCCTACAACAACTTGGGGATTGTCGAAAAATGGCAGTTCATAACGCCTGTCTTCATAGGACTTCAGCCTGTGAGATTCGCTGCTTACTATCGGGACCATAGCTCGGGGAACACCTACTGGGACAACAACTTCGGCAACGACTATGTGCTGAGCCCCCAACCGAATTCGAGAATTCGATGACGACGCGAGTCCTCCTGCGCTGCGCCGTATGCGGTGTTCCGTTAGCCAGCACACGCATTCAGCCAGGTTGAGGACGATTTCAACAGCCACGCTGCAACGTCAAAAACAGCCATATTGCGACGTTGGTTAGAAACCACCCAGCCTCGCACTGCGTCAGGGCTCCGCCTGCCCCAGCTGCCACAACCTTCCCAGTCACCGCCGGGGACGGCGGCCCCGGGTCCTCCCGGCCTGCCATCCGGGAACTGCATCGTCCAGGAGCTTGACCTTCACGGGGTCGAGTTCGCCGCGGCGGCGTGTGTACCGCTGCATGTGGATCCACACGCCGAGGGTGTGTTCACGCTCCGATTCAGTGTTCCCGTGGCGGGGCCAGTCGTTGCCCTCCGTGCGGTAGGCCGCGAGCTGGGCGAGGCGGTGGTGCCAGCGGGCTTCGTCCTCGGATTCCCTGCGCTTGTCGGCCCACCCCGGCACCCGGGCGAGACCGGAGCCGTAGGCCGGGTCCAGGGTGCCGTCGGCTGCTTCGCGCCGGCGCTCGGACAGCCACAGCGCCATGGACCGTTCGCCCCGGTCGCCGGAACGGCCTTTCAGGCAGCCGGCCTTCGGCCGTGACCCAGGCGATGACCCCTTCCATGCGTACAAGGTCCGTGGGGGAGGGGTACGGAATGGGTGCGGCGGCGGAAGGCGGCCTGGTGCTCGGCCTCGAGCCCGGGTCCTGGCGGCGGGCGATGGCCAGATGGTATCCGACGGCGGCGGGCTCGGCACGGACGAGGGCAGCGATGCGGTGCCGGCTCAGTCCGAGCCGGTACATCAGCACCCATTCGGCGTCAGGGGCACGCCGCAACCGCCTGTCCAAGGGGCCCATCCTGCCACGGCCCTCCCCACAAGACGGGCGTGCACCCGGCCCATAGGCAACTGCTTATGGCCGTCCGCTGCCGCGGCCGGCGGCCCGGTCCGGTGTGGCCGGCCGTCGCAGGGCTTGCCGTGCCCAAACTGTTGCTTCTGCCACCGTCGGAGCCTCCCTTGCCGGGTGGCTCCGGTGCCGGGTCAGGTCAGGTCGGGGGATGTCAGTCCGTGCCGTGAAGGTCGAAGTCCAGGTCGAGGTCCAGCGGCGAGTTCAGCCGTCTCCAGGTGGAGGTGACCGGCGCGGTGGTCAGCGCGCAGGCGATGGGCATCCGGTCTGCGGCCACGACCTGGTCCAGGTTCAGGCCTGTCAGGGCGGCAACGTCTCGGACGGGAACCTGGAAGGTGCGGAACGGGCCAAGCGGGGGAGCCTCATCGATGGCGCCGGGCCGCGGGACGTCCGGCAGGTTCGCGAGCTCGGGCGTCTGGTCCACGATGTAGCCGGTTGCGGCGAGGTCCCCGTGATGGAGGAAGACGGCGACCTTGAAGAACCGCAGCGGGATGTTGACGCCCCGGTAGGCGGGGTCGGTGTCACTGAAGATCGGGCCCGTGAAAACGACGAGCCGCCGGCCGTTGTCGGCCGCGTTGTCCTACAGGGGATTCCAGGCCGAGCCAGAGGCCCAGGCCCTGATTGAACTTTGCCGCCTGGGGCGCGGCGTTCGTGTAGTGGAAGGTGTCCTCGTTGGCCCGGGCGGCCTCTTCCCGGGTCTCGCCCCAGACGGCTGAGGCCCGGCGGACCAGGTGGCCGCCGTCGATATCGTTGCGGGCGTAGACCCGCTCGCCGGTCTGCTGGTCTTCGCCCAGCCGGGGGATCGAGCCGCCACCGGATGCCGGACCGGTCCAGGTCCATCAGCTTCGCCCCGTCAATCCCCAGGGCCGTCACCGCGGCCAGGCGCTTGTCCGGCCGCATGAGTACGGAGAAGTGCGTGTAGGGCAGAAGGACCGTCTCGACGCCTGCCAGGGTCGGAACGGGCACCGGCACACCGAGGAACGCGGTGTCGAAACGGGTCCGGTCCTACAGATCGCGTGCAGCAGCAGGGCCCGGTCCCAACAACAGTTCATCCATGCCCGGACACTAACAGCCGCCGATGACAACGAAGTGAATGTCTGTTGTCAGGGCCCGCGAGTGCAGACCGGCTTGTTTTGCAGTTAGCCCTGGGTCGGGGATGGGACGCCGGCGAGGTAGTCGAGGCAGGCGTCGTAGTCGGTCATGACTTCTTCGAAGCTCCGCAATCGGGGCTGGGTGCCGGTGCTGGGATCGGCGGTGTCCGATCGGGTTAGTTGTGGTTGGCAGCTGCGCCCGCTGGAGGTCAGGGTTGCGATGCCCCAGTCGGTGCTGGCTGGGGTGGTGGTGATGCCGACGCCCTCGAAAGGATCGGCGAGGATGTTCCGGGCGACGGATGCCCACGCGATGAGGTGGAACCTCCGGGCCGTTTCGAGTTGTTGCTCGTCCCCGCTGGCCCAGGCCTGCTGAACTTTCTCGGAGAGCTTGTTCCATTCTTCGGCCGGGCGAACCAGTAGGTGGGTGGCGCGGACCTTGTCCTGAAGTTCTTTCAGCAGTGGCATGGGTGTTTCCCTTGTCTTTGACGGGGTGTGAGGTCATGGTTGTCGCCTGTTCGGGCACGGCCGATCGGCCGTGCCCGAGGCGCCAGGTGCTTCAGGTTCCGGACACGGTGCCGGTGGCCGGGGTGCGGACTACCTGCCCGGCGTAGGAGAATCCGCCGCCGAAACCGAACAGCAGAACGGGGCTGTCGGGCGGAAGCTGTCCGCTACGCACCAGCCTGGCAAAGGCGATCGGGATACTGGCCGAGGACGTGTTCCCCGAGGTGACGACGTCACGTGCGGTGATCTCGCGGGAGATTCCGAGTTGATCGGCGAGGGGCTCGATGATGCGCAGGTTGGCCTGGTGCGGGACGAACCCTGCGAGCTCGTCCGGCCGGATGCCGGCGATCTCGCAGGTTTTCCGGGCCAGCGTGGCGGCCTCGCTGATGGCCCAGCGGAACACTGACATGCCTTCCTGCTGGAAACGGAGTTTGGGTTCTTCGATCCTGACCGCGTGGGACAGCTCGGGGACTGATCCCCAGTGGACTGGTCCGATCCCCGGAGTTGGTGAGGCGGTGAGCACGAGGGCGCCGGCACCGTCACCGACGAGTACGCAGGTGGTCCTGTCGGCCCAGTCCGTGAAGTCACTGAGCTTCTCGGCCCCGATGACCAGGGCGGTGTTGGCGGCCCCGGAACGGATGGCCTGGTCAGCGACGGCAAGGGCGTGCGTGAACCCCGAGCAGGCGGCGTTAAGGTCGAACACGGCAGGGTTCCGGGCACCCAGCGCGGCCGAGACCCGCCCGGCGGTGCTCGGGGAGCGGTCCAGTGCGGTCACGGTAGCAACGACGACCAGGTCCAGATCCGCGGCTTCGATCCCGGCATGTTGAAGGGCGTCCCGCCCGGCCTGGGTAGCCATGTCCGCGACGGACTCGGTATCGGCGATGCGGCGTTCCTGGATCCCGACCCTGCTGCGGATCCATTCATCGGTGGTATCCACGATCTGGCTCAGTTCCTCGTTATCCAGGATCCTTGCGGGCTGGTACGAGCCGACCCCTGCGATCCGGGAGCCCCGGCCTGTTGAGGGTTCTGGTGCGGGCACGGTCGGTGCTGTCATGTTTTGCTCCTGAATATCGGGACCGGTCGGGCGGGACTTATGAGGCGGGGCAATGCAGAATGCGGGCAGTACAGAGATGGGTGGTGCAGGTTAGGGAGCGGGCTGTCCGTCAGGGGTGTTGCCTCAGTGTGTTGAAAAGTTCAGAAAGGCTCATGCCCGCCGCCGCCGCCGCATCGGCGGGCGGCACTTGGGCGGCCATGGCCCGGCACAAGGCCAAAACCAGGCCGGATGCCTCCGTTCCGGAACCGTAGTGTTCGGACAAAGCCGGTTTGGTGCAGTCGGGTGCGGGGACGGCATGACCGTGCGCTGGCAGGTAGCCGCCCCGGGCCGCGGCTGCCTCGATACTTTTCAGGTGGTAGTCCATTGCTTCCTTGTCCCCAGTGTTTTCTTGCTCTCCTGGTGGTGGGTGCGGGTTGGGCGTTTACGATGCCGTAGGCGGGGACTGTGCCGGCGCGGCCGGGCTGCGGGCCAGGACCACGCAGTCCAACGCGGGCCGGCGGGCCCCGGGAACGGGACGGGACCGGGTCTCGGCCGTTTCGACCTGCAGTCCGGCCCGTCTGGCCCAGCCGGCAACCCGCGCGCTGTGGTGCAGCGCGGCTGCGCTCCGTGGCCCGGAGGCATTTTCGCGGGGGTCGGCCGGGTCGTGGCCGATGTACAGGAACAGCCCGCCGGGGGCCAGGCCCAGGGCTGTGCGGGCTATGGTGCCCTCCCGATCCGGTCCGGGCAGGTGAAGGAAGGCGGCCAGAACAAGGTCCAGGCTTCCGCGTACCGGTGCGCAAGTGGTGACGTCGGCGACGGACCAGGTGATCAGGTCCGTGACGCCTTCGGCGAAGGCGCGCCCGCGCCCGATATCCAGGGCTGCGGCGGAAAAGTCCATGGCTGTCACGTGCCAGCCCCGTCCGGCGAGCCATACGGCGTTGCGGCCGTCGCCGGCCCCCAGATCCAGGGCCCGTCCGGGGGCAAGCCCGTTCAGCATGGCGCGGACCGAGGAGCTTGCCGGCGCCCAGCCGCGGTCGTTCTCGGTGTACCAGACGTTCCAGGCTTCCGCGTCCGTGGGGTACCCGGTCCCTCCGGGCCTGGAGTGCTTCCACTCCGGAAGTGCCATGTCGCCCATGCTCATGGCGAGCTCCTGTCCGGGCGCAGCGCTGTTGCCCCTGCGGGCCGGCCCTGTGAGTTGTTGCGCCGTCGGAGCGCGTCGATCCCGGCGGGGATGCCGACGGTCGGGGCGGTCAGTACCGTCGCGGCCAGCCAGGCCGGGTTCGTGGGCCCCGCGAAAAGTGCCGGGAGGTCGAACCGCAGAAGGGCCCCCAGTCCGAAACCCAGGAGGTATTGCGGCAGACGGTCCGGTTCGGTCCGGGATTCCAGGGGTGCTGTTGGCGGCAAAGGATGCTCCTGATCATTCAGCGGACCGTGGTGCGGCCGGGAGTGGCTGCCGCGACCGGGCCACGGTCGGGGTCCTGGCCGGCGTCGGGTGCTTTGTCGTGTGCGGGAAGTTCTGCGGTGCGGGCGGCCCTGGCGCGAGCGACGTGGCTGCGGGCGTGTTCCACGGCCGGGGGCAATTCCGCGAAGAGGTGTTTGTGGTGGCGCAGGGATTCCAGCACACCCACCCGGGTGACTAGGGCCAGGTGGCGTTCCTGGATGCCTTTGATCAGCACGGTGATCCCGCGGCGTTCGAGGGCATTGACGATGTCGGTGATGACCCTGGCCCCTGTTGCGTCCAGGACCTGGAGCTGGGACATGCGGATGATGACGACATCGACATTGCGGATCGCGCTGACCCGGTCCAGGACGCGTTCGGCCGCGGCGAAAAACAGGGCCCCGTCGAGCCGGAACACGGCGATGTGCTCGTCCCCGTCCTGGACCGGGCCCGGGATCTCTTCGCGGTGGACGCCGCTGGACTTGACCAGGGCGCGCAGGGCGAAGAAGGACGCGACGGCGATGCCGATTGCGACTGCCTCGATGAGGTCGAAGGACACGGTGATCAGCGCGGTGACGAAGAACACGACGGTGTCGGCACGGGTCGAGCCGATGACGCTGCGCAGCGTGGTGGGGGAGACCATGCGGGTGGCGGTGACCATCAGGACCCCGGCCAGGGCGGCGAGCGGGATACGCGCGACCGGGCCGGTGGCGAGGTAGACCACGGCCAGCAGGACCACGGCATGGGTGATGGCCGCGAGCCGGGTCCTGCCGCCGGAGCGGATGTTCACCGCGGTGCGGGCAATGGCCCCGGTGGCGGGCATGCCGCCGAAGAACCCGGATGCGACGGAGGCCAGACCCTGCCCCAGGAGTTCACGGTCGGCGTCGTAGGGTCCGGTGTCGGAGATTGACGCGGCAACCCGGGCCGAGAGCAGCGACTCGATCGCCGCGAGGGCCGCGATGGTCGCGGCCGGCCCGGCAAGGGCAGCCACGGTGCCCCAGTCCAGGGCGGGGATAACCGGGGCCGGCAGGGTGTCGGGCAGGGTGCCGATCCGGGCCACCGGAAGGTCCAGGACCTGGGCGGCGATGCTGGCGATGATGATGGCGATG